>JAFASX010000111.1 GCA_019244295.1 Pseudonocardia sp.
AGCTGGGTGACCTGGGCAGCGGAGACCAGCGGCATCCCGTCCAGGGTGAGCAGCTGGTCGCCCGAGCGCAGCACACCAGCCGAGGGGCCGCCGTCGACTGTGCCCTCGACCACCACCTTGACTGGGTTCAACATCGGCTCTTTGAGATAGCTGAGCGCGGCGACCTCGGCGTTGGTCTCCGAGTTGCTGAACTGCCGCGCGTTCTCCCGCTCGACCTGCTCGTCCGACTCCCCCGGCGGGTAAATTGCCGCTCTGGGCACCACTCGCCGGGTGGGATCGGCCCAGAAGCGCAGCGCGGTGAGGGCGGTTAGCCCGTCGGTAACCGCGACGGTGGTCATGTTGAGATGGCCAGTCGTCGGATAAGTACGCCGACCGTCCACCCTGACCACGGTCTTGCCTTCGACCTCGCCCAGAGTGTCGAAGCTCGGCCCCGGCCCGAGGGCGACCAGCGGCACCTGCGCGAGACCGGCGACCAGCCCGGCCACGAGCAGCACAAGCAGGCCGAGCACGAAAGTCCTGGAGCGACGACTCACCTGTATAGCCTACGGCGGATCTCTTCGGACATGCGCGCCACCGCCGCGTACCGTAGAGGTATGAGTGACACCCCGTTCGGATTCGGTCCGTCCGACCGCGACCGTGACGCAGACCGTGACGCCAGCCGCGGCGCTGATCGCGGCGAAGGTACCGGCCCCACCGAGCCGTTCGGCTTCGGGTTCACCACCGGTCCCATCCCCGGCCTGCCCGGTGGATTCGCCCTGCCGATGCCAGGCACGCCCGGCGCCGGTGGCTTCGACATGGGGCAGCTCGGCCAGATGCTCAGCCAACTCGGCCAGATGCTCAGCAACGCCAGCACCTCCACCGGGCCGGTCAACTACGAGTTAGCCAAGCAGATCGCCGGCCAGCAGCTGAGCGGGTCGTCCCGGGTAAGCCGGGACCAACGCAAGGCGGTCGCCGACGCGTTCAACCTAGCCGAGATGTGGCTTGACCCGGCCACCTCATTTCCGGCGGGTGCGCGCACCGTTGTGGCGTGGTCGCCGAGAGACTGGGTGGACGCGACCATGCCGACCTGGCGGCGGCTGTGTGATCCCGTTGCCCGGCGGATGTCCAGTGCCTGGGTGGAGGGTCTTCCCGAGGAGGCTAGGCAGGCGGCAGGCCCCATGCTGACCATGCTGGGGCAGATGGGCGGCCTTGCCTTCGGCAGCCAGCTCGGCGGCGGGCTCGCTCAGCTCGGTACCGAGGTGCTGACCTCGACCGACATCGGCTTACCCCTGGGGCCAGAGGGGACGGCGGCGCTGCTGCCCTCGGCGGTCGAGAAGTTCACCGCTGGGCTGGACCGCCCGGCCAGCGAGGTCATGGTGTACCTGGCCGCCCGGGAAGCCACGCACCACCGATTGTTCAGCCACGCGTCCTGGCTGCGCCAGCGGCTGGTCAGTGTGGTCGAGGAGTACGCCCAGGGCATTCGGGTGGATGTTTCGCGCATTGAAGACATCGCCAGGAATATGGATCCCGCTAACCCTGGCGCGCTGGAAGATGCCCTGCGTACCGGGCTGTTCGAACCGCAGACCAGCCCCGCCCAGCAAGCCGCGCTCAGCCGGTTGGAGACGCTGTTGGCCCTGATCGAGGGTTGGGTGGAGGTCGTGGTGAGCGCGGCCGTTGGCGACCGCTTGCCTGGCGCGGCGGCGCTGGACGAGACGTTACGCCGCCGGCGGGCTTCTGGTGGTCCGGCCGAGCAGACCTTCGCTACCCTGGTCGGCCTGGAGCTGCGGCCACGTCGGGTACGCGCGGCCGTCGAGCTGTGGCGGTCGGTGACGGCCGAGCGCGGCATCGTGGGCCGAGACCAGGTCTGGGCCCATCCCGATCTCATGCCTTCATCCGACGACCTGGACAATCCCACCGCTTTCGCCTACCGAGTCACCGGTGATGACTCAGACCCGATCGCTGAGCTGGAGCGGGCCGAGCAAGCCGAACGGGGAACCGATCCGGCCGATGGTCACGGCCACCCAGACACAACGGGCGGCCCAGACAACGCCAGCTGAGGCGCGGCGAAAATTGTCCACCGCGCTGCCCTCGCCTGTGGACAATTCCAGTCACGCGGCGGGCTAATCTGGCACGATCTTCAGCGTGACGATCTCGACAACCGGCTCGCTATCGGACTCGCTGCCCAGTGCGCTGACCCCCCGGCCACACCATCCGGTGCTGCGGCGGGCTCCTGAGGCGCTGCAGTTCGGCGTGGGTCCGGGCGGTGCGGTCGAGCTGAGCGGTGGCTGCCCGGAGCTGCGTCAGCTGCTGGTGGGGTGGCACGGCGGTCAGCGGGTGGACGATGTGGTGGAGCGCGCGGTCCGGGCCGGCGTGAATGCGGCCGCGGTACGGGGCGCGCTGGCCGAGTTGCATGCCGCCGGGGCGCTCGTCGACGCGGCCGGGCCGCGGCGGGTGGCCGAGGCTCGAGCCAGCTCGACCGCGCTGGTCACGGGGAACGGTCCGCTGGTCGCGGCGGTGGCGGCGGCCCTTGCCCTGGCCGGGGTGGGCCGGATCGCGGTGGTTACCTCGGGCACGGTGCTGGCCGAAGACGTCGGTGCGTTCGCGTCAAGCGAACGAGGTCATCCGCGCCAGGTCGCGGCCATTGAGGCGGTGCGTCGCGTCGCGCCGGAGGTGCGCTGCGAGTCAGGTGTGCCGCGCGGCCGGCTGGATCTCGCGGTGCTCACCGATATGTTGCATCCCGCCCGGCCCTCTTCGCTGATCCGGCAGGTGCCGCATCTTGTGGTGCGGGTGGTCGACGGTGTAGGGCTCATCGGCCCGTTGGTGCTGCCCGGGCGGTCGGCGTGCCTGCGCTGTATCGATCTGCACTGCGCCGAGCGGGATTCCCGCTGGCCAACGGTGGCCGCTGACCTGGCTGGGCGAGTCGGCTCGGGCAGTCAGGCCACCTGCGCCGCTACCGCCGCCATTGCCACCGAGCAGGCGCTGATGGCGATGGATGCGATGATCACTGCCGGGCCCGCTCCCCCTACTCTTGATGGCGTGCTGGAGCTCGACACAAAACGGGGCACGTTGCGCCGCCATCGATGGCAGTCGCATCCTGGATGCGACTGCGGCGCGGCTTCGGGGGCACCCAACGCATTCGCGACTAAAACCTCGAAAAAACGCGGCATCACGCCGCACCCGCACAAAGATCGTGCGTCGAGTGGACAGGAAGTGGACAATCACCACCGTGAACGACATACCTCGCGGCGCGGCCCAACGGACCGCGAAACTCGCTAGCCTCCCACTCGGAGTAGCTGGACGCGCGGCCGCCGGATGGGGCCGGCGGCTCGTCGGCGGCGACCAAGAGCAGATCTCCGCCGAGCTCGCCGCGAAAAGCGCGGAGCAACTGTTCGCGGTGCTCAGCGAGCTCAAAGGCGGGGCCATGAAGTTCGGGCAAGCGCTGAGCGTCTTCGAGGCCGCCGTGCCGCCCCAGCTCGCCGGTCCCTATCGAGATGCGCTCACCAAACTGCAGAGCGCGGCGCCCCCAATGCCGTCTCGCGATGTGTACCGGGTACTCGCCGAGCAGCTCGGCCGTAACTGGCGCCAGCGGTTCGCCAGCTTCAACGACCGGCCGGCGGCGGCGGCCAGTATCGGCCAGGTCCATCGGGCGGTATGGCACGACGGGCGAGACGTCGCGGTGAAAGTGCAGTACCCGGGCGCAGACGAAGCGTTGCGTGCGGATCTGCGGCAGCTCGGCCGGTTCAGCCGCCTGCTACAGCCGGTGATGCCCGGCATAGAGATCAAACCGCTGATCGCGGAGCTGCGGGAACGCATGACCGAGGAGCTCGACTACCGCGACGAAGCCGACAACCAGCGGGCGTTCGCCGCCGCGTTCGACGGCGACCCGGAGATCCTGGTGCCCAAGGTGGTGGCCTCGGCACCGAAAGTAATCGTCAGCGAATGGGTCACCGGCACCCCGGTCTCGGCGATCACCCGCGAGGGGGACCAGCGGACCAGAAACGAAGTCGGTCGGCTGCTCGCTGAATTCCATTACTCGGCGCCGTCTCGGTGCGGGCTGCTGCACGCCGACCCACACCCCGGCAACTTCCAGCTCAGCGCCGACGGACGACTGATCGTCCTCGACTTCGGCTCGGTGGCCCGGCTGCCGAACGGCCTGCCCGAGGTGCTGGAAGACATGACCGCGATGGCCTTGCGCGGGCAGTCCGAACAGCTGATGGCGCGGCTGCGCGACGAGGGATTCGTCCGGCCGGGGATGCGCCTGGACCCTGAGGACGTGCTGGCCTACCTGGCTCCGTTCGCGGAACCACTACGTACCGAACGTTTTCGGTTCACCCGCCGTTGGTTGCGCCACCAGGCGGAACGGGTTGGCGACTTCCGCGGCCCGGAGTTTCGCACCAGCCGCGCGCTGAACCTCCCGGCCCAGCACCTGTTGATTCACCGGGTCACCTTCGGCGGCCTCGGTATGCTCTGCCAGCTCGAAGCCGACGTAGCGCTGCGCGAGATCGTGTCCCGCTGGCAGCCCGCGATCACCGAAGGCCTCCCGCTGGCCGACAGCTCGCCGTGGCAATGATCGCCGAGATCACCGCACAACCAGCGCCTGAAGCTGTGCGGTGATCAACGGTTAGGCCGCGCCCGCTCGCGGGCGCCGTGGTTGAGTGACAGTGAGTCGCAGCGGTACCCCGGCGACGGCTAGCTCACGATCACGGGCCAGCGCCGCTTTGCTCGGGCGGCCTCGAGGACGCTTGCGCGCCACTACGTTGCCCCGTTCGAAGATCTCGCCACCCCAGACACCCCACGGCTCGCCCCGCCGCACCGCTCCGGCCAGGCACTCGGCTTTCACCGGGCACCCGCCGCAGAGCGCCTTGGCGATCTCCAGTTGCCCTGGGGATTCGGCGAACCACAGATCGGCGTCCCCCGCCTCCCGGCAGGGCAGAGTTGACCCGGCGTGGGTTGCCACGTCGAGTAACCCACCGAGCCCGGATTCAGGGTCACCGTCCGGGCTCGAGGTCACCGTTCCGCCGTCCAGCGGAACGTTCCGCACCAACACAGCGTTTCCTCCTCGCTTCGTGAGCGGTTAGCTGTTGTGAGGACAGAGACCGGAGCCGAAAAATACGAAGGCCACGGTCCCGACTACGGGTCCGCGGCCTTCAAGAAGAACAGGCTGAGCGTCCTTGACAGGTCAAGGGCATCGCTCCGACGCGGACACACGTAGCAGATCGGTCATCGGGATATCGACGACGAACGCGCGGCTGAGGACATACTTCGCCCCTTGGCGCGGCCATGCGGCGGGCTCGGTTAACTGGCCGAGCCAAGAAGCCGATGAGCCGGTGGCTAGGCAGGCGAGGTGACCGATACGGCTGTTGATCGCCACGCGACCCACCCCCTCCGACCTTGCCGATCGCGAGACCAAACCCGCGCCGGGATTGCGTCAGAACATCTGCCCGGGAAGAAACCTCCCGATGCGCCCTGACTTTAGGAGCCCGCCTTCCCAGGGGGCAACTGATTTACCGCGCCCAACTATTGCGGGGTGATCCGCCCGGTGGACGGCGGCGAGACCGTGCCGACCTGCTTGAAATACGCCTCCAGCGCGTCGAGGTCAATCGGTCCGGCCACCTCGTCTCTGCCCTGCTTGAAGACCATGAACCCGTCACCGCCGCTGGCGAGGAAATTGTTCGTGGCAACCCGGTAAACCCCGGCCGGGTTGAGCGGCTGAGCGCCGATGGTCACACTGCTTGCGACGATCTTGTGCTCCTTCTCGCCCGCGCCGAGGTAGGCATACGTCAGGCCGGCGACGTCCAAGGTTGCCGGCTGGCTGGGATTGTCCCACTGCTCTTCCAGCAGCGCGAGGATCTGCTGGCCGGTGAGCGCCAGAGTGACCACCTGATTGGTGAACGGCTGGGCCGTGTAGATCTCGCCGTAGGTGACCTCGCCGTCTTTGCGCTGCTCGCTGGTGTTGGTCGGATCTGCCTTGGCGACCAGGTCCGCTCGCACTCCACCGGGGTTCATGAACGCGGCGACCGCGCCGCCGCGGTCGGTGTCCTTGGTGGCGGCCAACATCGAGTCGGCGATCAGGTCACCCATCGGGGTATCGCCCCCGGGAAACGGTTTCTTGGTGATGTCCGCGCTGATCGTCCCGACCACCCGGTTGATTCGTGGTTTGACCTGTTCGCCGTAAAAGTCGACCAACTTCGCGACCTCGGGGTCCGGTACGACGTCTCGGGTCACAACGCGGTTGACCGCCTTCTTGTCGACCAGCTTGTCGCCGTCGAACGTCAAGCTCACATCGGTGATCAGCTTGCCATAGAAGGAGGCTTGGGTGATCAGCTTGCCGGCGATGGAGCAGACGTAGGGCTGGTGGGTGTGCCCAGAAAAGATCACACTGACCGCCGGGTCCATCTGGGTGGCCAGCTCGGTCGCCTTGGGCGTGATGTTGTCGCATTTGTTGTAATCGGCGTCCGAGCCGACCGGGGTGGTCTGTTGTCCGCCCTCGTGCACCAGCACGACGATCGTCTGGGCTCCGGCGGCCTTGGCTTCGGGCACGTACTTGTTCACGGCCTGCGCCTCGTCACCGAAGCTGTAGCCCTTGATGCCCTGCGGCAGCACGATGTTGGCCGTGTCCTTGGTGACCGCGCCGATCACCCCGATCTTGTGCCCGCCGACTTCGATCATGGTCCATGGCTTGAGGCCAGGCGGCTGCGCGCCGGCCGCATCAGTGACATTGGCCGCGAGATAAGTGAACGCGGCCCCGGTGAACGAATCGCCGGGCTCGCATCCATCGGGCGCGCACCCGCCCTGTGTGATCCTGGTCAATTCGGCGATACCATGATCGAACTCGTGGTTGCCGACCGACGACGCCCGCACGCCTAACCGGTTGTAAAACTTGATCGAAGGCTCGTCGTGGAACAACGCCGACGCCAGCGGGCTCGCCCCAATGTCGTCCCCAGCCAACAGAATGGCGTTGTCCGGGTACGCGGTGGTTAGCTTGCGCATGTGTGTGGCGAAGTAGGCGGCACCACCCGCCGGGTAACCCGCGATTTTGCCGCCGGAACCCTCCGGCGGCTGCAAGTTACCGTGGAAGTCGTTGAACCCGAAAAGGTGAATTTCGTTGGGTCTGGCCGCCGGCAAATCGCTGGTGGAGACCAACGGGATGGCTTGGGAAGCGGATGAAGGGCCTCGGGCGGTACTGGTCCCCGGATCGGGGCTGCACGCCGCGCCCGCCACGATCGCCGCGAAGCCGACCACCGTCACCGCTTTCGCCGCCCATGACGCCCGCACGTGGTTCACTCGTCCTCCTCGCTCGCTGGGTGCCCGCCGGGGTCAGCTTGATCCAGTCATCTCAATGAACCACGACTGCCGGATAGATCAAGGATTTGGCGGTTGAATATAGCGTTAACGCCCTTGAACGCGGCATCCCCAGCTCGCCGAGCGCGCCGATCGCGTTGGCCGGCGGCCCTGATCGCGGTGCTGGTCACCAGCTGGTGCGTACTGCTGCTCGCCCAGGCGGACGCGGGCCAACGGACGCGGTGGATCACGGTCTTCGTCGCGCTCGTCCTGCAGGCGATGCCTTTCCTCGTGCTCGGAGTGTGCGTGTCGGCGGCGATCACCGCGTTCGTCAACCCCTCGGTGCTGCGTCGGCTCGTGCCGAACCGGCCGGCATTTGGCGTGCCGGTGGCTTGCGGCGCCGCCACGCTGTTGCCGGGCTGCGAATGCTCTTCGGTGCCGGTCGCCGCCCGGCTGCTCGGCTTGGGGGTGCCCGGGCCCGCGGCACTGGCGTTCCTGCTCGCCGCGCCCGCGGTGAACCCGGTCGTGCTAACCGCCACCCTGGTCGCGTTTCCCGGGCGTCCGGAAATCGCGATCGCCCGATTCGTCGCTTCCTGGCTCGCGGCGGCCGCGGTCGGGTTGCTCTGGGCTCGGTTGGGGGTGCCGATTTCATTGCCGAAGCGTTTCGCTCACGCCCGGTATACACCTGGGCGCCGGCGAATGGTGGTGCTGGCGGGAACCGTCGCCGAGGACTTCGCTTATTCGGCCGGCTACCTGACGATCGGCGCGGGCCTGGCGGCGACGTTGCAAGCGCTGCTGCCCAGGACCGTGGCCAATGCCGCCGCTACCCTCGGCCCGGTGGGGGTGCTCGCGTTGGCTCTGCTCGCGGTGGCTATCGCGGTGTGCTCGGAGGCGGACGCGTTTCTGGCGGCCAGCTTCCGCCAGTTCTCGGTCACCGCGCAGTTGGCATTCATGGTGGTAGGCCCGATGGTGGACGTCAAACTGATCGCGCTGCAGGTCGGCACGTTCGGCCGCCGGATGGCACTGCGGTTCGCCCCGCTGACCTTCGTGGTTGCCGTGCTGGCCGCGGCCTCGGTCGGGGTGATGATTCGGTGAGCAGGTGGATCGCTGGTTTCCTCGCCATACTGACCGGGGCTGTGGTCGGCAAGGTGGTCCTGGTCGGCGCCCACGTCGCCTACGTCCGTCCGACCATGGGCCCTTATTTGCTCGCGGCGGCCGTTGTATTGATCCTCGCCGGCGCGGTGACCGTGTTCCGCGCGCCGTGGCCAGCCGCGATCAGAGCGGGTCATGATCACGGATTCAGCCTGGTGTCCCTGCTGGTGGCGGTGCCGTTGTTGCTGGCTTACGCCGTGCCGCACCCGGGTTTGAACGCCACGACCGCGGCGGCGGACAGCGCGGACGACAGTGGGGTCGTCTCCGCATCAGACGTACCGGACTCGTCGTACGCGCCACTGCGGGTCGGACCGGATGGCGTCGCCACGCTGGGGCTGCTTGAGGTCGCCCAACGCGGGTTGAGCCACGACGGCGAGACGCTGCGCGGGCAGCGCCTGCGGATACAGGGTTTTCTGACACCGCCGCGCGGGGGGCCGGGATCGGCGACTATTTCCCGCTATGTGATCTGGTGCTGCGCGGCCGATGCGTTTCTGATGTCGGTGGATCTAACCTGGCCGACTTCGCCGCCACCGCCGCCGTCCACCGGGCAGTGGTACGAGCTCACCGCGCGGTTCATGAAAGTTGACGACAAGCGGGTGCTGCTGACGGTGCTGCCAGACGGGGTGCGCGAAATCCCCGAGCCCGCCGATCCGTACGAGCTATAGCCGTTCAGTCTGGCGGAGCGGCGACCAGCGCGAGCACATCCGTGCCGTAACGGTCCAGCTTGCGGGCGCCGATGCCGGGGATGGCGACCAGCGCGGCCGCGTCGGCCGGGCGGTGTTCGGCGATTGCGGTCAGGGTGGCGTCGGTGAACACCACATACGCCGGCACCTGCTGCTGTTTGGCGATCGCGCTGCGCCACGCCTTGAGCCGCTCCAGCAGGCCGACGTCGAGATCGGCCGGGCAGTCCGGGCACCGGCGCAGCTTCGCCGCCTCCACCCCGGCCAGGGGCGCGCCGCAGATCCGGCATGTCGGTTTCGGCCCGCCCCGGCCGACCGGTACTCGGGCCGACGGGTGGCTGTCTGGGATCACTCCGTACAGGAACCGGCTGCGTCGCCGGTTGCGCCGCCCATCGGCCGCCCGGGACAGCGCCCAGGACACCGCGAGGTGCCGACGAGCTCTGGTCACCCCCACATAAAGCAGCCGGCGTTCCTCCTCGATCTTGGCGTCGTCGCCGTCGGCATGCTGGATCGGCAGCGTGCCGTCCACCAGCCCGACCAGGAACACCACGTCCCACTCCAGACCCTTGGCCGAGTGCAGCGAGGCCAGCGTCACGCCCTGCACGACCGGCGGGTGCGCCGCCTCGGCCCGGGTGGCCAGCTCGTCGACGAATCGGGCCAGGTCGGTCTCGGGCGTCACGGCTGTCATTTCCTCGGCCAGCCCGACCAGCGCCCGCAGCGACTCCCACCGCTGCCGACCCGCCGTCCCGGCGGCGGGCTCGTCGGTCAAGCCGAGCGGCACCAGCACCGCCCGCACCGTGTCCACCAACGTCGACCCGCCATCGTCTGGCCCGCCATCGTCTGGCCCGCCATCATCTGATCCGACGGCGGCGCGCAGCACGAGCATCGCCTGGCGCACCTCCGCCCGGGTGAAGAACCGCTCACCGCCGCGCACCTGGTAAGGCACACCGGCCTCGTCCAGCGCGCGCTCGTACACCTCGGACTGGGCGTTGACCCGGAACAACACCGCGATCTCGCTCGCGGGCGTGCCATCTTGGGTCAAACTCTTGATCTCCGCCGCGATCGCGTCAGCTTCTGCTGGTTCGTCGTCGTACTCGGAGAACGTCGGCTCAGGGCCCGGCGGGAGCTGCCCGATCAGCCGCAGCCGAGTGCCGGCCGGCTGACCTCGCGCGGCGGAGATCACCCGGTTGGCACACGACACCACTTGTGGGGTAGACCGGTA
This sequence comes from Pseudonocardia sp., assembly GCA_019244295.1. Classification (GTDB taxonomy): domain Bacteria; phylum Actinomycetota; class Actinomycetes; order Mycobacteriales; family Pseudonocardiaceae; genus Pseudonocardia. Next base: position 10,315 of record JAFASX010000111.1, read on the forward strand.
GTCGCGCTGTAGCCGGACCACGGTTGCCTCCGGGAACCGACGGGAGAAGTCCAGCAGGTAGCGCGGGGTCGCCCCAGCGAATGTGTAAATCGTCTGATTCGCGTCACCAACAACAGTGAGATCGTCACGATGGCCGAGCCAGGCATCCAACAACCGCTGTTGCAGTGGCGTGACATCCTGGTACTCATCGACCACGAAGCAGCGGTAGCGCTCCCGGAACTCGACGGCAATCTCCGCGTGGGTCTCCAGCGCGGCGGCCGTGTGCAGCAACAGGTCGTCGAAATCCAGCAGCTGACGGTCGACCATGAGCTTCTGGTAACCGTCGTACACACTCGCCACCAGCTCGGGCGCGGCCGGCGTCTCCCTGCGAACCCTAGCAACCTCGGCCGGGTAGCTCTCCGGGGTGACCAGGCTGGCCTTGGCCCACTCGATCTCGCTGGCTAGGTCGCGCAGCGACTCGGAGTTTGTGTCCGCGCCCGCCCGGTGCGCGACCTGGCCGACCACCCGAAGCTTGCCTTCCAACAGCTGCCACGGATCGTCACCGACCGCCCTGGGCCAGAAGTAGCGCAGTTGGCGCAACGCGGCGGCATGAAAGGTGCGCGCCTGTACCCCGCCCACGCCGAGCACCCGCAAGCGGGCGCGCAGCTCACCGGCCGCCCTCGCGGTGAACGTGACCGCGAGCACCTGCCCCGGGGCCACATGACCGGCACCGACCAAGTGCGCGATGCGCCGGGTGATCGTACGGGTCTTGCCGGTACCCGCACCGGCCAGCACACAGACCGGCCCGCGCGGCGCGGTGACAGCGGCCAGTTGTTCGGGGTCCAGATCAGCGGTCGGCTCGCGCACCTGAGCATTCTCGCAAGCCACTCCGACAAGCCGGCGGCGGTCAGTGTGTTAACCAAAGTGAGGTGATCATTGTCACACCAGAGACGGAAGCGACAGCCGCTCCGCGGTGTTGCTCGGAACATGGGCGACCTAACCATCTACACGACCCGGTGGTGCGGATACTGCCGCCGGCTGAAGCTACAGCTGAACGAGGCTGACATTGCCTACCGAGAGATCGACATCGAACGCGAACCCGCCGCGGCGGCCTTCGTCGAGCAGGTGAACGGCGGTGACCAGACCGTACCGACCGTGGTGTTCCCGGACGGTCGCGTCGCGACCAACCCGTCGTTCTCGCAAGTCCGCTCCGCACTCGCGGCCTAGCTAGCGCGGATCGGTCGGGGAAGGTTCGAAGTCGAACCGTGCATAGAACTTGGCCGCCGGCTCGGCGGACGCATGGGCAAGCAGGGCCCGGACCCCGACCTGATCCGCGATAGCGACGCTCTGGCATCGCCTTGCCGACTCTGACTGGGGCGTTTGCTTTCGAAACAGCCGCTAATGAGATCGCGTAGTGCCCCACGACGGCACCCAAGCGGGTCGATACATAGGTTCGGGCAGACCCGGCTCTCTGGATGACCAGCGCAAACCGGCGGAACAACTCACCCTGGATGTCTGGATCCACCGACTGAAATTCTTGTTGATCACTGGATGATCAAGGTTGGGTTTGTTGATCATTGGGTTGGGTGTGGGCGTGGGGAGACTGTTGCACAGAGGGAAGACGTTGTTCGGGCATGCTCAAGCTCATGGGCTGTATCCGCTGTGTTCGTCCGGTCCTTTCGCCACCATCGGCGTTCACCGGCTTCCGGTTTCCCCGGGGGTGATCGTGCTGGCGGTGCGGTGGTAGCTCCGGTATGGCCTGTCCTCTCGCGATGTCGAGGAGCCGCTGGCCGAGCGGGGCATCACCGTCGATCACGTGACCATTGACCGCTGGGTGCGGCGCTTCATACCCCTTGTTGATCGACGTGGCACGACCGTGCCGCGCGGCGCCCAGTGAT
>JAFASX010000142.1 GCA_019244295.1 Pseudonocardia sp.
GCGGACACCAAGCCTGGTGCGCCCGCCCGATTGGACGTGCTATGGACCCGCAAGCGCGCGGCCGGTTCCGCCCTGGCAGCTCATGTCGCGGCAGTGCGCCGTCGCCTGGCCCACAGCCCGGCATCACAGCGTCCCGACGGCTGGGTCTACGACCCGGAGGGGACCCTGGCAACGATGAGACGCGATCCGGCCGCATGGGGAGGACAGTACGCGCCGTGGATGATGGAATGTGGGGAGATGGTCGAGCACGGACGAGCCCTGCTCGCCGAGATCCGCGGCATCCGCGGCACCGGCGCCGGGATGAGCGCCTCAGGGCGGGTTGGGCTGGTCCCCCTCAGAGTCGGTGCGGATCGTGTGGGGACACTGATCGGTCGGGCTCGGTTCGCTGAGAATGCGGGTCGGTCCACCAAGTCGAATCTCGCCTCGTGCGGCACTGCGGAGTGGGCCGCCGTCATGGAGGAGTTCGGGCTTCAGGGAGTGGCGGCGTATCCGAATTTTGCAGCTGGCATTTGGGGAGGAGGCCTGATGCCGGACATCTACGATGACTGGCGTCAGGACTATGTCGTCATGCTCATCTATGGCTTCTACCTCGAGTATAATGTCGACACCGCTTACGGGGATGTGAAGAGTAACCTGAAAGACGAAATCCTGGCGCTCTGGGATATGCCGGACCTTCCCCCCGACCTGCAGGCACGGCGGGCGCACGTGGCAGCCGACCTTGCTTTCTTCGACAGCAAACGACGAGACGAAGCCGATAGCCACGATCTGCCCACAAGCGGCTTGGCCGCCTGGGTCTACCGCGACCGAGACCTTTGGCGCGACTTCAAAGCCGTCGACAGCGGCTATTTCACGTACTACCTCTCATTCATGCCCGGTTCCTGTGGCCGCGATGACATGATGCTCACCGGCCTTGTTGCCGACTGGGCCGACCTCGGACCCGACCTGCGCTATCAAGAATGCGGCCAGTCGGTTCTCGCGCTCACCCGGGGCTCGGTGGCCATGTCGGACCTGCTCGACTGCTACGAGCGGACCGTGTGGATGTTCAACACGCATTGGACGGAGGCGGCCGGCGTCCGCGCGGAGCGCTACGCCGCATGCATGGCGGTCTTGGCCGTCGGTCCATGGCTGCTGGGCGATCACCGTCATGATGTGTGGCGGTACTATTCCCTCGCCGCCGACTTGTGTGGTGCGGCACAAGAGCGAGACCTGTACGCGTCCGGCCAGCTCGCGGACTGCTATGCAGAGGATCTGACTCCGACCACGCCGGTTGGCAGGTCGCGGGTCCATGTCCCACGCCGAGACTTGCCGTTCAGTGTTGATGTCGACGGTATCCGCCATACCGGCTCTGTCAGCCTGCATGCCGTTGTCTGTGACGCCGTGACGAGCGGCGTCCTGCCCATGAACATCGTCGACTATGAGTTCGTTGTCCCTTGGTTGCTGAGAGAGGGGAGAATCTCTCCCGCGAGTTTCCTGAAGCACATGGACCGCGCCTACTGCCACCACTTTGCCCAGGTTATGCGGTCCGGCCACGCAGGCGACTTCAAACGCCCCATTAGCGAGGCGATCGCGGCACTCATCATGGAGCAGTGGTGGCATGGCATGTACTTCGCGGTCGGCGCAGGGAGCCTGATCGAGGCTCAGGCGGACCTGATTGCCGGCGACCGAGTGCACACCCGAGGTTGAGGAGGGCCGGTCACCAGGGCTTTCACCCGTCCGAGCGGTATCGGCTGGATCTGCCTGCCAAGTCGCATCTGATGCGAGTTGCGGGAGAGTGATGACTGAGGGGTCTTGAGCGGTCGGCGCGTGATCCGGTCGCCTCCATGTCGCGCGGTCCACCGGGCGGGGTGGAATCGCGGCGTTTTCCAGGGGAAGAACCACTACCTGTGGCGGGCGGTCGACCAAGACGGGACTGTTCTGGACATTCTGGTCACCTCCCTGCGGGACGCCAAGGCCGCGGCGCAGAAGCCTTGGGTTGCGCCCACCCAGCCCAGCCAACTCGGGACCACCTCAACTGCGACACGCCACGTCCGGGAACTTGACCAGCTGGTTCCCGCTCTGATGCGCGCCACCCGTCCTCGAGCGCCACGTCGGCTAACACGCTGACTTGGTGGTCAATTGAACACTCACGTTGATCACGATCGAGCAGCGTCGAGGATGCGCATCGTGTCGGAGTCGAGGTGGACATCGGCGGCGGCCATGTTCTCGGCCAGATGCTGGGGATTCGAGGTGCCAGGAATCAGCAGGGTATGAGAATCGTGCGCCAGCAGCCAGGCCAGCCCCACCTGGGCGGGAGTGGCATCTAGCGCGGTGGCCGCCGAGACGACGGCTGGGTGCTCGGTCACCTTGGCGGCACCAGGAAACGCCGATCCGAGCGGGAAGAACGGCACCCAGGCCAGGCCGTGCTCTGTGCACAGCTCCAGTAACGGCTCCCCGGAACGGTCGAGCAGGCTGTAGGGGTTCTGCACGCAGACGATGCTGGCGGGTAGCGAGTGGCGCAACTGGTCCAGCGTGACGTTGCTGATCCCGATACCACCGATCTTGCCTTCCTCTCGCAGCGCAATCATCTCGGCCAGCTGGCTGTCAAGGTCCGCCCGCTGCTCGCCCGGCACCTCATGCCCGGTGTCCATCAGGCGCAGGTTGACCACGTCCACCTGATCGACCTCCAAAGCGCGCAGGTTGGCCTCCACTCCGGCGCGCAGCTGCTCGGGTCGCTGCGCGGGTATCCAGCCACCCGAGTCGTCGCGGTCGCCGCCGACCTTGCTGACCAGCACCAGGTCGTCTGGATAGGGGTGCAATGCGGAATGGATCAGCTCGTTGGAAACCCCGCGGCCGTAGTACTGGGCGGTGTCGATGTGGTTGACGCCCAGCTCGACGGCTTGACGCAGCACGGCCAGCGCGGTATTGCGATCACGGGGTGGACCCCACACGCCCGGCCCAGGCAGTTGCATGGCACCGAAGCCGATGCGCCGCACAGATCGGCCGGCCAACGTCGCGCTCATGTTCTGAGTCCCGGGCATGTCTCGATTCTTCCGCGCGATCGGTGACCGCGCTCGGTTGAACGGTCTTCGCCCCTGGCTACTCAGCTTCGCGGCAGCGCCGCGATGGTCGCGATGACCTCGTTGTTGCCGCCCGCAATGGCGGTTACCGCCGCTTTGGCTGGCGGATCGCCTTAGCTCAAGTCTCTGCCCCGCCGCGAACGAGGCCTACCATCGTTAGCGGGGCGTGGTCGCCGGCTCGGTGGAGCGGCGACGGGCTGCTAGCGGACGCGGAGGTTGGATCAGGCGTCGTGGGCCAGGGTGCGGCGAGCTGGGCGATGGTGCTGGCCAGTTGGCGGCCGCACCCTGTGATGGATGCGGCCGTGGCGCTGGCCATCGCTGGTTATGTATGGCTGGGCGGGCGCGGGGTGCGTGCGGAACGTTGGCCGTGGCGACGCACCGGGTGCTGGCTGCTGGCACTGTTGGTGCTGCTGGTCGCGGTCGATGGCCCCATTGGCATCTATGGCGAAGCGCTGTTTTGGGTGCACATGGTCCAGCACTTGCTGCTGATCATGGTGGTGGCGGTGCTGCTGGTGTGGGCCCAGCCGCTGCGCCTCCTGGGCGGTCCTCGGCTGGACCGTGTGCTCGGCTCCCGAGTGGTGCGCTCGATCAGCCATCCACTGATCGCGCTGTGCGTTTATACCGCTGTTGTGGTGTTCACCCACCTCACCGGTTTCCAGCAGGCCGCCGCCACCCACGGCGGAGTTCGCGCGGGTGAGCTGGCCCTGTACTTGGTTGCTGGCTGGCTGTATTTCCTGCCCTTGGTCGGCGCCGAGCTCGCCCCATGGTCACCCCCGTTTTTGCTGCGGTTTGTGCTGCTCGCGCTGGGGATGGGCGCGGACACACTGACCGGGGTGGCGCTGATGCTCACCCGTGAGGCGCTGGCGCCGGCTTACGGGGCCGCGCGTGCTGGCTGGGGTCCCTCGCCGCTGGCCGATCAGCACATCGCCGGCGCCGTTATGTGGTTCGCCGGCGACCTGCTGATGATGATGCTGATGATCCTGGTGGTCACCCAGTGGGGCCGGGCTGGGCAGGAGCGGCAGGGGCTGGGCGAGTGGCTCGAGGTCGCTCGGCGCCGCGCGGTACTCGGGGACACGGCGGCCGGTGCCGACCTCGATGACGATCAAAAGGCTCTGGACGCCTACAACGCCACGTTGGCCGCGCTGCATAGCCGGCAGCCGCGCAATCAGCGGCCGCACGACTATGAATGAGCCTAGGAGCCGTCGAAGCGGATGAGGAGATGTTGAGCTACCGATGTCGGTGAGTGGTCCGATCCAGGTCGATCCGGTAACCCAGCCCGAGGCACGGTCGATCGAGCTGGTCGTCGGCGGGATGAGCTGTGCCGCGTGCGCGGCGCGGGTGGAGCGGGAGCTAAACCGGCTCGAGGGCGTGTCGGCAAGCGTGAACTACGCCACTGAGATCGCGACCGTGCGCGCGGATCGGGCGTTCGAATTGGGCCAGTTGGTCGCCGCGGTGGCGCGCGCCGGGTACACCGCCACTCCGCTTAGCCGACATGAGGGCGGTGAGCTGACCGAGCTCGCTGAGGCCGGCGGCGAGTTGGCTCCCGCGTCGGACTGGGTCGGTTATCTGTGGCGGCGGCTGGTGGTGGCACTGGTGGTCGGCGTACCACTCGCGGACATATCGATAGCGCTTGCGTTGGTGCCGTCGGTGCGTTTTCCTGGGTGGCAGTGGGTGCTGCTGGTCTTGACAATTCCGGTGGTGTTCTGGTGTGCCTGGCCGTTTCACCGCAAGGCATTCGAGGGGGCTCGGCACGGTTCGGCGTCGATGGACACGCTGATCTCGATGGGGATCCTCGCGTCCAGTTGCTGGTCGGTCTACACGATGTTTGCCTATGGTGAGGTTGGTGGGACCGGCGGTGGGATCTGGGAGTTGATCTCGCGGCCCAGCGGCTCGGTCTACCTGGATGTCGCCTGCGGCGTGACGATCTTCGTGCTGGCTGGGCGGATGTTCGAGGCCAAGGCGAAACACGTGGCCGGCGGAGCATTGCGGGCGCTGGCCGAGCTGGCCGCCCGCGAGGTGGTGGTGTTGACCGAGGACAACCGCGAGGTTGCGGTCGCGGTGTCCAAGTTGAGGGTCGGTGATCGATTCGTGGTGCGACCCGGCCAGACCATCGCCACCGATGGCACCGTGGAATGCGGCGAGTGCGCGATCGACACGAGCTCGATGACCGGCGAGTCCGCGCCGGTCGAGGTGTACGCCGGGGACGCGGTCATCGGTGGCACCGTGGCGCTCGACGGGCGGGTGGTCGTGCGCGCGGACCGGGTCGGGGCCGCCACCCAGCTGGCCCAGCTAGTGGCACTGGTGGAACGCGCCCAAACCGAGAAAGCAGGTGTCCAGCGCCTCGCCGATCGGATCGCCTCGGTGTTCGTCCCCGCCGTGTTCGGGCTCGCGGCGCTCACCTTCACCGGCTGGTTGCTGCGCGATGGTGTTTCCGGCGCGGCGTTCGCGGCGGCGCTCGCCGTCCTGATCATTGCCTGCCCTTGCGCGCTGGGCTTGGCCACCCCGACCGCTCTGCTGGTCGCTTCGGGTCGGGGTGCCCAGCTCGGGGTGTTCATCAAAGGGCATCAGGCGCTGGAGTCCGCGCGCGACATCGACACGGTCGTACTGGACAAGACAGGCACCCTCACCACGGGCCAAATGTCCGTCGTCGATGTGCGCGCCGCGGCCGGGGTGGACCGAAGCGAGCTGCTGCGGCTGGCCGGGGCGGTCGAGCATGCCTCCGAACACACCGTGGCCAGAGCGATCAGCGCTCTCGCCCGCGACGAGCTCGGTGAGCTGCCTGCCGTCGAGTCGTTCTCCATCCGGCCCGGGCTGGGCGCCCAGGGGGTGCTCGACGGCGAGCGGGTGTTGGTCGGCTCGACCCGGATGTTGAATAAGGCCGGGATCAGGCTGCCCGCCGAGCTCGCCGACGCCCGCGCGGCTTGGGAAGACGCGGGGCGTACCGCCGTAGTCGCCGCCCGCGACGGCGTGGTGATCGGGCTCTTCGCGCTGGTGGACACCCTGCGCCCGAGCGCGGTCAGCGCGGTCGCCGAGCTGCGCCGGCTGGGGCTGCGGACGGTGCTGCTGACCGGGGACAACGAGGCGACCGCACGCGCCGTCGCCGACCAGATCGGGGTCGGCGAGGTGATCGCCGAGGTGCTGCCGGCGGACAAGGCCGCTGTGATCGCCCGCCTCCGCTCGGCAGGCCACGCGGTGGCTATGGTCGGCGACGGGGTGAACGACGCGCCCGCGCTGGCCGGGGCGAACCTGGGGATGGCCCTGGTCACCGGCACCGACATCGCGATCGGCGCCGCCGACATGATCCTGGTGCGCACCGACCTGCGGGTTATCCCGAACGCGGTCGGGCTGGCCCGCGCCACCCTAGGCACCATCCGGGGCAATCTCGTGTGGGCGTTTGGGTACAACCTCGCCGCGCTGCCAATTGCCGCGTTCGGGCTGCTCAACCCGCTGATCGCGGCCGGCGCGATGGCGTTGTCATCGCTGTTTGTGGTGTCGAACAGCCTGCGGCTGCGCCGCTTCGCCGAGGACGCCACGACCGCCAGCACGAGCACCGCGCACTGAGGCACTAAGAGTGCGGGCGCCGACCCGCGACGGGTTCAGCGGTGGGCAGCTGGGTGGCGGCCGGGTCGCGCCGCGCCGCCCGCGGCCGGGGGTTTGATCCAGTCGTCGAGCTTGCCCCAGCGGGCCAGCAGCACCGCCAGCATCACCAGCAGCAACAGCTCGCCGGTGAGCAGAGCCAGGATTCCAGCCAGGCGCTGGTCGGCCAGCAGGTCAGGGACCCAGGGCAGGTGCAGCGCCTGATACATCTGCGCCGCCGCGACGCCGTTGCCAATCACCTGGCGGGTGTCGATGACGAGCGCGCCGAACAGGATGTCCGCCGGCATAGCGGCCAACAACATCCCCAACCTGGCCACGCTGGGCAGCGGGCGGGGCGGGGGGTCCACACCGATGAGCGGCCAGGCGAACAGGTAGCCGACCACCATGAACCAGGCGTCGATGGCCAGATGCCCCCAGTGGAAGCGCACCAACAGGTCGAACAGGCCGGTGAAGTACAACCCGAACGGTGACCCGGCAAACAGCGCGATCGCCACGACCGGGTGGGTCAGGGTCCGCATCAGCGGCGAGTCGGTGAACAGGGCCAGCCACTCCCGCAGACCCGGCACCGCGCCGGCGGGATCGACCTCGGGCGCGCTTACCCGCGCCAGCGTCAGCGGTCCACCCAGCGCGAACAGCACTGGGACCAGCATGGAGATCAGCATATGGCTGGCGATATGCATGCTGAACATCGCGGCCGCATAGCGACCCAGCCCCGAGCAGGTGGCCAGCAGCAACACCAGGCAGCCGCCCAGCCAGCTGGCGGTGCGCCCGACCGGCCAGCGCACACCCCGCCGGTGTGCCCGGGCCACCGCGACCAGGTATCCGGTGGCCAGCACCACCGCCAGCGAGCCGAACAACGGCTCGACCCGCCAGTCGGCGAGCAACCGCCACGGCGTGGGCGCCCCGGCCAGCCGATAGCCCAGCAACGTGTCCTGGGTGCCCACCACTTGGTCGAACCGGCCAGGAACCGGAAGATGAGTGAGCACCACCGAGAGAGCCAACGCCACCACTAGGACCAACAGCTCCCCGGTGAGCAGCCGGCCAAGCCGCCCCGCCCCACCCCGCTCGCCCAGCCGGCGCGGCGCCCGTCCACGCAACACCAGCACCCCGCCCGCCGCCACCAACCACATCCCGGCCTTCACCAGCAACGTCGCACCATAGCCGGACCCCAGCGGCGCCGAGGGCGCCATCAGTACGCCATCCAGCACCACCCCGGAGACCAACACGATCACTAGGCATCCGCTGGCCAACCGCGCGTAGCGGACCGCCAACTCTAACTCCAGCCTGCCGCGCCGCCGGGCGTGCAGCGCGAGTGCGAACAACACACCCAGCCACGCCGCCGCGGCCGGCACGTGCATCAGGATTGCCGCGATGGCCAGATCGTGGCCGGCATCCGAGGATCCGTGGGCCGTAACCAGCGGCGGCATCAGGGCCAAAACCGATACCGCGAACAGCCCGACCGCGAGCCGCCAGCTCAGCGCGAGCTGACAACCCAGCGCCACCACCAGAGCCAGACCGGCGCTCAACAGCCACCCCCGAGGCTGCTCCAACGCCACCAGCAAGCCACCAAGATGCTCGGGCGACGCGACCGTGCCCAACGACACCCCAGCCACATCCCCCGCACTGACCGGGACCAGCGCGAGCGCGCCCGCACACCACACCCAACCCGCCCGAGCGGCAACCTGTAGCTGAGCGTAGCCGAACGCACTCACCGTGCCCGAGGCCTGCGGGCCGGTCAGGAACACCACGAACGCCAGCGCCCCCGTACATACGGTCGCGGCGAGGTCGGTAACCAACCGCAGCAGCGGCCCGCCAACCCGAATCACCACACCCGGATCGGCATTACCCACCGCTCGGTACGGCTCCACACCAGCCAACACCGCCAACCCGGCTACCAGACCGGCCACCGCCACAGCACCAGCCACTACCAGCCACATCCCGGCCGGTCGCGCCGGTTGCTTCACATCTCCTATTCTTGTCCCATTCTTGCCCCATGACAGGTCCCGCCCGCCTCGATCCAGCGAGAACGGCCCTTTCAGCCCCGATCCACCCCGACGAGCGCCGTAGATTGTTTCCCGCCGGCGGATTGGGGCATCGAGGGGATCTCGGTGGGGATCGTAGGTCGGTGGATGTTGGTTGAGTCCCTGGTGCGGCCGGTGGTCAGTGAAATGGCGCACGTACTGGGTGAGAACAGCGTGGGCGTGCCGTTCGTGGTAGATCAGCATCCGGTCGATGCATTCGGTGCGGGCGGTGCCGATGAACCGTTCCGCGTAGCAGTGCCAAGCGCAGCACCGGAGCCCGGATTTCGCTGATGATCGGTGGGCGAGCTGACCGGTTCGGAAAGGTCCATTTGGGGATGTCGTCGCATCCGGACTGGGAATGGGTTGAGGTCGGACATTCAAGTGTGTCACCACCGGGTGACCTGAGCGATCCAACTTAGGTCGCTAGAAGGGGAGTCGAGCCATACGGTTTGTCGGGTTTCGGTTACTGTTAATCCGAACCGTTGCCAGCCGGGTGCCCCAAGCCGCGTCCAGCGTTCGTGCGCGGCCTCAATGAGATCCCACAGCCTGCGTGGCCCAGATTGCCATACTGTCCGGGATCCACTGTTTCTTGTTTCTTTCTCGATCTCGCACCATGATCCGTCCGCCGCGATCATGCAGGCGTTACCGGGGAGGCCGGTCTTGGAGTCCATCTCTTGCCCGTAGCTGGTTATTTGAAGTGCTGAGTCCATATGGGCGAAGAACCAGAAAACGAAGTTCTCCCATGGCCTGGGGAGCTCCAAATTCGTTGCCCTCGACTCAATATGGAGTCGATCGGCTGATGGCTCCCTGGTGGAGTGGCTTGACTCGGAGTGGCGGATAGCCATGAATGATCCGTAGCGCTCCGAGAAACGCCCCTCCGCGCGATCTTCGTAGCGATACAGCAGAGCCAAATTGCCGATGTGGCCATTCAGTTTCAGGTCGGCTAAAATGAGGCCACCAATGGTGACCTGCTGCACCCATGCCCACGGAATGGACGGCACTGAGCAGGTCGCGATTATCCGATCATAAGGCGCATACTCGGCGAGACCATCCGCCCCGTCGCCTACAACGAGGGTCGGGTGGTAGCCGATCGACGCCAGCCGATCGCGCGCGAGCGAAACTAGTTCGTGCTCGATGTCTATCGAATAGACGTTATGGTCACCAATGTGGTGACAGAGAAGCGCGGAATTGTATCCACTTCCTGTTCCGATTTCCAGCACTCGGTTGCCGTCCTCGATATCGAGCGATTCGAGCATTCGGACCATTAGCCCTGGCATGCTCGACGAGGACTTACCGCCAGGAAGTATAAAGAGAGCGGTGTTCGAGTAAACGCGATCTAGCCATCGTTCGGTAGCCTCGTGATCGGATACGTCGGCGGCGCGCCATCCGTTGGGCCCATATTCATAGTAAGTAGGCACGAAGATATGTCGGGGAACCTCCTCGACCGCTCGTTGCCAAGGAGGCGAGCGTAGGACGCCCTTATCAACAAGTTGACGCGCCAGGCGCCTGGCCCTGGTCTCCCAGCTAAGCATTTGCCGCTCCGTCGGCGAGCAATTCAATCAATGTCTGATTGATCGGCGCGCCGGTCGCCTCCTCTAGCCAGGAATACTGGCCCCCGCTGTTCGATTCGAGAAATATCCAGCGATCGCACTGATCAATGCAGAAATCGAAAGCGGCGTAACTCAGGCCGAGTGTCGTCATGTATCGCTGGAGTCCTTTGTCCACATCGTCCGGTACATCAACTATCTCGTAGGTGAGGGCTCCGAAGTCGGTTCGCCAGTCGATATGAGCCGATTCGCTGTGGGCATGAATTGTCACGCCGAACAAACGCCCTCCGACGACGACGACTCTTGCCTCATATTTTTTCTC
>JAFASX010000131.1 GCA_019244295.1 Pseudonocardia sp.
GTCCGGATCGATGAGGGCAACCACGCCGAGGACCTTGTTGCCCGGTTGAGCCACCGCCACCAGCCGGTCCCGGTCGCGCACCGGGCCCCCGGCCTCAATGGCACGGGCCACAATCTGCTCCCGGCGGGCGGGGCTGAGCTTCGGGTACGGCTCGGGTGGGCCGGGACCGGCCCAGGCAGTGAGGTTGCCGTGGCGGTCCTCGATAGCGACTGGCAACCCAGTCAGCTGGTGCAGGGTGCGTGCGATGCCCTCCTGACCGTCACCAGCGGAGGCCGCCGCGGTGAGCCGGTCGTGAATATCCACGCTGCACTCGAGGGCCGCCGATGATTGCGCCAGCGATGTCATCGCTTGTTCCAAGGTCAGGTTTGCCGCGCGCAACCCGTCGGCCGCCGCTCGCTCACGCGCAGCGGCTTCGCGCTCGCGTTCGGCGCTGGCCCAGGCCTGCGCATGCAAGCGGGCGTTGGCCAGCGCGACACCAGCCTGCTGTGCCAGCACGTTGAGCAGGAACTGGACGTGGTTATCGGGTTCGGTGTCGGCGCCGACGACCAGGAAGCCCACCTCGTCATCCAAGATCGAGAGCGGATACGCCCAGGCCCAGCAAGCTCCGGGCACATGTACCACGGTACCTACTCGATCGAGTTCGGCGAGCTGAGCAGCCAGCGCCTCGGCGTTGGCCGGGTGACCGACGCCCTCGACACGCCGCCAGCCCCCGTCGAGATACACCGCCTCGGGACGGCATTTACCCAGTGACGGGACGGCCGTCGTGGTGATGCGCAGGATCTCGGCCTCATCCCGGCTGCGGGTCATCACCATCGACAGGGTGAGCAGCGGGCGGAACGACGCGAGCTGCTCCCGCAACACGGCCTCACGTTCGGCCGCATTCCCGGCCGCCGTCACGACCGGGCAGCAGCCAAGTCAGGGGGAACGCAGTACAGGTTTTTCAGCGCACCCAGGGGGACCGATAGGCCAGGAACTCCGAGCTCGATCAGCTCCGCCATGCCGATCTCCTCCTGCTTCCCCGATCCGCGCTATTCTCCCACAGTCGGTGCGCCTGCGCTCAGCTGTACTCAGATCGTGTAGGGATGCAGCCGCTAGCCACGGGCCCTTGCGCCCAGTGACCATTGAGCCAGTGACCATTGAGTAGTTCACCTCAGGCGCGTGTTCGTTCGCCGCCGCGGCGAGAAACAGGTCGGGATCGGGCTTGGCGTAGCGGACCTGATCGCGGGTAACCAGTGGCGTACCCAGCGGCAGCCCGAGCATGTTTAGCGCGGGCCGAGCTGACATCGCCAAACCGCTGGTGGCGATTGCCCACGGCACGGCTTACTCACGTGAGCGGATGCCGCGCCTCCGAACGCCTATCACAACACCAGCTGGAATAGACCGAAAGCACGCTCCCAATGCTCGGTCGTCGGATGCGTCAAAGGCGGATCTATCACCCTGAATGTCCGCGCCAGCGCGATGCTGAGCCCGCCGAACAGCTCGGGCAGCAGTTGCTCGGTGTCCTCAGCGAAGGTGACATCCGCTGGTGGCCACCGCGCCACCTGACGTAGCAGCTCGCGGACCTCTTCGGCCTCGGCGAGCTTGTCGAATTCACGCATCCGTTCCTGAATGCCTTTGGTGATTGGCAGGTCCTGCGGAACGATGACGTCCCGCCCATTCCATTTGGCCGAGTTGCGCCCGGCTATGGCGACGTCGTCGATCATCTGGTCGAGCCGGCGGGTGAATTCCCACCGATCGCTTCACCCCCACGGGCCAAGGCAGCCAGCGGCGTTGCCTTTCGCCACCCACCGCAACCCACGCCGTCTCCGACACCCAGCAGCGGCCGCGACCTCAGCAACCGACGCACCCCCAGTCATCGTCATCACTCCAGTTCGAACAACTCAAACGGGGTGTTGCATCCACTCCTTGAACCCACCCGAAAGGAGGACAGCCCTGGGGTTTGATTCGCCTGAAGGCGGACAGCCCTGTGTTGAACGGCGACAGCATGGTTGGCCCTGTGCCCGCAGGTGAAGGCGCCAGGCGGATTTGGGCCCAGTAGGGCCAGGTCAGGCACCGCCAGGTTTGCCAGCGTGGACGCACCGGCCCGGCAGGCCGCTCGCCCGGAGGCTGGCTTGTCGTTACCGAGAACGTGAGAGAGAGAAGGGACACGCCATGGCACTGATGCGTTTCGACCCGTTCCGGGAGTTGGATCGGGTCACTGAGCAGATGATGGGCAGCAGGATGCCACGGACGATGCCGATGGAAGCGTGGCGTAGAAAAGACGAGTTCTTCATTCAGGTTGATTTGCCCGGCGTGGATGAAAACGACGTGGAGCTGACTGTTGAACGAAATGTGGTAAACATCCGGACACAGCGCCGGCCCGCGCATAAAGAAGGCGACGAGGTGATTATCGACGAGCGCCCACACGGCACTTTTGCCCGGCAGTTGTTCCTCGGCGATAACCTTAAGACGGACGAGCTGTCCGCGGAATTCAATCGCGGCGTGCTCACGCTGATAATCCCGATCGTTGAGGCGAGCAAACCGCGCCGTATCCAGGTGAGCGCCCGGCAGGAACTTCCAGACACCGGTGAGGCCACCAGCACCGGTGAGGCCACTAGCACCGGTGAGACCACTAGCACCAGTGAGACCACTAGCACCAGTGAGGCCACTAGCGAGGATTAGAGGCGGCTCGCCTGCTCGCTGACGCGCGTGCGGTGCAGGCCTCGCAGACGACACCCGCGACAGGGTGATGAGGAGCGTTCGATCATGGCTAGGGCAGTGGGTATCGATCTTGGTACGACCAACTCGGTGATCGCCTCCTGGGAAGGCGGCCAGGCCGAAGTGATCCCTAACGCGGAGGGTGCGCGGACGACGCCGTCGGTGGTGGCGTTCACCGACTCTGGTGAGCGCCTGGTGGGGCAGCTGGCCAGAAGGCAGGCGATTCTGAATCCCAAGGGGACGATTTATTCAGCGAAGCGCTTCATCGGGCGCCGGTTTGACGAAGTCAGCGAAGAAGCCAAAGCGGTGGCGTTCAATGTGGTGGCTGGGCCGAACGGGGAGGCCCGTTTCGATATCCGCGGAAAGCTGTACGCACCGGAGGAGATTAGCGCGCTAGTGCTGCGCAAGCTCGCCGATGATGCCGGGAAGTTCTTAGGGGAACGGGTCACCGAAGCGGTGATCACGGTCCCGGCCTATTTCAATGACGCGCAGCGTCAGGCCACCAAGGACGCCGGCCGCATTGCCGGGCTTCAAGTACTGCGCATTATCAACGAGCCGACCGCCGCGGCTCTGGCCTACGGGCTGGACAAGCGATCGCATGAGACGGTGCTGGTGTTCGACTTGGGCGGCGGCACGTTCGATATCAGTATTCTCGATGTCGGCGATGGCGTAGTGGAAGTACGTTCCACCGCCGGTGACACCCACCTCGGCGGCGATGACTTCGACCGCCGGCTGGTCGATCATCTAGCCGAGGAGTTTCAGAAGAACAACGGCATTGATCTGCGCAAGGATCCGCAGGCATTGCAGCGGCTGTTCGAGGCCGCGGAGAAGGCCAAAGTCGAGCTGAGCTCGGTGACCCAGACGCAAATCAGCTTGCCGTTTGTCACCGCCGATGCCACCGGCCCGAAGCATTTGCAAACCACGATCACCCGCTCGCGGTTCGAGCAGCTCACCGCTGACCTGGTGGAGCGCACCATGGGCCCGGTCAAGCAGGCCATGGGCGATGCCAAGATCAGTGCCAATGACATTGACGAGGTCATTCTGGTGGGCGGGTCGACTCGGATCCCCGCCGTGCAGCAGCTGGTCCGTCGCCTGACCGGCGGCAAAGACCCCAACATGAGCGTCAACCCCGACGAGGTAGTCGCCGTGGGCGCGGCAATCCAGGCCGGTGTGCTCAAGGGTGAGGTCTCGGATGTGGTGTTGCTGGATGTCACGCCGCTCTCGCTGGGGGTGGAGACCCGCGGTGGGGTGATGACCCGGATCATGGAACGGAACACCACCATCCCGGCGCGGCGCAGCGAGGTGTTCTCCACCGCTGAGGACAGCCAGTCCGCCGTCGATGTGGTGGTGCTGCAGGGAGAACGGGAACGGGCCGCGGACAACCGGGTGCTCGGCCGGTTCCGGCTGGAGAACATCCGCCCTGCCCCGCGTGGGGAGCCGCAGATCGAGGTCACCTTCGATATCGACGCCAACGGCATCGTCAATGTCACCGCCCGTGACCGGGATACCGGAGCGCAGCAGAGCATCACCATCAGCGAGAGCTCCAACCTCGACTCCGCCGAGATCGACCGCATGGTCGCCGAAGCGGAGCGCAACCGCGCCGCCGACCAGCAGCTGCGCCAGGAAGTGGACGCCCGCAACGAGCTGGACACCATCGCCTACCAGGTGCAGCGGCGGCTGGACGAACTCGGCGACAATGCGCCAGCGCACGAGAAGGCACGGGCCGAGCTCCTCGTCGGAGACGCCCGCAGGGCCATTCAAGATCAAGCACCGCTACCGAGGGTGCGTGAGCTGACCAGCGAGCTCCAGCAGGTACTCCAAGCGCTGATGGCACGGACGAACGCCGGTGTCGGTGCGGGCCCAGCCCCAGCCGCTGGCGCTAGGCCTGGGGCTGGGCCTGATGACGATGTCGTCGACGCCGACTTCGACCGCAGCTGAGGCGGCCAGCAGATGCATCCTGAGCCAGCGCGTTACGAGGCGGGGGTAGGCGACCCGGAGCAGCACGACCTGGCGCAATCGAGCGCCGGTGACGAGGCCGCGGTCGAGGCCATCCTCGAGGGCCAGTTACGCCGGGCGCTGGCCGATCTGGACAACCTGCGCAAGCGGTACACCCGCGAACTGGAGCGGCAGCGGGCGGCGGAGGTAGGCCGCGTGGCCAGCGCCTGGCTGCCGGTGCTGGACAACCTCGACCTGGCTCTGGGTCATGCCGACGCGGACCCGGCGACGATCATCGAGGGGGTCCGCGCGGTGCGTGACCAGGCCCTCGCGGTTCTGGCCAAGCTGGGGTTCTCCCGCCACGACGAGGTGGGCGTGCCGTTCGACCCGGCCCGGCATGAGGTCGTCAACGTGGTCGATGACCCCCGGGCCGAGCCGGGAACGGTAGTGGCGGTGCTGCGCCCTGGCTACGGGACGCCGGAGCGGCAGCTGCGCCCGGGTGCGGTGACCGTCGCGGGCCGCCGGAGCTGACGGACAATGGCGCGCGACTACTACGACACTCTCAGGGTCTCCCGCACCGCGAGCGCTGAGGAGATCCAGCACGCCTATCGCAAGCTCGCCCGGCAGTACCACCCTGACGTCAACCACGACCCCGGGGCCGAGGAGCGCTTCAAGGAGATCAGCGAGGCGTACAGCGTGCTGTCCGACCCCGATACCCGTCGGCGTTACGACCGGTTCGGGCCCGATTTCCAGCACATCCCGGAGGGCTACGAATCCTACGTCGGCGGGGCTCGCACCGGAGGGCGCGCCTCGCCGTTCGGGGGGTTCGGTACTGGCGGCATCAATATCGACGACCTGTTCGGCGATTTTTTCAGTTCGCGTGGCGCGGCGGGCCCGCTTTCCGGAGCGGATCAGGAGGCCGAGCTTGAGCTCTCGGTCGAAGAAGCCTACCAGGGCGGCACCCGGCGGATCACTCTGTCGGGGTTGGGTACGCCCATCAGTCTCGACGTGGAGGTTCCCGCGGGAGTCGTCGACGGGCAGCGCATCCGGCTAGCCGGCCGCGGTGGGCAGGGCTTACGCGGCGGCGCGGCGGGGGATCTCTATCTGGTGGCGCGGATTGCGCCACACCCGCGCTACCGGGTCAATGGCCGCGATATCTCGGTGGATCTGCCGCTGGCGCCCTGGGAGGGTGCGCTGGGGGCAAGCGTACCGGTGATCACTCCGGGCGGGGAGGCCAAGGTGCGGGTTCCGGCCGGGTCATCGACAGGTCGCAGGTTGCGATTGCGCGGGGAAGGCATGCCCAACCCGCAGGGAATACCCGGTGATCTCTACGCCGAGGTGAAGATTATGGTGCCGCGGAAGCTGACGCGGCGGGAGCGGGAACTGTTCGAGTCGCTGCGCCGCGATTCGGCATTCGACCCGAGGAGCGGCACATGACCCGCCAATGTACTGTGCCCCGCCCTAGGGATCTTCGGTGCCCTGCTGGGCCTCGCCGGGCGGAGGAGGCGTGATGGCTGGCTACGCGCTGGTGCGGTTGTCCGGGCTCAGCTTGGAGGAGTTTGCGACGCGGGCTGGGATGCATCCTGATCTGGTGCGCCGGCTGGTGGCGCTGGGCTTGCTGGAGCCGGTCCAGGACACCAGCGGCCAGTGGTGGTTCGCGGCGCCGCAGCTGCGGGCCGCGGCCCGGATCCAGCGGCTGCGCGCTGGCCTGTCGTTGAATTACGCCGCGCTCGGGCTGGTGATAGACCTGCTCGACCGCATCGACGCGCTGGAGGCCACGCTGCGCGCCACCGGGGCTCGCCCACCCCGAGACGCCGCCCGTGGGCCGTCAGCGACGGCCCGGTGTGAGGACTGACCCGATATGGACATGAACCGCTTGACCCAGCGCTCGCAGGAAGCGGTGCAGCAGGCCCAGGCTGTGGCGTTGCGCCATGGGCATACCGAGACGGACGGGGAACACCTGCTGCTGGCCCTGCTCGAGCAGCCCGACGGGCTGGTGCCGCGGCTTCTGCGGCAGTTCAACAACGTGGACGTCGACGCGCTGAGCACCGCCGTCGAGGGTGACCTGCAACGCAGGCCCAAGGTGACCGGGCCGGGCGCCGCTCCCGGTCAGGTGTTCATCACCCAGAGGCTGGCCCGGGTGCTGGAGGCCGCCGAGCGGGAAGCCAGACGGCTGAAGGACGAGTACGTCTCCGTCGAGCATCTGCTACTCGCTCTGGCGGACGAGGGCGCCTCCAGCGCGGCCGGCCGGCGGCTGGCGGAGTTCGGCGTGACCAGGGAAGCGTTCCTGGCCGCGCTGACCCGGATCCGCGGCAACCAGCGGGTCACCTCGGCCACCCCCGAAGGCGCCTACGAGGCGCTGGCCAAGTACGGGCAGGACCTCGTCGACGCCGCTCGCTCGGGCAAGCTGGAGCCCGTCATCGGGCGCAACGCCGAGATCCGGCGAGTAGTCCAGATCCTGAGCCGCAAAACGAAAAACAATCCGGTCCTCATCGGCGACCCCGGTGTGGGCAAGACCGCCATCGTGGAGGGGCTGGCCCAACGGATCGTGCGCGGGGACGTGCCCGAGGGCTTGCGCGATAAGACGATCTTCGCGTTGGACATGGGGTCCCTGGTCGCGGGTGCCAAGTACCGCGGTGAGTTCGAGGAGCGGCTCAAAGCAGTGCTCGCCGAGGTCAAAGCCGCGCAAGGCCGAATCTTGCTGTTCGTCGACGAGCTGCACACCGTGGTCGGCGCTGGCGCGGCCGAAGGCGCTGCGTCTTCCCTGGACGCCGGGAACATGCTCAAGCCGATGCTGGCGCGCGGTGAGCTGCACCTGATCGGCGCGACCACGGTGACCGAGTACCGCAAACATGTTGAGAAGGACGCCGCGCTGGAGCGCCGTTTCCAGCCGGTGCTGGTGGAGGAGCCCAGCGTCGAGGACACCATCTCCATCCTGCGCGGGCTGCGGGAACGGCTGGAAATCTTCCACGGGGTTCGCATCCAGGACGGTGCGCTGGTTGCCGCCGCCACGTTGAGCGACCGGTACCTCACCGACCGGTTCCTGCCGGACAAGGCGATCGATCTGGTCGACGAGGCGTGCGCCCGGCTCCGCACCGAGATCGACTCGATGCCCGCCGAGCTGGATGAGGTGACCCGGCGGGTAATGCGCCTGGAGATCGAGGAAGCGGCGCTGGCCAAGGAAACCGACCCGGCCAGCCAGACCCGACTGGACCAGCTGCGCAGGGAGCTGGCTGATCTGCGGGCCGAGGCCGACGCGATGCGCGCGCAGTGGGAGGCTGAGCGCCAAGCGATCCGGCGGGTCCAGGAACTGCGTGCCGAGCTGGAACAGACCCGCCGGGAGATCGAGGAGGCTGAGCGGGCCTACGACCTCAACCGCGCTGCCGAGCTCCGCTACGGCACGCTCAGCGAACTGCAACGCCGGCTAGCCGCCGAGGAAGAGCAGCTCGCGGTCAAGCAGGGCGAGCACCGGCTGTTACGCGAGGTGGTCACCGAGGACGAGATCGCTGAGATCGTCTCGGCCTGGACGGGGATCCCGATTACCCGGCTGAAGGAGGGCGAACGGGACAAGCTGCTGCGTCTCGACGAGGTCCTGCACGAGCGGGTGATCGGCCAGGACGAAGCGGTGCGGGTGGTGTCGGATGCCATCATCCGGGCCCGTTCGGGCATCAAGGACCCACGCCGCCCGATCGGCTCGTTCATCTTCCTTGGCCCCACCGGGGTCGGGAAGACCGAGCTGGCCAAGACGCTGGCCGCGGCGCTGTTCGACTCCGAAGACAACATGATCCGCATCGACATGAGCGAATACCAGGAGCGCCACACGGTCAGCCGCCTGGTCGGTGCCCCACCCGGCTACGTCGGTTACGAGGAGGGCGGCCAGCTGACCGAAGCGGTGCGCCGCAAGCCGTACTCGGTGGTGCTCTTCGACGAGATCGAAAAGGCGCACCCCGACGTGTTCAACACGCTGCTCCAGGTGCTCGACGATGGCCGACTCACCGACGCACAGGGCCGCACGGTCAACTTCCGTAACACCGTGCTGATCATGACGTCGAACATCGGCTCACAATATCTCCTGGATGGGGTGACGGCCGAGGCTGAGATCACGCCGGGGGCCCGCGAGCTGGTGATGAGCGAGCTGCGGCAGGTGTTCCGACCCGAGTTCCTCAACCGCATCGGCGACATCGTGCTGTTCAGCCCGCTGACTCAGGCCCAGATCGAGCAGATCGTCGAGCTGATGGTCGGCGAGCTGCGCGCCCGGCTCACCGAGCGCCGGATGAGCCTGGAGATCTCCGACGAGGCGCGCCGGTTCATCGCCGCGCAGGGTTTCGACCCCGTCTACGGAGCCCGGCCCCTGCGCCGGTTCATCGCCCGCGAGATCGAGACGCGTATCGGCCGGGCCCTGCTCACGGACGCCATCCCGGATGGCACCACCATCCGCGTCGAGCTCAAGGGCGACGAGATCGTCGTCACCCACGATGATCCTTCGCTACAGGCCGGCCCAGCGGCATGACGACCGGGGTTCGCGAACCTCGGAACTGTCAGTTAGAGCACCAGGCCGGCCCAACTGACGTCCTGGTGCCCGTACACGATCTGACGTCCGCCGCCCTGCGCCACATTGACCCGGAAGTTCTCGCTGATCCGGGATACGTAACCGGCCCAGCGTCCGCGAAGCATCACGATAGACAGGTCCTGGTAGCAGGTCCGGTCCGCCCATTGCCGCCTGCTGGGCGCTACCGTCGCCTGAGCCAGCCAACCGTGATCGGCGGCGGTCCGCGCGACCTGCCGCCAGCCAGCATCATCGTGCTCCAGACCAACGTAGACGCTGTTACCCCTGGTGCCGTAGGGACCCTTGAGGACCCACGTGGCACGGTCGGCAAGCAATTCCGCCACGCTCACGCCGGACCGTCACCAGATTCTCCCGCAACGCCCGCTCTCGCACCTGCTGCGCGAATTCGGCCATAGCCGAGTTCGACAGAGCGGAGATGCTCGAGCCGTCGGCGCTCAGCACACGCTCGGCATCAAAGAGTGGAATCAATTGTCACTCCTATTTACACACGACACGAGCCGGCTAGTACCACCGGCCCGCTGGGCACATCCCCGCTACGGCCGTCGAGACAATACGCGCACCCAGATTTCGCCTGTCGCCGACATCCAGCGGCAACGCGCGATACCTCCGATGATCAATCCGTGGCCGTGCCACCAGCACACGAAGCCGTCGGCTCCCCGCTTTCCCACACCCCACGGCGCCAAGATCAAGATTTGCGGGGTTTAACTTAACCAGCATTACAGCTGAGCCGGCTGAGCCAGCACGTGACGATTTTCGAACGAAGGGAGCATGCAACCGATGTCCACCAGCCAAGTCACCGCTGCCCTCGATCTACTCGCCGATGCCACGGTCGGGCCCGGCTACACCCGACTGGGGTATCTTCTGCGACAGGCACAGTGGCCAGCCCACGATCCTCGCCCCCAGTCGCTTGCCGGCAAAACAGCATTGGTGACCGGCGCCAATTCCGGGCTCGGTTACATCACCAGCGTCGAGCTCGCCCGCCTGGGAGCGCGGGTCATCTTAGCTTGTCGGGATTGTGATCGAGGCACCTCAGCGCTGAGGCAAGCTCGGCGCGCCGCACCCACCGCCACCTTTGAGCTGCGCATCTGCGATATCGCAAACCTCGCCAGCCTGCGCCAAACAGGTCACGAACTCGCCCACACCACACCAGTACTCGACCTACTCATTCACTGCGCTGGCGTGCTGCCCGCCCAGCGCGGTGAAACACCCGAAGGTCACGAAATAACGCTGGCGACCCATGTCCTCGGACCGCTGTTGCTCACTGAGCTTCTCCGAGGTAATCTCACCGCCGCGCACGATTCCCGCGTCATTTTCGTCTCGTCTGGCGGTATGTACACTCAACGATTACACGCTGAAGATCCCGAATACCGACACGGAATCTATCGAGGCGCGACCGCCTACGCCCGCACCAAACGCATGCAGGTCGAGCTCACCCCGCTGCTTGCCCAACGCTACAAGCCCAACCACATCACTGTGGCGGCCATGCACCCAGGATGGGTCGATACCCCCGGCATTGCTACCTCACTACCGACGTTCTATCGGCTCACCCGCCCGCTGCTGCGCACGCCGCTCCAAGGTGCCGACACCATTACCTGGCTCGCGGCAACCCAACCAACCCCACCCACCGGACTGTTCTGGCACGACCGCCGCGCCCGCCCAACCCATTACCTCCCCCACACCCGAAGCACACCCAAGCAAATCACCAAGCTGTGGAACTACTGTGTGGACGCCATCAACTTAACCAATCCCTAATCCTTCGGCAACATCACCGCTGGCACGACCAGCGTACGCGCCGGCTCGGCCGGGCGCGGATCCGCCGGGCTCCTCCTAGCTCAGTGGTCACTCATGGCTGGCGATCCGCCATATCCTTAGGAGAGGTAAAAATAAGGTAGTCTGATCGGGTGACCTCCCTTCTTAACCGCATCGTGCGCGGTGA
The DNA here is from genome assembly GCA_019244295.1 of Pseudonocardia sp. GTDB lineage: Bacteria > Actinomycetota > Actinomycetes > Mycobacteriales > Pseudonocardiaceae > Pseudonocardia. The sequence goes on from JAFASX010000131.1 coordinate 11,136, forward strand.
CTCATGAGCGCCATGCCAGCCGTCCGCTGTACCGGGCTGAGCCGGCGCTTCGGTGACACCCTCGCCGTGGACAACCTAGACCTCGAGATTGTCCAGGGCGAGATCTTCGGCTTGCTCGGCCCGAACGGCGCGGGTAAGACCACCACCATTCGGATGATCACGACGCTGCTGCCTCCGCCGCGAGGTACGATCGAGGTCTTTGGCGCCGACGTGGCCGCCCGGCGAATGGCCGTACGCCGGCTGATCGGATATGTCCCGCAGCAGCTGTCGGTCGAGGCCACTTTGACCGGACGGGAGAACGTCTGGTTGTTCGCCAAGCTCTACGACGTCCCCCGGTTAACCCGAGTGAGACGAGTGAACGAGGTGCTGGCTGGCGTCGGCTTGGCTGAAGTAGCCGATCGACTGGCCAAAACGTACTCCGGGGGGATGATCCGCCGGCTCGAGCTGGCCCAAGCGCTGGTCAGTACGCCTCGGTTACTCGTGTTGGACGAACCGACGGTGGGTCTCGACCCGGTAGCCCGAGACGATGTATGGGAACGCATCGAGCAGATAAGAGCGGACTCCGGAATGACCGTGCTGGTCACCACCCACCTGATGCAGGAGGCCGACGAGCGGTGTGACCGAGTCGCGCTGATGCATCGAGGCCGCATCCAGGCACTGGGCACCCCAGCGCAACTACGCGGCAACCTCGGCGACGGCGCCACCCTCGACGACGTCTTCCGCGCCTACACCGGCGACGAACTAGCCGACACAGGCAGCATCCGTGATGTTCGCTCGGCGCGCCGCACCGCGAGGAGGCTGTCATGACCGAGCGTACAATCCCGACCAATCCCAGCCCACTATGGCTTGCCTATACTGCTTTATGTCGGATCGGCGCAATTTGCACAGTCGAGCTGCAAAAGCTCAGACACGACCGCACTGAGCTGATTACTCGTGCGGTGCAACCGACATTGTGGTTGTTAGTGTTCGGTCAAGTGTTCACCCAGATCCGTGCTATTCCGACCGGAAGCACGCCGTACCTGGACTTCCTGGCTCCGGGCATCCTGGCGCAATCAGCGCTATTCATCGCCATCTTCTACGGGATCCAGATCATCTGGGAGCGAGACTCCGGAATGCTCGCCAAGCTGATGGTCACCCCGACGCCCCGAGTCGCGTTGGTGGCGGCCAAGGCATTTGCCGCCGGGATACGGGCGGTGGTGCAAGCGATCGCGGTGATGATTGTGGCCGCAATACTCGGCGTGCACCTCGATACGGCACCGGCTCGACTAGTCGGGACGGTGATTGCGCTGATCCTCGGGTCAGCTTTCTTTTGCTGCTTGTCGATCACGATCGCCGGCCTTGTACTGTCCCGCGACCGCCTCATGGGGATCGGGCAGGCCATCACCATGCCGCTGTTCTTCGCGTCCAACGCGCTCTACCCAGTACAGCTGATGCCCGGCTGGCTGCAGGTAATCAACCGCATCAACCCGCTCAGCTACGAAGTCGACGCCCTGCGTGGGCTGCTGGTCAACACGCCGGCCGCGCTCGGGTTCGACTTCTTGGTGCTGGTACTCGCCTCTGCCGCCATGATCAGTGTGGCGGCCGCGCTGCTACCCCGGCTGACCGTGGGCTGACGCCGCGGTAGGTGTTCAGCGCGCGGCGAGTAATAGCTGCACGTCGGGCACGTAGTCGGGCACTGTGAGAGGCACCGCTTCAAGCTCTGCGCACGATTCCCAGGGGAGGCGACAAGCTGAACACCTGTAAAGAATTCCTTTACAAGCACTTGCGTCAAGGCTACCTTCACAGCTGACGTCTCACAGAGGAGGCCGACCACGGACACAGCGGACATCAGCGAGCCGGACGATCCATACGATTCGGACCGTTTGATCGATACCACCCGTCTGGTCGTCGACGGCCTACGTGAGCCGAGAGCCGAGACCAGGTTGCATGCGGTGGTGGCCGCGCGGGAGCTGGTCGGCATCGCTCAGGAGGCGCTCCAGGTCGCGGTCGATCAGGCGCGCCGGGCCGGTCATACCTGGCAGGAGATCGGCGACATCCTGCACACCACCCGCCAGGCGGCCTTCCAGCGCTTTGGCCGCCCAGTTGATCCACGCACCGGAGAACCAATGTCCAACAAGTTGCTACCCGGCGCCGCCGACAAGGCCGTCGAGCTGATGACCGAGCTCTCCCAGAATCGCTGGGAAGCGGTCCGCCGCGACTTCGACCCAACCATGGCCGCGCAACTCGATGCCGACCGGGTCGCCGCCGCCTGGGCACAGGTGACCGGGATGGTGGGCCGCTACGAGGGAATGGGCGATCCGTTCGCCCGACAGCTCGGCGACTACACCGTGGTCGACGTCCCCCTGGAGTTCGAGGCCGGCCAGATGACCGGGCGGGTCAGCTACACCCAGACCGGGCAAGTCGCCGGGCTGTACATACTCCAGCCGGAAGCCGCGGCGAAGCCGAAGGGGAACCCGTCTCATGAATGACCAGCCACCCCGCCAAACACTGGTTCGCCCCCAAGTGGATCGGCGTGGGCTGCCGGCCCCGAACATTGCAGGCTGGCTGACCACTGCTTCCATCACTGGCGCGGCTGTCGAATCCGCTCCTAACGAATTTGCGACAGCTGCTTTACTAGCCCAACCTCTCGCGGCTTGGCGCGTATGATCCGGAACAAGCGGCGTTGGCCGTCGAGCGATGGTTAAAACTGGTGGGGTGTGGCGGTTTGGCCGAGAGGTCCGCGGGCCGACGGTGGTTGGTCGTCGAGGACAAGCTGGCTGTTGCTCAGCCGAGCGTGGCTAGAGCGCGCAGAATGGTCACGGCTTGTAACAGCAATGTCCGGAAGCATGCACAGGTAAAGGCTCCGGTAGCCGCGGCTCAGCCTCAGATCGACCCCGTGACCCCTCCTCCGTCGCACTGTCGCACCAATGATCTTTCGATGCCCAACCTTCCCGTTGAGCCGGCAGCGCGAGTACGACAATAGAGAGGTGCGATGTGAATCCTGATGAGCTGTTCCGCTCGATCGTGGCCGCGCGTCCCGGTCGTGATGACATCCTGTACCTCGAGCGGCGCGGATCGGCCTACGCATGGCGGATGGTGGTTGACGGCAGCGGCCAAGAGCAGTCGGGTACAAGCTTTCCGGACGCATGGATGTATTTCTCTGCGAAATGGCCGCTGGATGATGCGGATCTGCTGCAGGCGTTCTTCGATGACCTACTGGCGGAGCTGGAGTCGATGGGCGGTGGCGTAGACCGTTGTCGCTGGCCGCTGGACGAGCCATGGCCGCACATGCACTGAGTGCAGCAGACTCGAGGGATTGAACATCTCGGGATTGCCAAGTGGTCCGGACCCACCGAGGTTGCTACGCAGTCCGCTTGATGGCGCCTCTTCCTCCGCCGCAATCCCATCGAGCGGACTCGGACACCCACGCGTAACCGCGGCGGTTCGGATCTTCTTCTCCTCATGAAGCGCGGCGCTGTGACCCCGCGGCGCAAGCGCTCGCACGGGAGGTACGGCCGGCCGATCGTGGAACGGCTGCGGGCCCGGAATGGGGATTGAGCCTTGAGCCTGATCATCGATCGTCGTCTTCTCCGATCGTTGTGGGTCGAGGACAAGGCGGATCACCTGCGGGTTACTTGCGGTGCTGGCGGCGCAACCGGCACGGAGCTTGATCGTTCTGGCCAGAGAAAGATCCCGCGCGACCGAGTCGCTGCCGCCCAGAGGGGGAGCGATGGACGCCAGTTGCGCGGGATCTTTCCCTGTATCGCCGGGAGGTCCACGCGGACAGGTGGTACCACCCGAGCATCGGTGCCCGCACTCGCCAGCAGAACGTGACAGATCGAGCACGCCGGCCCAGTAAGGAACGTTACCGACGCAGTCGTTCCAGGACACAACAGATGCCCATGCTCTGACGCGCGAGGTCTGGTGCCGGTCAACGCCGCGAGTTCGGTCAAGCTGCCGTCCGGTAAGCGGCCGAAGGCGCTGGTGTGAACCGATGACCGGGTAGCTCGCTGGCGTGACGCGCAGGCCGCACTGGACGCGGCACGCACCGACGAGGACACGACCGGCGAGCGGCTCGCCGAGCTGGAGAACAGCGCTCAGCCCCGAGCCCGGTCATGGTGTGGACACCCCCAGCTGGGCGCGTTCCTGGATCACGCCAGCGGTGACCTGGAGGGCGCGCGGATCGCCCCCGAGCACCTACTACGCCGCCACACACCGCCCGCCCTCGCCGCGGACCACCCGCGATGAGCAGCTCAAGGTCGAGATCGGAGACGTTGCGGGGCTGGGTAGGTCAGGACGACAAGGGCAAGCGGCCCTCGGGCGACGTGGTGGAGGGCTCGGACGCGGAGAAGGACGCGCGGATCGCGGCGTTGGAGTGTTGTGTTGCGTGAGGTGACGCGTGCGAACGAGATTCCGCGGTTGGCGTCGGGGTTTTTCGCGCGGGAAATCACCCTGCATCCGCCGCGTTGAGGTCGGTTCATGGATACCCATCGCGAACAGTTCGGGGTGGAACCCATCCGCGGGGTCATCGAGTCGTGCGGTGTCGACTTATTTTCGTCAGGTCGAACTCAATGGCTGGACCCACTACGACCCCGCCTTTTCGTCACGGTGTGACCCAAGCCCCGCGGTGCGCCAGTCACGATCCTGGGCTGCTCGTTGCGGATCACTCCCGGCGGCACCAGCTCGCGTACGCGAACTATCGCTTAGCGGACACCCTGCGGGACATTGGTCATCACGGGCCGCTGCCTTGGCTGCGCCCGCCATTGCTGCCGCCGCCGGAGCCGCCGCTGTCGCACAGCCACTCAAGCAGCTGCTCCACGAACTGCACCACCGCGCCACCGATCCCACCCCCACCGCCGGCTTTACCGGCGCCAGCACCCTCACTGCTGCTGCGGCTCGCGGGATGTGGGGTGATCAAAGATGTGGGAAATGCGGTGTTGTGACTGGCTCATGTCACCGGCTGGACCGGCGTCGATGCTGTCCCGGCGGCGATGCCGTTCCCGCTCAGCAACGCCAGCGCCAGGGCGCCGGCGATCACACTGCGTTTGATCATGTTTCTGCCGCCTTCTGTGTCGTCGTCGAAGGTCCTGGTATGTGCTGGTCCGTGTGGGTCGTGGGCGATCGGCCCACGCACAGCGTGTGGGCCAGGCCCGCAGGTTGGGTGGGTTAGACAATTTTGGGGATTCCCGTCCCGCTGCGCTGGAGGATCCTGGCCTCCAACTCGCCGGCCCGGATCGGTGTGCGGTGTGCGTTGCCGGGGCGTCCAGCACGCAAAGGGCACGCGCCCATGACACACCCGCCCGCCGGTGCCCTAGCTGCGCGACAGCTACTAGGTCAGGCCGGGGGGTGACCCGACGCAATGGGGCTTGATACCGTGATAATACGTGCGGCCTGCTTGTACCGGCCCGGGAAACCGCTGTGTGTGGCGTGGCCATTCGGCTCGGAACGGAAGGGCGCGGGAGCACACCTACCTACGGTAGGTGGTCATGTGGGTCGGTGTGTGTCTGCCCTGTTGGCGCGCGTGGGGTGGGCGCGGCATGAGGTGCGGTGAGAGCGACCTTGGATGGCCGTTGGTGGGTCGAGCGGAGGAGTTGGCGTTTGTCGACCGTGCGATGGCCGACGGCCGAGTTCGCGGCGTCGTGCTGGCCGGTGCCGCGGGGGTGGGCAAGACTAGGTTGGCCCGGGAGGTGTTGCGGAGCGCGGCGGGGCGTGGTGCGGCCACATGCTGGGTAGCGGCCACGGATGCGGCGGCGACGTTGCCGTTGGGCGCGTTCGCTCCGCTGCTGCCGACGTTGGGCGGGATCGATCGGGTCGATCTGCTGGGCCGGGTGAGCGAGCAACTTGTCACTCGGGCGGGCGGGCGGCGACTCGTGCTCGGTGTGGATGACGCTCACCTGCTCGATCAGACCTCGACCGCCTTGGTCTGTCAGCTCGTCATGACCGAATCGGCGTTCGTCGTGCTGACGGTGTGCCGCAGAGCCCGGGTCGCTGAGTCGATCACCATGTTGTGGAAGGATGAGCTGGCTGAGCGGCTTGAGCTGGCCGCGTTGTCCCGGCCCGACACGCGGGAGCTCCTCAGCGCCGCGCTGGGTGGGCAGGTGGACGGGGCGACCTGGCATCAGCTATTCGACCTGACGTTGGGCAATGCGTTATTTCTGCGAGAGCTCGTCCGTGGTGGGCTCGCCACCGGCGCCCTGCGTGCCATCGGTGGCGTGTGGCGCTGGGACGGGCCGATGGGTGCGCCGCCGCGTCTGATCGAGTTGGTGACCGCCCGCATCGGTCATCTCACAGCCCGGCAGCGGGCACCGCTGGAGTTGGTGGCCTTCGGCGAGCCCCTCCCGGCCGGCGTGTTGCAACGGGCGGGTGTCCCCGGCGGCGAGTTGGAGGAGTTGGAGCGCGCGGGTTTGCTCACCAGCGAGACGATCGGGCACCGAGTCCAGGTCCGTTTGGCACATCCGCTTTTTGGCGAGGTGCTTCGTTCGGCGGCCCCCGCTTTGTGGGCAAGGACGGCCAACCGGGAACTGGCGGAAGCGTTCGAATTCGTGGAGGGACGAAGGGCTGGAGGTTGCGCGCGCCTGGCCGCGTGGCGGCTCGCGGCCGGGGTCCGATGCGACCCTGCGCTGTTAGTTGAGGCGGGACACGAAGCAGTGGCGAGGCTTGATCCCACTTTCGCTCTTCACCTGGCGCGCGCGGCAATCGAGGCCGGCGCCGGGCACGAGGCTCACTACCTGCTGGCCACATCCTTAGCGCGGTGCGGCCACTGTCGGGAGGCCGAGGCAGCGTTTAGTGAAGGGGAGAACTCCGCCTTGAGCGACGCCGAGCGGGCCAGTGTGGCTACCGAACGGGCGCATAATCTGCGCTGGGGCCTGGACCGTCCGGGCGAGGCGGAGGCGGTGCTGTGCCAGGCAGAAAGAGTAGTCGCTGAGCCTGCATGGCGCGCCGAACTGGCCACGGCCCGCGCCGGGTTTCGCGTCTACGACGGCCACTGCGCCGAGGCTCTGCGGCTGACCTCAACAGTTCTCCAACCGGTGACCACCCGTACGACCACGAGACTGCGGGCGGTGAGCATCGCCGGCCAAGCACTCGGCCTCACGGGCCGGTTGGATCAGGCCATCGCCGCAACCCGGCGCGGCTTAGAAGACCAACACCGCGCGGACGGTGAGGCGGACCCGCTGCTGCGTCTACAGCTGGAGATGGGCCTGGTCGCGGCATATGTGTGGTCGGGTCGTCTCCTGGAAGCGCAACGGCTCGCGCAGGACGGGTATGACCGAGGCCTCGCGCGGCGCTCGTCACTGGAGACTGTCGCGTTCGGTGGCTGGCTCGCGGCCGCGGCCCGAGCCCGCGGACAGCTTCACGCCGCCAGCCAGGTCATCCGGGAGGCCGTGGAGCGGGGCCGCTCGAGCGAAGTGAGTTCTCACCGGCAGTTTCTCCATCGGTTGCTGGCGGATATGGCGCTGTGCGCCGCGCTCACCGGTGAGGTTGGAGTCGCGGAGACGGCGCTCGCGCAGGCCACGTCCCTGCCCGGGTCGCCGAGCTGCGTGTCGCGGATGTGGTGTGGGCTGGCACAGCTGTGGGTGACCGCGGCGCGGGGGGAGCGATCGACGGCGGTGCAGCTCGCCCTGGGGGTGGCCGACGAGGCCGCCCGCCACGATCTGGCCACCTTCGAACTGATCGCCCTGCACGACATCGTCCGCCTCGGCGAGCCCGCTGATGTGGTGGCCCGCCTGCGGCGGGTGGGCTCTGGTGTGGAAGGTCCTTTGGCGCGGGCATTCACCGCCCACGCGACCGCGGCCGCGGCCGGCGACGGTGCTGGGTTGAGCAGGGCGGTGGACCAGTTCAGCGCTCTCGGGGCTCAGTTGCTCGCGGCGGAGGCCGCCGCGCGCGCTGCGGCGGCGTTCCGCGCGGCCGGGTCGTGTGCTCAAGCGCTGGCCGAGGCGGCCCGGGCGCGGACGCTCGCCGGATCCTGTGAGGGCGCGCGTACCCCGGCGCTGAATGAGCTCGAGGGGCCCCCCGGCCTGACCCGACGCGAACGCGAGATCGCCGAGTTGGCCGCCTGCGGGCTGTCCAGCAAGAACATCGCGCAACGGCTCGTCGTGTCGGTCCGCACCGTGGACAACACGCTGCACGAGGTCTACGGCAAGCTCGGGATCAACCGTCGAGCCGAACTGGTCCCGCTGTTCGGTGCGCACCGCTCCGGGGCGCCCAGCGGAGACGACCGGCCCCGAGGGCGAGTAATCGGGATGAGCCGGGCCGGTGAAAGTAAGTAGCCGACTACTCCCGACATCCGGCTCGGTTGCGCATAGCGTCACCGCATGGACCGCGAGGCCGCCCTCAACGAGCTGCCCGAGGTTCACGCGATCGCCCTACGGCTGCGTGATGGCGGATACAACAACGCCGCGATTGCCGCGGCGCTCGGCATCGAGCTCGAGGCGGTCCAACCGCTGTTCCGAGTTGCCGAGGCCAAACTCGCAAGGCTGTTGGAGGCTGATATCTGAAGGGCCAGTAAGACACCAACAACGCAATTCCCGGGTGTGGTGTTCGAAATTCGTTGCGATTGGAGGCGTGGGGTCGAATGGCCACCGAGTTGACGTGTCTGTTGACGGTGCATGGAATCGGGTTCCAACAGCCACCGGTCGGGGATCAGGCTGGGTACGCGGACCAATTCCACACGCTACTGGCCGCGCCCACGGCGTTGGGATCAGCGCTAGGTAACGACCCGAACCGGCTAGCTGGTCCGGTATACGTGCAAAGCTGCTGGGACGGATCGAGGACGGCGGGCCTGGACCGGTTGGGCACCCGCACCGCGACCGGTGGAATTGACATCAGCCTCGCCCCACTGGTCGCCGCGCCCGCCGAGCAACAACCTCAGCCGCGCTACGCGCACGTCGCGCTGGTCTATTCCGATCTGGAAGACACCGGGCCCCGCCCTGGCTCGACGGTGGATACTCTGGCCCGCGCGACGGTATCGTTCGGCCGCTACGCCCATCCGCTGGCCGGCGCCGGCATGATCGTGGGCGATCTCGCGGAATTGTTGCACCACCACCCGCGCCCAGCTGGCCGGTCTGATCGTTCGAGCCTGCGTGCCCGAACCGACGTGAACACCCGCGCCGCGACGGCCAGCCACCAGCCACACGATCTCCTCAGGCACACCCTGCTGGCGCACGGCCCCCAACCGATACGTGACGACCTCGGGGTGCTCACCGCCCTGGAAAACGATGTGGCCAGCTACGTGTGCCGAAACGATCTGCGTCAGCGGCTCTACGGGTTCGTGGCCGAAGCCTTGTATCGGCTCTCCCACCGCGACGACGTCGACGTTATCGTGCTCAATACTCATAGCCAGGGCACCGTCCTGGCCTTTGACGTGCTCAGCCGCAACGCCCCGAACAAAGTACGCGCGCTGGTCACTGCGGGCAGCCCCCTGCGCAAATACGTCGACCTGTTCGCCTGGGGCACTGACGCCGGCCAGATGGGCCAACTCGACCCCGGGTTCCGCTGGCTCAACGTCTACGACGAGCGCGACCCCGTCGCCGACCCCCTCGCGCCGCCGTCCACATGGCGGCTCGGCGAACCCATTCCGACCGGGGAAGACACCCTTTTTCACTTCGTCAAAGACCGACGCGATCTGGACGAAAAACACAACTGTCCAACCCGCGACCACGTCGTCGACAATCTCACTTACAGCCTGGGCGGCGGCCTACGTGCCCATAACTACTGGGACAACGACAAACAGTTCATCCCACTCTTGAGCGGCTTAATGCAGTCCGTTACCCCCGTGCCCCCAGATCAGGGTGCGGCCCGACAGGAGCTCCTCGCCCAGGCGAGCGAACGTCACAGCTCGGGAAGCCAATGGCGACCCTAAAGAGATCATTGTAAGCGATACGAATAGAAGGGATTATGTCAATCCACAATCGACCCCACTCTCGACTCCGGAACCGGTGCCGCCACAGCCGGTACTCTTACCGGTTCCCCACTGCAATCTCCGGTGGTCGGTCGAGACGGCCGGCCGCGAACGCGGTCTCACCCGAAGGTCGCGGGGGCCGTGGCCGCAAGCGCGCTCAGCACGCGCCAGCACGCTGTACTCGCTGATGCCACATGAAGGAATACACAATTGGAGGTTTAGCATGTCCGACCAACCCACCACGATCATCCCAAAGGAAGGGGTCGTCGGGTCTTCCCCGGGCGTTGCCGTTGCGTCGAATGCGAATTAGTACGTGTTCTGGAAGGGTACGGACAATAACCTGTGGGAGGCATTCTGGGACGGCAGCAAGTGGAACGGCCCGCTCAGGGTTACTACCAGTTGATTTCTGGGTCAGTATAACTCTGCGTCTTGCCCCCTCAATGATGAGGCGCGACGATGCAGGGTAACCCACGCCGTGCTAGACATGTGCCACCCGTTCAGGGAGTAGCTCGGCCGGCGGCGGTTCTCGGTCGGATGGCCGCCGGTTGGGCGAGGTCGCAGACGATGAAACGGGTCGCGGAGCGGAGCGTGTTAGAACACGAAGGCGTCCGCCCTGACCGGTGCCTCGACCTTGATCATGTCCTGCTCGTAGCTGGCTCGGTGCCGTTTGAGGAGCTTCGCGGTCATTTTGTCCAGGGCGATGGTGCGTTCTTGGTGCGTTTTGGTGTCTTTCTCGCGTCCACCTCGGCCGGTCAACTCGATCCAGTTCCGATTGATCAGCAAGGTGCGTGCCTTGAGATCGATGCTCGACCAGCGCAGGGCGACTACTTCGCCTCGCCGCATGCCGGTCACAAAGACCAGCCAGACGAACATGCCCCACTCCTCGCTGACCTCACCGGCGGCGGCGACGATCCGGGCCGCGTCTGATTAAGCGGGCACTCCGCTGCGCTAAGCGATCTACTCAGCGGAGTGCCCAGCACGCTGACCAGCGGAAACGGTCCGCGACCTGGGGTTAAGCGCGGGTATGACACCCTCACCCAAAGTGGGGCTGACCGCGTCATTCCCGGGTCGGCGGCCACCGCGCAAGATCGCTAAGGAGACCTCGATAGCTGGTGGATTACCAGACGGGCTTTCACGGCGCCAGTTCCTCGAAGACGTCCTGGACGCGATGGGTGACGTTGAGGCGATCGATCTCGGCGACGGGACCGAGATACACAGAACCCAGCTGTGGCGGGAATTAGCGAAAGAGCTGGACCGCCCAGCGGACGATTAGCGGATCGTGGAGGCCATTGTGTCGAAGAATCTTAGGTGTAGGCATTTAAACCCGGGACAACTGACGTTTCCGCGCAACAGGACAACACTTCAGAATTTCGATTTCTGACGTATTGAGCTCGTGGGTCCGCGTGTCAAACTAACAAGGTAACAAGGTAAGGACGCCTGCGTCTCCGCTGTCGAGCTCGAACTGGCGGTTCGAGTAGTTGGCCGGGAGATGCGCGTTGATATGGACACTTACGGACCCTGGAACTGCGGCCGACAGCTGCGCTCGTGGAACATGCCAACGTGCCCGCTCCAGGGCTGAAGTACGGACGAACTCCGACACACTCGCTGCCTCCCGAGCCGCAGCGATCCGAATCTCCTCTGCCTCGTCGGGCGACAACCTGACCGAGATCATGGTTCGCCGAAGGGGTTTCGCTGGCTGCTCGTCCGGAGCAGGCACCTCTTCCCACTCGTCACTGTCCGGGTGCGCCTCGTAGTAGGTCTGCTCGTCGCGGACCTGTTCGTAGATCGTCTTATCGTGATCCTGCATCCCCGAGACCTCCTACAAGTTGTACTTGACTTGGTCAGCCTCCGAAGCGGTCCACGCCGTAACTGGGATGAGCTGGTCCCGCTCCTCATCCCAGAGCATTTTGGCGTCAATCGCACGTCCGCCGTTCGTCCTGCCGAGCATCCTCCAGTTGGCACGGCGATTGTTCTTGTTCCTCAGTCACCTTGGCCGATTCATGAAGACCTGGTCGAGTTCGAGTGGAGTCACGCCCTTGCGAGCCAGGTGAGCCTCGGTCCCCTCGAATCCCGTGGACTCATCCTCAGGCAAGAGCGTCAGCCCAGGCGCGGTTGAAGGATGCCGAGCCACCACCTTCTCCTGACCAGTGTATGACCACGTGTGGTCAAGCGCTATGCTTTGTATGACATCTTGCAAGCATCGTACGAGCAGCGTATGACGAGTCGACAGCAGGGAGGTCTCAGTGGACGTCGACGCGTTGCTGGCTGACTACGCACAGGTACACGCCGGCAAGCTCTACGTCACAGGGGCGGGGATCAACCTGCTCACGCCCCCTGTCCCCGGGCCACCGTACGTTGTCCACTTCGCACTCGCGTTGACTGTGACTATCCCCTGGCAGTCGACAAACCAGCCGCACAGCCTGAAGGTCTCCTTGGTCGACACGGACGGCGAGCGGGTCCAACTCGCTGAGCCGACCGGCGACACGCCCCCTGACGATCGCGGCAAAATCCTGGCTCAGTTCAACGCCGGCCGTAGTCCGATAATGCAGCCAGGTGAGGACACCGTATTGCCAATCGCCTTGCCATTCTTCGGGCTCGCCCTACCACACCCTGGCAGTTACAGGCTGATCATCGAGATGGACGATGTAGAGACGGCCGGCAAGACCTTCCGTGTCTTGGACCCTGAGGCACTGCACAGCTTCGCACGCCGCTAGACCGCAGCGGGCCCACGATACCCAGGACGCCGAGCGTCATCCCGACGGTGACCGAGCGGCCGGTTCGGCGCAGCGCGTCGAGCATGGCCCCTGAACGGCAGGTTCCCACTACTTAGGTATTTTCTCGGTCACTCTACTGTCCAGCGTACTGTCCGAGTTGCTGGCCTGCCAGCCGGGTGAATGGGACCTAGCTCAAGGCCGGCCGTTGCGCCGGAAGGTCACGGTCGCCAACCCACCGCGCCCGCCGACCGGTGGGAACAGGCGCGAGACAGAGGCGCCCGCCTGTGCTAGAAAAACCCAGCACAATTCTTTCGCGGAACCTCGACGCCGGGACACGAGCCAACGTGTCCTCGTAGATCGCGTGGACTCGCTGATACGAGATTCCCAGCTCACGGGCAATTTCCCGGAACGGCACACGATCCGCCCGCCGCTCAACGATCAGCACCGCGCGTTCCGCCGCGTCGGCGGTTCGACGTTGTCTCGGTCCCGGCATCGTCAACACCTCCTAAGTCAGGATGACCGGTCGATCAAACTAGTCGGGGTGCCGCGACTCGGTAGTGGGGTGTGAGTTCGGGGTCTCTGGCGTTCAGGCGGCGGGTGAGTACCGCGATCTCGCATAGCGGGTCATGGTCGGGGATCCATTGGAGTTGGCGTTGCGCGAGGTCGTCGGGGTGGGTGGGTTCGCCGAGGCGTTCGAGGTGGGTGCTGGTGGCGCGGAGTCGTGTGGCTGCTTGCTCGCGTGTGAGATCGGCCGCGAGCGCCGCGCGGAACTTGGACACCGCTTCCTCGGCCGCTTGGTGTGCCTCGGCGAGGGTGCTTTCGGCTATCCCATTGGCCTGGTCGTACTCGGCCTTCGCGGCTTTGTGCGCCTCACGGGCCTGCTTTAGTTGTTGGAGTCGCGTCAGCTCTTTCTCCGCCTCGCCGAATTCGGCTTCGAGCTGGGCGCGTTCGCGCTCGGCTGCGGTTTCGGCTTCCAGACGCTCGCCCCACTCGGCTACGAAGACCAGATCGAGATCCTCCCCGGCTATGAAGTGCGCACCCTGGACGCCTACGAGTATTTGATCGGTGGCTACGTCGCGGCGGACGACGAGTACGGCCTCGCTCTCAAGCCTTACCCGAACCTACGGGTCGCTACTTATCGAGACTACGACGCGGCTTTAGGTCACTGGTGGGGCGCCGATCAGCGGCGTGACGAGGACGCGAAGAAAAAATGGTGGGATCGGATTCAGGAGCTTCAGCGCACCATGCAGGAGAACGGCTGGCGCATCCCACCTCTGGGGCCTGCCAAGGCGGGCGCGGGCTCAGGCGCCGCCGAACCCACGGAGCCGTCATCGTGAAAGGCAGCGTCTTCAAAAGATGTACCTGCCCGTCGAAGTACGGCAAGTCGGGCAAGAAGCTCGCGTGCAAGAAAGATCACGGATCGTGGTACTTCGCGGTCGACATCGGGCGTGACCCGACCACAGGCAAGCGGCTCCAGCACAAAGAGGGTGGTTTCCGCACCGAGGCTGAGGCTGAGGAGGCGATGGCCGCCACGATCACGGCGCTGACCGATGGAACTTACGCGTACGACGGCGGTATCACGGTCGGGGTGTTCCTGCCGACGTGGATCGAAGACCAGGTGTCATCGGGGCGGATACGGGTGACCACCGCGCGCGGCTACTGTCAGCACATCCGCGACCACTTAATACCGCATCTGGGTCACCTGCGGCTGCGCGATCTCCGGACGTCCCATGTGACCACGATGCCGCGGGCCGTCGCCAAGGGGCAGCCCGACACGCCCACACCATCGGGAGCCACCGTCCGGCGCGTGCACAGCACCTTGCGTTCAGCGCTGGCGTCGGCGCTGCGTCAGCAGCTCGTGTCGCACAACGCCGCTGTGAACGTCGAGCTACCGGCCGCGCCACGAACGAAAGTGCGCCCGTGGGAACCCGCTGAGTTAGGCACGTTCCTTGACTCACTCGGCGGCCATCGTCTTGCGCCGCTGTTCGAGCTAATCGCGGCCACCGGGCTGCGCCGGGGTGAGGCCTGCGGGCTGAGATGGTCCGATGTGGACCTCGCGCGTGGTGTGCTCGTAGTTCGTCAGCAACTCGTCCAGGTCGCGTCGGGCGCGCCGCCGTGTCCCAGCTGCGGGAAAATCCACGCGGGGCACACGTTCGGGCCGCCGAAGACAGCGAGCGGTGAAGCGGGGATGGTCGAGCTGGACGGCGGCACCGCCGGCGTGTTGCTCGCCCACCGGCTCACCCAGGACATCGAACGCGCCGAGTGGGGCGACGCGTACACCGATCACGATCTCGTGTTCGCTCGGGAGGACGGCAACCCGCTGCCGCTCGATGCGGTCACCAAGACATTCACCGACCTCGCCGAGCGGGCCGGGCTCCGGCGGGTGCGGCTGCACGATCTTCGCCACGGCGCGGCGTCGCTGATGCTCGCCGCCGGGGTTGACCTCGCGCTCGTCTCGAAACGACTCGGCCACAGCTCGGTTGCGATTACCGCTGACACCTATTCGCACCTTCTGGAAGGTGTCGGCCGGGAAGCCGCCGAACGAGCCGCCGCACTGGTCCCCCGAAACCGAGGTGACCAACCCGCGACCAACCCGCCCGATTCGGCGGGTGTTCCCACCCCGAGAAAGGAGGAAAACACCAGGTCAGAGGTAGTGGGCCCCCGGGGAATCGAACCCCGAACCCGCGGATTAAAAGTCCGCTGCTCTGCCGATTGAGCTAGAGGCCCGCGCCACGGACCTAGCGTACCGGCAGCCCTGTCGCGCCACCCGATCCGGTGGGTTTCAGAGCAGCGAGTCCTTCCACCTGGTGCAATGATAAACTTATGCGTCACATACAGCGAGTGCTGGGCATAGTTACGTTTGCTGGTGTGCTGGTCGCCGCTACCGCATGTGCCAGCTCGACGTCAGGCCCGGCTGGCGCGCCGTCAGCCGCCCCCGCTTCATCGTCAGCCTCGTCCCCCGCCCCAGGCCACACGGAGCCCAAGCAGGTTAGCGGGACGTTCGGGTCGGGCCCAGTCGCGTATACCTACGACAAGGCACTCGTGCCCGATGGCGCCAAAGTGTCGGTGTCCGAGCAGGTAAACGACGGGCGCACCACAGTCAAGCTCGACGTACACGGTCTGAAGCCCAACCGCACGTATGGGGCGCACGTGCACGCTAAGCCCTGTGGCCCGAAGGGCGACGATGCCGGACCGCATTACCAGAACATGCCCGACCCGGTCAAGCCGTCAGTGGATCCCCGGTATGCGAACCCGAAGAACGAGATCTGGCTGGATTTCACCACGGATGCCAAGGGCGACGCCGTCCAGGAGAGCACGGTCGACTGGACCTTCGGCGTACCTTCCGCGGGGTCGGTCGTGATCCACGCCGACAAGACCAAGACCGAGCCCGGTCAGGCCGGCATGGCCGGTGCCAGACTGGCCTGCATCAGTGTGCCTTTCTGAACTGTTTCGTCCCGAGGCGGAACCGGCAGGCGGCGGCCACCGTCTGTATAGGTGTGACGCGTTATGTTCTCACTGACGTCCGGCAAGCTAGTGACGAGCTCACTCGGCGAGCCGCTGAGCTAACCGGTTGGCTCGACCGAATGGCGGCCGAGTACCGGCCAGCACCGGGGCCCGAGCCATCCGATTCGGTGATCGCGCTCGCCGACTTGGCCTGTGTGCAGGCCGTTTCGGCGGCCGCCGATCGACTCGCCGCTGCCGCCGAGTCGATGGCGGCTTGCGTGACCGAGCTGCGGGCGGTCGATCATGACCTCGGGCGCCAACTGTGCCGGTGGTCCCGATGAACGCGGCGCGATCTGAGGCAGCACGCCGCTGGTCAGAGGCAGCCGCGTTACTCAAGGCGGCTGGGCGGTCTCCGATCGACCTGCTGGATTGGCTCGGGCCTACCTGGAGCGGGGAGGCCGCACACGCATTCGACGAATGGGCCAAATCATTTGAGCAGGCCACCCATCAGGCCGCTGAAGCGTTGGAGCACCTTGCCGCGTTGGCCCATAGCCACGGCACCACCGGTCACGCCGCTACTGGCCACGAGGTCCTCGCTACCGGGCTGGGTCCGGCGGACGAGGCGGCCGTGGCTATCCGCGCCGTTCCAGTACCTGGTCAACGCGTCGCAGCGCCGCCCGAGTCGGCTGCCGAGCATGCCTCAGAGCAGCCAACCAAGCAGCCCGGCCCGCCACCCAAAGCCGCCGAGCCATCGGCTGCCTCATCGCCCCCACCAAAGCCGGCCACGTCGGTCTCACCAGCGACGTCGACGACTTCCCCTGGTCCGGGCTCCCCCGGTTCAGTGCAGGCTTGGATCGAGCAGGCCATGCGAATCTTGCGTGAGCACGGCTACCGGCCAGAGCAGATAGATCCGGCCGCTATCGCTGTGATCATCCGACATGAATCGTCCGGCAACCCCGCCGCAGTCAACAACTGGGACTCCAACGCCGCGCGGGGAACTCCGTCGATGGGCCTCATGCAGACCATTGGCCCCACGTTCGATCGATGGCATCTACCCGGGCACGACAAGATCCTCGATCCGGTGGACAACATCATCGCGGGGGTCCGGTACGCGGTGCACCGCTACGGCTCAGTGTCACGGGTGCCCGGCGTGCTGAGCATGGCGGCCGGCGGCGGCTACCAGGGTTACTGACCATGACGCCTCTGACCTACCAGGGAGGGGCCCGCCGCCGACGGATCGGTTCACCTGGCTGCCGCCGATGAGCAACACGATCGAGCACAGATCACAGCTAGCGGTTGCGCGGCGCGCGGCCATCGAGCCGTTCCACGTGATGGATGTGTGGGCAGCGGCCGCCCAGCGTCAACGCACCCACGGTGACTTGGTCAACCTCTCCGCTGGGCAGCCCGCCACGCCCGCGCCCGAGCCGGTACGTGCGGCGGCCAAGCGCGCGATCGCCGTCGACGTCCTGGGTTACACGGTCAGTGTGGGCATCCCAGAGCTGCGCGCCGCGATCGCCGGCTACTACCAGCGGCGCTACCAGCTCGCCCTGACCAGCGAGGATGTCGTGGTGACCACAGGATCCTCCGGTGGCTTCCTGCTCAGCTTCCTCGCCGCGTTCGATGTGGGAGACCGAGTAGCGCTTGCTCGACCTAGCTACCCCTGCTACCGAAACATCCTCACCGCGTTGGGCTGCGAAGTGATCGAGCTGGACTGCGGGCCGCCAACTCGATTCCAGCCGACGGTGGAGATTCTCGAACGCGCCAACGCCCAGCACGGGCCGTTGGCCGGGCTCATCCTGGCCAGCCCGGCCAACCCGACTGGGACGGTGCTCGATCCGGACGAGCTGGCTCGGATCGCGATCTGGTGCGAGCGCGCGGGCGTGCAACTGATCAGCGATGAGATCTACCATGGGATCGCCTATCCCGGTGCCCCAGCCACCAGCTGCGCCTGGCAGGCGTCCCGAGAAGCAATCATCGTCAATTCGTTCTCCAAGTACTTCTCGATGACCGGCTGGCGGCTGGGCTGGCTACTGGTACCACCGAGGCTGTACCGCGCGATTGATCGGCTGACCGGCAACTTCACCGTCTGCCCTCCGGCACTCCCGCAACAAGCGGCGTTGGCCGCGTTTGACCAGGCCAGCCTCGCTGAGGTAGACGGCCACGTGGCCCGATACGCGAGCAATCGCGAGCTGCTGCTTCACGGGCTGCCCCGACTGGGTATCACCCAACTGGCCCCGGCGGATGGCGCGTTCTACATCTACGCCGATGTCAACCACCTGACCGACGATTCGATGGCGTTCTGTCGTGAGTTGCTAGCGGCGACGGGGGTGGCGGTCGCGCCCGGTGTCGACTTCGACCCCGAGCACGGCCACCGCTTCATCCGGCTGTCCTTCGCGGGCTTCAACCACGACATCGCGGAGGCGCTACATAGGCTGGAGGGATTCCTCGGCGGCTGAGAGCCCAGCGCCTCCCGCGGACTAAGGCTCACGAACCTCGTCCACGGCGCCAATACGGTCTAGCACGGCGGCGATATCGGCATCGCTGACGCCGGAATGGGTAACGAACCGCACCTGTCCATCCATCGGCCCCGCTCGTACTCCGGCCTGCTCCAGCCGACGCAGGGTTCCGGACAAGTCCGCTGGCGCGAGCAGCACAATGTTGGTCTGCGGCTGGTTCACTCGCCAACCCAGCTCGGCCAGCCCAGCGGCCAGGGTGGCGGCCTTGTCGTGGTCTTCAGCCAGCCGCTGGATGTTGTCCAGCGCGACCAGCCCGGCCGCTGCCAATACTCCGCCCTGCCGGACCCCGCCGCCAAGCATCTTGCGCAGCCGCCGGGCCTCGA
Organism: Pseudonocardia sp.; assembly: GCA_019244295.1. Taxonomy (GTDB): domain Bacteria; phylum Actinomycetota; class Actinomycetes; order Mycobacteriales; family Pseudonocardiaceae; genus Pseudonocardia. Next base: position 30,010 of record JAFASX010000131.1, read on the forward strand.
CGATGAACTCCGCCGAGCCAGCGACCAGCGATCCGACCGGTGCGCCGAGGCCTTTACTCAAGCAGACCTGAACGGTGTCCACCCCGACCGTCAGCGCCGCTGGGGGAAGACCCAGCGCCACCGAGGCGTGCCACAGCCGCGCGCCGTCAAGGTGCACCTTCAAACGAGCAGGCCGAGCGACAGCGGCCAGCTCGGCGTGCTCGTCAGCCTGGATGACCACTCCGCCCGCCGCCATGTGGGTGTTCTCCAGGCACAGCAGTGTGGTACGCAGGGCGTAGTAGGGCCCGGGAGTGCCGGCGGCACGGCGCACCGCGCCCGGCGAAATCTTGCCAGGACCAGCGTCGTGCATCAGTGGGCGGGGCATGCCGCCGGCCAGCCAGGCCGCCGTGCCGAGCTCGTTATCCAGCACGTGCGCACCAGCTGGAGCCAAGAATGCGTCACCTCGGCGAAGGTGGATGGTCAGCGCGATGAGGTTGCCCATCGATCCGGATGGCACCCACAGCGCATCCTCAGTGGCAAGCAGGCCGGCGACCCGGTCTTGCAACGTACGCATCGTCGGATCGCCGTCCAGCACGTCGTCGCCTACCTCGGCGGCTGCCATCGCCGCCCGCATCGCCTTGCTCGGTTGGGTAACCGTGTCGGAGCGAAGATCGATCGGTCCAGCGGTTACGCTCGCACGACGGGTGAACCGGGACCCAGATCGAAGAGGAGATCGCACAACGAAACATTGAATCAGCCCGGCTCAATGACGTCGCGGCGGGGTAACGAATCGGTTACGGATCTCTATGAACGTAGACTAGCTCGGTGATCCCGAACGTGCTGGCTGCGAGGTACGCCAGCGCCGAACTGACGGCGCTGTTTTCACTCGAGCACAAAATAGTGCTCGAGCGCCGGCTGTGGCTGGCTGTGCTGCTCGCACAGCGTGATCTAGGTCTGCCAGTACCAGCCGAGGCGATAGCCGACTACCAGCGGGTCATCGAGCAGGTCGACCTCGCATCCATCGCCGCCCGCGAGCGGGTGCTCCGGCACGACGTGAAGGCTCGCATCGAGGAGTTCAACGCGCTGGCCGGGCACGAACACGTGCACAAGGGCATGACCAGCCGAGACCTCACCGAGAACGTCGAGCAGGCGCAACTACGCCAAGCGCTGCGCCTGATCGCTGACCGAGTCGTAGCGGTGCTGGCCAGGCTGGCCCGCCGGGCCGGGGAGTACCGCGAGCTAGCCCTGACCGGGCGCAGCCATAACGTCGCGGCGCAAGTGACCACGCTGGGCAAGCGGTTCGCCAGCTGCGCAGGCGAGCTACTGATCGCCCGCCGTCGGCTGATCGAACTAATCGAGCGCTATCCCTTGCGGGGCATCAAAGGTCCGGTGGGCACGGGTCAAGACATGTTGGATTTGCTCGGTGGCGACGCAAGCAAGCTCGCCGCGCTCGAGCGCGGGGTGGCCACGCATCTCGGCTTCGAGCACGTGCTCACCAGCGTCGGGCAGATCTATCCCAGGAGCTTGGACTACGACGTGCTCAGCGCCTTGGTCCAGCTCGCGGCCGCCCCAGCCAGCCTGGCCACGACGATACGGCTGATGGCCGGCCACGAGCTGGTCACCGAGGGCTTCAGACCCAGCCAGGTCGGCTCGAGCGCGATGCCGCACAAGATGAACACCCGATCTTGCGAACGCATCAACGGGTTGGCAGTGGTGTTGCGGGGTTACGCCAACATGATCGGCGAGCTGGCCGGCGGCCAGTGGAATGAAGGTGACGTGTCCTGTTCGGTGGTTCGCCGGGTCGCGCTGCCAGACGCGTTCTTCGCCATCGACGGGCTGATCGAGACCTTTCTGACCGTACTTGATGAGTTCGGTGCTTATCCGGCGGTGATTGCCCGAGAGCTGGACCGCTATCTGCCGTTCTTGGCTACCACCAACGTGTTAATGGCGGCCGTGCGAGCGGGCGTCGGCCGGGAGACCGCGCACGAAGTGATCAAGGAGCACGCGCTGGCCGTGGTGGCGGCGATGCGTGAGCACGGCCAGACGGAGAACGACTTGCTGGCCAGGCTCGCCGCCGACCGCCGGCTGGGGCTGGATCTTGACGCGCTAAGGCTCGGTCCGCCGCTGAGCTTCACTGGCGCGGCCACGACCCAGGTGGACGGGGTGATCGCGCTGGTCGACGAGGTCGTCAAGGCCAGCCCCGACGCGGCCGCTTACTCTCCAGAGCCGATCTTGTAACCGCCGCGATGCCGCGTTGCCGGAACGGACTTCGCACAGCCAGCCCGTACTTCGCGTACCGCATAACGTATGCGAAGTACACCCTAGGTATGCGAAGTCGCTCCAAAACCGCCCGAGCCGCCCGAACTCGCCCGGGGGCGGGGCGCGAAACCGTACGATCGCTGGGTGGAGTTACTGCACTCGGGCAAGGTGCGGGATGTCTACGCCGACCGAAAGGACGGCCGAGATGACATTGTGCTGGTCGCCAGCGACCGCGTGTCGGTGTACGACGTGGTGTTGCCGACCCCAATCCCGGGCAAGGGCGCGCTGCTCACCCAGTTGTCGCTGTGGTGGTTCGAGCGGACCGCCGATGTCGTGCCCAACCACGTGATCTCCGCCGACGACGTCCCAACCAAATGGGCCGGGCGGGCGATCCGTTGCCGGCGGTTGAAGATGCTGCCGGTGGAGTGCGTCGCGCGTGGCTACCTCACCGGGTCTGGCTTCGCGGACTACCAGCGCACCGGAGCGATCTGTGGCGTCGCACTGCCGGCCGGGCTCATTGAAGACTCGAAGCTCCCCCAGCCGATCTTCACGCCGACCACCAAAGCACCCGTCGGGCAGCACGATGAAGCGATCACTTTCGACGACGTGGCCGCCGTTTTCGGCATCACTACGGCCACCAAGCTGCGCGATACCACCTTGCGGCTGTATCGGCGCGGCGCCAAATTGGCCGAGGCCAACGGGCTTCTGCTAGCGGACACCAAGTTCGAATTCGGCCGGCGCGGCGGCGACTCGAGGGGCGAGCTGGTCCTCGGCGACGAGATCTTCACCTCGGACTCGTCCCGTTACTGGCCAGCCGAAGAATGGGAACCCGGCCGGCCAACGCGATCGTTCGACAAACAGTTCGTCCGAGACTGGGCCATCAGCACCGGCTGGGATCGCAGCGCTCCTGGCCCGGTGATTCCGCCCAATATCGTAGCGGCCACCCGATCCCGTTATATCGAGCTGTATGAGCGGATGACCGGCCAGCACTGGACTGAACCGCCGGTGGGGTCAGAAGCAGGACCGGGAGTGGACCAAGAAGTGGGCTCGATACCGGCGCGGCATGCGCACGCGGATACGCCGTGAGGCAGCATACGGGTGGGGGACCAGGCCATTCGCCGGACCGTCTCGACCGCGTTTCCCGCTCGTCAAGACGCGGCCATGTCGATCAGGCTTCATGGCAGGGTGACCGCAACGCTAATTGTGTCGCTGTCCGGACTCGGGCCCTCGAGCTTGGCCGAATACACGACGTTCTCCGCTGAGCTTGCCGCCCGCCAGGTGCCGGCATCGTGGCTTTTCCCGCCTCGCCCTCGTAACAGCCGACACCACCAGGACGCCGCGGCGATTCGCTGGCTTCGGGAGCGGATCTCCGCTGGAGACGCTCTGGTGATGCACGGCTTCGACCACACCGCTGACCCGATCGGCTGCTGGCAACCAACCTCGGTCGCGCATCTGGGTCGCAAGGCCGAGTTCGCCACGTTACCGGAACACGAAGCGAATCTGCGGTTGATCGCGGCCATACGGGCTTTCGCCGAGCTGGGCCTGAGCTCCGACGCGTTCGCTCCGCCGCGCTGGTTGGCTTCCGCTGGCACCCTGACGGCACTGCGCCGACGCGGGTTCCGGGTATGCGCGGACAGCGTCGGGGTACGAATGCTGGACACCGACACACTGCTGCGCGGTCGGGTCTTGAGCACCGGGCCGGCGGACGGCGCGGAAGGTCTGCGTTGCCGGGCTATGGTCGCGGCGGCGGCCCGCTCGGCACGGCGTGGTGGCCTGGTGCGGATTACGGCGGACGCCGCTGATCTGGTCCGGCCCAGTCCGCGAAGGGCCGTGCTCGAGGCGGTGGATGCCGCGTTGGTAGCCGGAGCCCTTCCCGCGACCTACCCCGCGCCGGTATTGGGCAGCCAGGGCGACAGCGTATCCGCCTGAGTGGCACTTGAGTTACTAAGTAAGATCGTGTTATGGCCCGTGTCTCGGTGGACGTGATGCCCAAGCCGGAGATCCTCGACCCGCAAGGGCAGGCAGTAGCCGGCGCGCTACCCCGGCTCGGGTTCAGCGGGGTGCGCGAAGTCCGCCAGGGCAAACGCTTCGAACTTGAGGTCGACGACACGGTCGACGACACGGTCTTGCACCGCATCGCCGCCACGCTGCTGGCCAACCCGGTGATCGAGGACTGGCGCGTCACCAGGCTCAGTGACCAGCCGTGACCGGGCGAAGCGACCGCGAGCCGGCACCGGCATAACCCCGTGGACGCGCGTATCGGCGTGGTCACCTTCCCAGGCACGCTGGATGATGTGGACGCGGCCAGGGCGGTCCGTCTGGCCGGTGCTTACGCGGTTTCGCTGTGGCATGCCGACGCCGAGCTGCACGAGGTGGATGCGGTTATCCTGCCGGGCGGCTTCTCCTACGGCGACTATCTGCGGGCTGGCGCGATCGCTTCGTTCGCCCCGGTGATGCGGTCGGTACGCGAGGCCGCCCAGCGGGGAATGCCGGTGCTGGGGATCTGCAACGGCTTCCAGATCCTCTGCGAGGCAGGTTTGCTGCCCGGAGCACTGACTCGCAACGCCCACCTTCGGTTCCTCTGCCGCGACGTGTGGCTGCGCGTGGAGAACGTCGACACCGCATGGACTGGCTCGTATCGGGCCGAGCAGGAGATCCTAATCCCGTTGAAATCCGGCGATGGCCGATACGTGGCCGATCAACACACTCTGGCCGAGCTGGAACGCGAACGGCGGGTGGTATTCCGCTACCGTGACCCGGCCCCTAACGGCTCAGCCCACGACATCGCCGGGATCGCCTCGCCGAACGGTCGGGTAGTCGGTCTAATGCCGCACCCTGAGCACGCTATTGAGTCAGCTACCGGCCCGTCCACCGACGGTCTCGGGGTAATCAGCTCGGTATTGACCACACTGCTAGCAGCGTAGGGCATATCCGGTCGATCTTTTTCGAGGTACACCTGAGAAGATTCGCCGTCCTAACCTGTGGTTTTTCCCACACCTCCGGGTCGGGCTAAGTGCTGAGGTGGTTACCAGCCAAGCGTGATGGGCTCGCCGCAATGCCGGGTTGACCTGGGCAAGTCGGTCATCACGGGCCGCCGGACCGATCCGTCTAGATCAGCGAAACCCCCTTTAGGCGCCCGCTGAACGCCTTCCAGCGTGTCTCGAGAATACCAAAATAGGATGCGGGAGCTCCCGCGCTAACGGATGATCGAAGTTGAGGGCGAGAGTGGAGTGGTGACGCGCGGATGAACACTTGGGAAGCACTCGTGGTAGCTCTGCGCTGCCTGCGAGTGAACAAACTGCGCTCACTGCTAACCATGGTAGGCATAGTCATCGGCGTCACAGCGGTGATCGTGCTGGTCGGCCTCGGTGACGGTATGCGGGCTGGGTTCAACAAGAGCTTCGGCGAGCTGGCCACCGCGATCATCATCAGCAAGATCACCGGCGAAGTCCCCGGCGGCGGCAAACCCAAAGAGCTGCGCGACTCCGATATCACCGCGCTGCGCAAAGCGCCGGATTTAGCCTACGTGGTACCGGAGGTATCGGGCACCGCCGTCATGCAAAACGGTCCCGGCGTGGAGTTCAGCGGCCAAGGGTACGGCTCGACCGTTGACTACTCGAAGGTGAACAACCGAGAGGTGGTGGCGGGCTCGATGTTTACCGAGACCGACTACCAAATCCGCAACCGGGTAACGCTGCTCGGCCCGACAGTAGTCACCGCCCTGTTCGGTGGCGACGTACAGGCCGCCGTCGGTACCAACATCCGGATTTCCCGTACCACATTCAAAGTCATCGGCGTGCTCAAAGGAGATGGCAACTACGACGACATCGCGCTGATGCCAATGAGTACCGCCCGGGCCTACCTCTTCGGCGGCAATGACGTAGTCAACGCGATCGCGGCGAAGGCGACCTCGGTGGAAACAGTGCCGGCCGCGGTCGACGAAATCAACGCGATCCTCTCCGAACGGCACCGAACCTCCGACCCGGCAAAACGCGACTTCAAGGTCACCGCGCTGCAGAATCAGCTGGACCAGTTCAATCAGTTCATGCTGTACCTATCTCTGTTCATTGTGGCGGTCGCGGGGATTTCACTGATCGTCGGCGGCATCGGGGTCGCCAACATCATGCTCGTCTCGGTCACCGAACGAACCCGGGAAATCGGAATCCGCAAAGCCATCGGCGCCCCCAAAGCCGCGATCATGAAACAGTTCCTCATCGAGTCGACCATACTCGCCGGAACCGGCGGCCTGATCGGTGTG
>JAFASX010000152.1 GCA_019244295.1 Pseudonocardia sp.
ATAAGGCGATGGCCTCGCGTGAACATTTCGCCGCAAGATTCGGTTTGCCGAGCCAGGAGTAACAGGTTCCCGCATAGTACGGTAAATATGGGCGATCAAAAGAAAGGATGCTAGTGGTTAGTGGTTTGTCGATGTCGTTGAAGCTTCTTTCGACGGCGGCCATGCACTTCTCCGCGAGTTTTCTCTCGCCCAGGCGAGCATGGGCGCGCGCCTCTTGGGCCAGGAGTCTTACTTTCATGATCGAGCGTTCATGCGCCACGCTTTGACCTGCCTGAGCAAATTCGATGGCGGCTCGTGGACGATTACGGAAAACCGCGGCTAGTGCCTGAGTTCCGCGAATCCAGGAGAGGAGGTAGATACGGCGGAGCTTCACTTTCCGCTCTCCCAGCGATAAACAGTGCTACGGTCGACACGTAACGCTTGCGCGAATGTCTCCTGGGTGTAACCTGCGTCCCTTCGCGCTTTTTGCAAGCGTACCCGCTTCGCTTCCATATCGACCTCCCGGGCTACTCACGCTACCACCCATAGACAGCACGTAATGCACTGTCGCTCTTTCGATGAGGTCACACGGCAGACCCCTGCCCGTCGGACCCGCGCCTCTGTGATGGCGGCGAGCGCATCTCCCTCCTACCGCGCGAGCCATCTGCGCTGGTCAAGCCTAGCAATGCAGAATTCGCGAAGCATAGCCGCGGAGAGGATGCTCTTGGTCGACCCAGTCGCCTCCCGCAAGCCTTTGATCAGAGAACGAACGGCACGGACTGGGGTAAACATTCAGGTGGTGCGTTGAGCTGTAGTTTTGGGTGGTGGTGAGGGCATGGCGGAGTGGCCGCTGGGGTTTGCCAGCGGTGTGGCTTGGGGGTTGGGGTCAGGCTGGTGCGGGGTCGGGTGGCATCCAGGGTCGACCGAGGACGGCGTCGCGCAGGGCGTTGAGTTGGTTGAGGCCGTGTTTGGCGGCGGTGGACAGGTAGCCACGGATGGTGTAGCGGTCGCGGGTGGTGTGTTCGCTGGTGAGTCGGCCGGAGCTGTGTTGCTGGATTTTGGCGGGTCGCAGGTCGCGTTCGGCCTGGTTGGAGGTGGGTGGCACCGCCAGGTCATCGGCGAAGCGCAGGATGTCGTCTTGTCGGTCGCGTAGGACTTCCAGCAGGCAGCGGGCGGTGCGTTCGCCGGGACGGTCGCCGTGGCCGGTGGTCTCGGATAGCCCGACGGTGACCCCGTCGCGGAACAGGGTGATCAGTTTCTCGCGCATATCGGCGGGGATGGCGGTGGCGCCGGCGTCGCGGGCGAGGTTGGCTTGGTGGATCAGCCCTTGCAGGGCTTCGTGATCTGGGTGGGCCAGTGCGCCTCGGGGTAGGTCTGCCCGGCGCTGGCTAGATCACGAAGCAGGTGGGCGCAACAGAGTTGATGAGTGAAGGTCCCCAGCTCGGCGGAGTCGTAGTTCTGGTAGCGGTCGTGCACGATCACCGACCCGGTCAGCTCGGACAGCACCGAGGCCTTGAACGTATCCAGGTCACGATCACCCAGCTGGTAGAGGGTGTACAGCTCGGTGCAGGCCACCAGCAGATACTTCTCGGCCTTCTTCCGGCCCGGTTTCGGGGTTTTCGGTCCGACCCGCAACGGGGTCTCGTCCGCGCACACCGCGTGCGCCCCGGTGATCAGTTCCCGGATCCGCGCCTGGACCACGGTCAGCGCACCGGCGGCGCGGGCGAGCATACCGTGCACGAACCCCACACTGGGGGCGGCACCGGTCAATGCCTCCACCAGCTCAGCGCAGCGGGCGACCGGCAGGTGATGGGCCACCATCAGATACACCGCGAAAGCCGCCAGATTCGGGCCTTATGCCGAACGGCTGGTTATGCCGCGCCCGGGTGGGTGTGCGGTGTGGCGGGGCGATGTTGCTCGGGGGGCGCGGCATAAACGCGGCCGGTCGGGGTCGGGGGCGTCAGTTGTCAGAGATCGTTGAGGAAGGTGAGCAGGGCGTCGGGAGCGTGGTAGCGTTCTAAGGTAGTGTCAGGTGGTGTGGTTCGGGCCAGGGCTTGTTCCTTCAGGGTCATGTCGGCGTGCAGGTAGACGCGGGTCGTTGTGGGCGACTCGTGCCCGAGCCAGAGCGCGATGACGGTGATGTCGACGCCTGCGCGCAGCAGAGCCATCGCGCAGGAGTGCCGCAGGACGTGCGGGGTGACCGTCTTGCCCCGTAGTGAGGGGCAGTGGTTCGCGGCGGTGGTGGTGTGCTTGGCCACCAGGCGTTCGACCGCGTCGCGGCTGAGTGACGCGCCGCGGCGGGTGGGGAACAGCGGGTCTTGGTCATGACCGCGGCGTTCGGTCAACCAGGACCGCAAGACCGCCACCGTCTGCGCCGTCAGGGGAGTGCAGCGGTCCTTGCGTCCCTTGCCGTGGCAGAAGACATGGGCGCCGGTGTTGAGGTGCACATCCTGGATGGCCAGTCTGGTCAGTTCGGATACCCGCAACCCGGTCTGGGTCAGGACCAGCAGGACCGCGTGGTCGCGTCGGCCCGTCGGGTGGGTCTGGTCGGGCGCGGCCAGCAGCGCCTCGATTTCCTCGCGGTTCAGGAAGCAGACCAGGGGTCGGTGCTGTCGTTTGCTGGGCACCGCCAGCACCCGGGCGATGAGTGCGGCATGCTCGGGTGCCCGCAGCGCGGCGTAGCGGAATAGGGAGTGAATCGCCGCCAGCCGGGCGTTGCGGGTGGTCACGCCGTTGCCGCGGTCGGTCTCCAGATGCTGGAGGAAGGCGGCGACCAACGGTGCGTCCAGGTCGGCGATGTCAAGCTGGGCAGGATGTTTGCCGGTGCGTTCGAAGGCGTAGCCCAGCAGGAGGGTGAAGGCGTCCCGGTAGGCGGCCACGGTGTGCGGGCTGGCCTGACGCTGGGTCAATAGCCTGTCGGTGAAGAACGCCTCAAGGATGGGGGCGAGTTTAGTCATGACCGCACCCGGGCGTCGGTCTCTAGGCGTTGTGCCGCCAGCGCGAGCAGCTCGGGGGCGGCGTGCAGGTACCACCACGTCGAGGCCGGGCTGACGTGCCCGAGGAAGGTGGACAACACGGGCAGCCGGGCATGGACGTCGACGCCGTCGCGGTACCAGTCCAGCAGGGTCGCGACCGCGAAGGAATGGCGCAGGTCATGGACTCGGGGTCGGCGACGGCCGGGCGGTGCGGGGATCCCGGCCAGCGCCAGCAGCTGGGTGAACACGCGGTCCACGCCGCCGACGAGTAGCCGTGTGCCGGTGGTGGACACGAAAAAGCCACGGGTCAGCGGTATCGGGCAGAGCCGGTCTCGGCGGGCGCAGTACTCGCGCAGCATCGCCGCGGTACTCGGGTGCAGCGGCACCTGGCGTGACTTGCCGAGCTTGCCGTTGACCACGATCAGCCGCTCGGTGTTGAGGTCAACATCGCCCCGGTCCAACCCGACGGCCTCACCGACCCGTAGGCCACTCACGGCGAGCAGGCCGATCAATGCCTGGTAGGTGGCGGCCTGCAACGGCGCCGCCAGCAGCCCGGCCGCGTGCACCAACGCCTCGATCTCGGTCTGGGAGTACAGGTGCGGCGTCCGTTGCTGGTAGCGGACCGGCAGCAGATCAGTGGGCGGGACCTGGCAGGCTGGGTCGAGGGTCTTGAGGTGGCGGGCGAAGCAGCGCACCACCGACAGCCGACGCTGCCACCAGATCGGGTCCGCGCCGCCCGGTAGGGTCGCCCATGTCACCGCCGCGTCCGTGGTGATGGTGTCGGCCCCGATGTCGTGGAGATAGCCGACGAACTCCAGCAGCAGCTTGCCCTGTCGGTGGAGCTTGTAGCCCAGCGACCGGCGCATCGCCAAGTACTCCTCGGCGGTCTGGGTAAGGGTGCGCGCCTTCACCGTGGGCTTCCTGCCGGGCACGGCCGGGCCAGCTCCCGCAGCGCGTCCTGATCAGCCTTGGCATAGATGGCGGTGGTGCGCTCGTCGCTGTGCCGCAGCACCTGGCCGACTTCGGCCAGCGAAGCGCCGTGCCGGAGCAGATCGCAGGCCAGCGCGTGCCGCAGCCGGTGCGGCCCGAACGGGGGAACACCGGCCCGCCGGCAGGCGCGCGCGACCACCGCGAACACCGAACTGTTGGCCAGACCGGTGAACGGCGCGCGCACGCTGACGAACAGCCGGCGGGTCGCACAGCGCGGCGGCCGGCCGTAGCGGACGTAGTCCGCCAGGGCTTCCCCGACCTCGACCGGCAACGGCAGCAGGTCGTTGCGGCCGCCCTTGCCCCGAACGGTGAGCTCACCGACCCCCCAGTCAAGATCGCCCAGCTCAATCGCGCTGACCTCACCGGCGCGTAACCCCAGCCGCGCCAGCAGCAGCACGATGGCGTAGTCCCGGCGTCCGTGCGCGCTGGCCCGGTCACAACCGCCCAGCACCGCGACCACCTGCTCGGGAGCCACAGCCCGCGGCAGCGGGGTCAGCTTCCAGCCCGGCACCGACGGCACCGCCCACACCAACGGATGCGGAATGTGCCCGGCGGTGTGCAGAAACCGCAGCAGTGACCGCAGCGCGGTCACCACCGCCTTGGCGTACCACGCACTATGCCGGTCGGACTGTCGCACTAGAAATTTCGTGACCTGCCCGGCTGACAACTCGGCCACCGCCGCATCCAGCGGGGCCCCCAACTCGGTCAAGAACAGTTCGGCGTAGCGCAGGTAGGCGCGTACCGAGGCCGCCGCCAACCCCCGCTCCTCGACCAGGTAGCGGCGGAACCGCTCCAGCAGCACCTCCACCGCGGTCTCGGGAACCCGCCGTTCCGGCTGCGTCAGCACGCCCAGACCACGCAGATACCCCAGCAGCGGAGCCACGGCCCGACCCGTGAGCCCGGCCCGGTGCCCCGCATCACGGCGCACCCGCAGAAAATCCTCGACGACCTCGGTCGTCAGCCTGGCGACCGGAATGCCCTCACCTTCCAGCCAGACGCTCAAATGTGCCACCAGACGCATCTGCCCACCGATCGAGTGCGCCGCGTAACCCCGGCCACCCAGATCGACACGAAAGCCGTCGGCGTACGGCGCCAACGGCCCGCTCACCACCGTACGCGACGGGTGACCAGCTCGGATCCCACCACGATCCATGATCGCCTCCTGTCCGTCGAATGAAACCTTCACTCGACGAGGCAAGCCGACCATGGCGGCCCGACCGGCAACCGTTATGCCGAGCAACGCCTGTCAACCAGCGCACACCACCAGCAACGCACCACGCTCTGCGGCATAACCAGCCGTTCGGCATAAGGGCCGTTATGCCGAAATCTTATCTGGGGTGACCTCGGCCCCGTCTGTTAACGAGGATGAGTGAATGTTTCGGGTGGTCGCGTGTCCTGTGCGGACTGATTATCTGTGGGTCCTACGTTACGGGGCATGACAACGGCAACCGGAGAGGTCTGTTGCTACC
>JAFASX010000115.1 GCA_019244295.1 Pseudonocardia sp.
AGGGCGAGCAGGTGCTCCAGCTGCTCGCGCATGATGGCGGGATCTGTGGCGGTGCCGTGGAGGACGGCCTCGTCGAGAATGGACCAGACCATCGGCGGCTCGGGGCTGTCGCGGGTGAGGATCTCTTGGCGGGCCAGCCGTAGCTCGATTCGTCGGTCGAGTTCGGCCTTGGGCAGGTCGGTCTCGACGGCGCGTATCACCGCGTTCGTGTAGCCCGGTGTCTGGAAGAGACCGGGGACGATCATGGCGTCATAGGTTTCGATCTGGCTGGCGGCGGACTCCAGGCCGAGGTACAGGTCGAACCAGCTGGGGGCGGTGCCGGCGAACGGGGTCCACCAGTCCTTGCCGGTGCGGGCCGCGGTGAGCAGCGCGACGAAAGGTTGAATGCGTTCCGCGACGCCGTAGAAGTCCAGCAGGACCTCCAGCTCGGCTTGCTTGGGCAGCGTGCGGCCAGACTCCAGGTGCGAGATGTGACCGTGGGAGCAGCCCAACCGGGCGGCGGCCTGACCGCCGGTGAGCTTCGCCTCGTTGCGCAGCCGGCCGAGCTCGAGCGCGATGTACCACCGCAAGACCGTGGGCGAGGCGGCCATCTTGGAACTCCCTCCAGACATTAAAACCACACGGCATCACACCTAGTATTTGTAAAGCGTTACGTGATAACGTTCTACAATCGATGAGGTTAGGCCGTGTCAGTCTAATGAGGGGTTCGAGCGGATTGAGGCTCGTGCGCACCGACCGACTGTTACACGTGCTGCGGAGGGGGGTAGGTGCGCGATATGAACGGATCATCGGTCTCCCGTGTTGATTCACCCGCATCCCACAGCACGGCTCGGCGGCCGATCCTGACCGCCACGGTCGGGCAGGGCGCCCGGCCTCGCGCCACCGTGATCGCCGGGATCATGGCTGGGCTCGGCTCCTGGGCTGTTCAACTCGTGTCGGCTGTCCGCATCACCGGCGATCACGCGGACCCGATCCAGCGAGAGCCGGGTGATCACCTCGCGTGCGGCCGCTCGGTCCTGGCGCACCTCGCCGACCGAGCCACCGGCGCCCGGCAAGTAGCGCTCGACGTCGCCACCCGGCACCTGGTGCGCACCATCGCACTGGTCCGATCCAGCAAGAACCCGGCCGACGCCGACTTCGTCAGCGAGCTAGCTGGGGAAGGCCTGGAACGCGGTGGTGGTCCTACGATGAGCGGCCGGCCTGAAATCTGGATCACCTGCAGCCGGGATGGCCAAGAGCACGCGATCAGCGAGAAGGCCCACGCCGACGGCCTCCGCGAGGGCGTGTACGTGGCGGTGTGCGAGCACGAAGTTATCGCCACTTCCATGACCTCACCCGCCGGCCAGCCCTGCCAGAAATGCGTGAGAGCGGCATCACAGCGGGTCATATCAGTAGGACGGAGATCTGCCGACCGAGCATGGCGCTGGTCTCGGAACGGGAGGTGAGCAATGAGTTCGGCGTTAGCGACCGTAGGGAGCTTGGGTGAGCGATCAGGTGGGGCATCGCGGGTTTCGCCGAACGTGGTGGATTACTCAAGACCCCTTAACCATTCAAGTACGACCTGTCCTATAGGGGTGAGCAGCTGCTTGCGTTCTAACGGTTCGAGAACAGCCAAGGCAGACGATCGGTGCGGTTCGGTGTCGCCGGTCATGATGATGTGCTGGCAGTATGTTGCGGCCAGCTCCTCAGCCAGGTCGACTCGCGAGGCTCACGGTGGTGCAGGCGAGTTCGGATAGAGATCGCCACTGCGAGTCGTTGTCGGGCTTCGTCCGGCCGACCGGCATCATGCGCCAATCCACCCAGCCGCTCATGGGAAACTGCCAGGTCCCGCTGGAAGTCGGTGTTGTTGGGGTCAAGCTGGGCCAACCGCTCGTCGATGTCGAGGCTGGCTTGGTAGCGGCGGGTGGCCTCACCGACCTCACCCGCCGCCAAGGCGAGGTCCCCCAACCTGTCGTAGGAGACCGACAGGTTGCGCTGGAAGTCGGTGTTGTTGGGGTCAAGCTGGGCCAACCGCTCCGCGACGTCGAGGCTGTCGTGATACATCCGGTAGGCGTCAGGCATCTCGCCACGCCCGGCGGCGACATCGCCGAGCCGCATCAGCCAGACGGCCCGGCGGGCATGGTCTGGTGCCAGGCCGCTGAGCGTATTCTGGGCCAGGGCTTTAGCGCGGTCCCACGCGCCCCAGCTATACAGACGATTGAACACGACTTCCGCGAGTTCGGCCGCCTCATCAGATCGTTCTGCTTCGAGCAAGTGGTGGCGTGCTTCCAGAAGGTCATCCAGGTCGGCCGCGCGGTCTTGGGGCCACACCCGCACGCGCCACCGCCAGTATTCGGCGGCGCGCTCGTGGGCGACGCTGAGCTGCGCGGCGCGCGAGACGGACCAGCGGCGGTGGAGTTCGGTGGCGGTCCAGCGGTGCACGAAGATCCCGGCGGGATCGACGGCGAGCAGGCTGGACGCGGCGCAGACCTCGACAAGCCGGGCGAGGCCGTCTGGGGCACGCCGGGGCGGCACTGGCACGGCCTCGGCGGAGCCGGGCCGAGCGGCGGACTCGTCGGATGAGCCGACCTGGAAGAGCAGAGCGGCACTATCGACCGGCATACGATAGACCGACATCCCGAGTAGCAGCTCGGTCGCGCCCGGTGTCGAGGCGAGTCCGTTGAGCAGCCGGGGCAACAGCACATCGTCGGCGGCCAGTGTGATGACCTCGGCGATCGCGGGCGTCAGCTCCCGATGCACGGCGAACCAGTCGATGAGGCTGCCCGTGCCCAGCCGGGCGCGCAGAACCGCGGCCAGCCGAGCGGTCACGTCCGGGTAGATGCCGCGCCCGCCGGACAGCAGCGCGTCCAGGTACTCCAGGCTGCGCGGATGCCCGCCGACCAGCCGACACACCAAAGCAAGCTCGGGCTCGGTGAGCCGATCCAGACGCGGCAGGTGCCAGGCCAGCTTCATGGTCTCCGCCGGGGACAGCGCACCCAGATGCCGCCAGCTCAAGACTTGCTCGGTTCCGCCCGGCAGGACGAACGGGTGTCGGCTGGTGATCAGCAGCCGACAGGTACCCGGGGTATGGGCCAGATCAGCGAGCAGCTTGGCCAGCGACGAGTCGCGCACGGCGTACCAACCGGCTGGGTCAGCAAGTGAGAAGTCGCTGAGATTGTCCTCGAAGTTGTCCAGTACCAGCAGCACCGGAAGCGTCGGGAAGACGTGCTCCCGCAGCACCTCCAACCGGTCACGCCAGTCCTCGTCCCGCTTACCCGCGAACGCGGCGGCCTTGCGCATCTCCTCGGAGCCAGCAGTACCCAGGCGAAACCGCAGCCGCTGGCTCAGCGTGGTCAGTATCTGGTCTGGGGAGGTCGGACCGGCGCTAACCACCACCAGCCGAGCCGGGTCACGCTCGCCGACCCGACGCACTAGCTCGGCGGCCAACGTGGTCTTGCCGACCCCGCCGATCCCGTGCACCACCAACCCCGCCGTGCCCGGTTCGAGCAGCTCCACCGGCCAGCGCCGCTGCGCTCGCCGACGCCCGACGAACTCCCCCACCTCGCGGGACAACAAACCCGCTGGAACCTTCGGCGAACCAGCCACCTCGCCGGCTGGCAGCGGGGGCGCGGATGGGTCGAGCAACGGCGCCGCGCCGGACGAGGCCAAGACGCTGATCACCGACCACTCGTCCAGCGCCGCCAACGCCTGGTCCCGCGTGTCGGTGGACTCGCGCAGCTCGCGCTGGATGATCCGGCGTGCCTCGGCGACCGCGCCGATCACATCTCCCCCACCGACCAGCGCCTCGTAGACCCGTGCGAAAAGCCGGGTGGCGTAGACGTCGGTTACCGAGGTCTCGGTGCCGATCACCACCGACGCGCCGCGCGCGATCAGCCCGGCGGCGAACGAAGGATCGCCGGTGGCGGTCGCGGCGTCGGTGTGGCACGCGGCGAGCACGATCACCGGTGGCATCTTCCCGCTCGGGATCGCCTCGGCGACCAGGGTCGCGGCATCCATCGGCCGAGCGGCGCCCTCGTCGTCCTCCAACTCCAGCAACCCAGGACCACCATGCCCAGACAGGTGCAGCACGTGCACCGGCTGCTCAGACAGCGCGCGGCGGATCTCGGCGGTCGTCGCGAAATGCACGATCCGGACCTGGGCGTCGCCTTGGCGGGCGCCCCGGACCGCAGCCAGTATGTTGCGCAGTTCGCGCTCATAGTCCAACAGCTGCCCACCACCGGTCAGCGGCGAGGAGATGGCGACCAGGATGCGCAGCGGCCCTCTGTCCGCGTACGAGCTCATGTGTAGGTCCACGTACAGGGTGATCTGTCGTTGAGGTCCCGGCGAGTCGTTGATCGGTTCGCTGTGGGTGTGACCACCCTCAGGCTTGTCAGCCGCCAAGCAGACGAGACCTGGAGGGGGTCACCCCGTGATTGTGCCCGTGGAGGCATGGATGGACCTACGCCGTTTTAAGCCGTTGCGTGATGCCGGCGCGAGTTGGCGGGAGATCGCCGATGAGGTCGGTTTGGATTGGCGCACGGTGAAGAAGTACTTG
>JAFASX010000148.1 GCA_019244295.1 Pseudonocardia sp.
CCATAGCCACAGGCATGCGCAGATCACCGCGCGGGCGCGGCTAGCCTTGCCGGACAGCGCCACCGGTGGCCGGGCACACCCTAACTGCCGGACACTCATACAACTGTCACGCGCGCGGAGTCTATAAGCGGAAGGGGTGCAGCTTCAGGTAACCGCCGGCGTCGATCCTCAACTGCATGCCCGTGACGAAGCGCGATTCGTCGGAGGCCAGGTACAACACCGCGTGTGAAACATCTTCAGGTTCGACCCACGGTGTCGGCATGAGGTTCATTGCTGGGAAGGCCGACAAGGCGTCCTCTCGGGTTGGGTTGGTTAGATCCGGGCGAAACTGGGCGTACATCAGCGCATTGTTCAGCATGTCGGTGTTGCAATTGGTTGGGTGTACGGCATTGACCCGGATATTGGACCGCCCAACGCACAACGCTAAATCGTTGACATAGTTGGCCACAAGCCGCTTGGCGAGGCTATACCCCATCCCACCCGGGCCAGCCGCTGGGTCGTCCAGTGAGCCGGGCACCAACGCCGCCAGCGAGCCAATCGCGATGATCGAGGCACCCTCGGAGAGGTAAGGCAGCGTGGCGTGCACAGTGTTGATCACGCCGACCAGGTTCACGTCGACCACGTCGGCGAATGCCTGGGCGGGCAGATCACCACCCAGCGGGCAGATCCCGGCCTGGGCAACCACGATATCCAGTCGCCCGAACTCAGCAACGCCAGCGTCCACGGCGGCCCGCACGGCGCCCACATCCCGCACATCGGCTTTGATGGCTACGATTCGGCGACCCTGAGCCTCGACGAGCTTGACCGTCTCGGCGAGGTCGGCGTCGGTAGCCAGCGGGTATCCGTTGATTTCGATGTCTTCACACAGATCGATTCCGATGATGTCGGCGCCCTCGGCCGCCAGCCCCACAGCGTGTGAGCGGCCTTGACCTCGAGCAATTCCCGAGATAAAGGCGACCTTTCCGGCGACCCTACCCGACGTTCGATCAGTCATATCAGTCACGCGCTCCTTTCCCACGCTCGCTTGTCAGCGAACGGCAACTCACCGAGGGACACGACGCCATACTAGGAGAGTATGAGACTTATTCAGAGCGACGATTTCGATCTCGTGAGATCCGCCCTGACCTGCGAGATTATGCCCTGATCAAGATCCTGAATAAGTCTCTATGTGAACCTTAACCTGAGCAGCCTGAGCGGCCCTCATCCGGACGGCTGGGCAGAGCTGGGCAGAGTAGACACCAGACCGGCGCCGCGAGCACGATCAACAAGCCGTCAAACGGCACTCGAAACCGTACTTCGGTAATCGAGACGAATACTTCGAGCACGAGCCCTGACATGGGCGCCACGAGTAGCCGTTGCGGCAGCGCGGACGAGCCCCGCCACGGCGCGCGGCGAACGAGCTGGAGGAGAGCGGGCGGCAGGATCACAATCAAGAAGAAACCTTGCGACAATGTACCGATGTCGACGCCGCGCCATTTCAGTGGCGGCCACAATGTTCGAGCCGCAAACAGCGATCCAACGTTGCGCAGGCTCAGCGACAGTGCCTGCGCCGGATGCTCCACTACCCATTTCCTCGCCAACGCCCAGTTGCGCGCTGAGTCATAAGCGCCAAAATCAAGCGTCACCGGCTCGGTGTATCCCCGCAGCGTGCTCTCGACCGCCGTGAAGTCAAACATATAGCCGCGTTTGGAGTCCACCCAACGGAACTCTCGTTTTTCGCCATAATGGCCCATCAATACATTCATCGCCAGATTGTTCGCCCCGGGGCAAAACCGCCCTTCGTTGAGCGAGGCGCACCGCGCCGAAAGCGGAGCGAACAGAATGGCGAAACCGATCACCACGCTGACGGCCACCGACCACACACGTAGGTCACGCCCACGCCAGGCAGAGAGCAGGTAGACCAGAACGGTGACCACGAGGGGCGCGATCATAGTATTCTTGAACGCGGTCGCTAGTCCGGCCGCTAAGCCGGAACCCAACGCAAACACCCCACTCACAAACCAGCTCCGCGCGCCGACCGCACGCAGCAGCAGCCATGAGCTACCGAGAACGAAGAACGTGAATCCGTTCTCGGCGAGGAACAGCGCGGCGTAATGAAAATACGGCGGATAAACGGTCGCGATGACCAACGCAACGACCGCCGCCGCATTACCGTAAACACGCCGCGCGATCAGCCAAACCATTCCCATTGTGCCAAGCGAGAGCACCCACTGGCCGATGGAAACGAGCGTCCAGCTCGGGTCGAGCGACAGCAGCGCGCCGAAGAACCAGGAAGCGCCGGGCGGGTACAGCGTGTCGCTGATCGTTTCCGGCCGGCCAGCCGCGAGAGCCTCCGCGCGGATCACATAACCCTGCATATCGCTGTACACATATGCGATAGCCGGGTGGATCAAGAACAGATAGATCAGCCTGGCCAGCCCTCCGACCAACCAGCAGGTCCACACGATTCGGCGCTGCCACGGACCAAGCGGCCCGGCGGCGTCCTTCCCTGACGCCCTGCCACGCGTCTCCTCCGAGGCCGCGGTCATAGCCAGCACCCCGTCAGAAGAATCGGCGCCACCAGGGTGTGTGTCTGGCGTGCGCCGGCAGCACATCCGTCACCAATACCCCGATCTTCGCCGGTGGCCGAGCCTGCGCGACAACCAAGACATAGTGCCCGGCTTTCCGAGGTGATTCATTCCCTGATACTGAGCCCGCCGGATAGTTACCTTGGTAGACGACCAGGCACAGCTTGGGCGCCCGCAGCCGGCCATCCGGGTACGGAGCCGACGACGGGGATGGCGACGACGGCGTGCCTGGTGGACCCGGAGGAAACGGAACGACGCCCGATTCACGGCCGATGGTCTCGACGTCGACGCTGCTCACCCTGCGTACCAGGATAAGGCGACCTACACCGTGCACGGTTTGGTGAGCCAGCGGCAGCACCCCGATGCAAGCATTGTTCGTGCTGGTCGCAGGGGGGGCACCAGGTCCAGCGCAGCCGACGGTCACAACCACGATGAGGAATATCATGCCGGCCCGCGCAACGCACGGGAAGAGACGGTTCATCGCTTCTCCTCGGGTGCTGGTTGCGCGAGAGCGGAAGCCTTCCGCTTCGGAGCAGTAGCCCGCAGCGCGACCCACAGCAGACCGCCGACAGGAATGCAACCCCAGTACGTAATAAGCCGGTAAAAAAGCACGGCCGCCAAGGTCACCATTTGGGCGCCCCCGAAAGCGACCAGGGCTAGCGTCAAGCTTCCCTCCACGGCGCCCACCCCGCCGGGCGTGATCGGTACCGCCGCCGCGATCTGACCAGCGCAGTAAGCCAGCAACAGGCCGCTCCACGGCGGCGCGGTATCCAGCGCCGCGTACGCGACGCCCAGGACAGCGATGTCACACAACCAACAGATGGTGGTCAGTGCGACCGCCGCCGACATCGACGCCGACGACATTCGGATCACCCGCAGCTCCGCGAGTTGGCGTTGCGCCCATCGGGCCAATGAAGAGCGGCTCGATTGGGCAGTACGCAAGTCCTTCCCGGCCCCGCGCTGAGGATCGCGACGACCCAGACGACGACGCCACACCGCGTAGGCCAGGGCAATCACCACCAGGGCGCCGATCAGGCCGAAGCTGACCGTCTGCAAACCGGGAACAACATCGGAGCCACCCGCGATCTGGACCGCGATGATGGTCAGCACCGCGATCGTTGCCAAGTAGATCAGCGACGACACGGCGAACATCCACGCGGCGACCGCGCCGTCCACCCCCCGACGGTGCAGCACCCGCAACATCACCGCGCCAGACGCGGCGAACCCGATCGGCACCAACGACGACACGGAACTGCCGGCCCACGTCGCCGCGGCGAGAACTACCGATCCCGGTCCGCCACGGGCGGCTCGGTCGAACGGAGCTGGCGACTCAGCGGAGGAGCTTCCGGACAGTAGGCTGGTCATGCCTTGCCGCAGCACCACCGCCTGTGCGGCGCCCCGGAACCAGTAGCTGGCTACCTCGGCAAATATCGCGACGACGACCCAAGCCCAGTGCACCTTGGTGAGCGTGTCCGCGGCGATAAACAACTCGTCACTACTGTCGTAGAGAACAATCCCGGCCAGCCCCACCGCGGCAAGCCCCACCGCCGGCAGCGCAACCTGGACCCACCTACGCGATTGCCGAGCGCGTGGGACGGAGCGCGCTGAGGGTGGCCGCGCGGTAGCCGATGCGTTATGCCGCTTGGATAGCGACTCACCCGAGCTCACCAGGCAAGCCTACGAAACGACCCTGACAGTTCTATGTGGCATCTGCCTTGCCGCCCCGAGAGCTGATGATGAGCACCTTGACGCCGGACAAGCTTGGCGGCGGCGTGCCCGGAGGGACGCGAAACAAGACGAGGCGGCGCAACTCCGACAGCCGAGCGATGCCGACCAGGTCGTCGGAGTCAGGCACCCAGTCCAAGAGGAGCGAGCGGACCCCACACACGTCGGCGAATCCGACCCGCCGGGCACCAGCAACGATACTCAGGTATCGCACGTGCAGGTCGGCGGGCAGGAGACTGCCACGTAACGGCGACTCCAGCCGGAAGCTATTCAGCCGCAGCCCGGACAGGCTCGCCATGTCGATCTTGGTGAGGAGCCCGGAGATGACCAACCGACGCAGCTCAAGCTCACGCAGCGGGGACAGGTCGACCGGCCCGGCGCCAGACATCGTTGCGCACTGGTCCAAGACCAGGACCCGCAGCGACCGCGAGCCTGTTAACGGTCGTAACGAGACCGTGGAATTGCCTTGCAGAGTAAGCCGACGCAGTCTGGGCAGGTTGGCCACAGGGTGTAGGTTAAACATATCGTCACGCAAGATCAGAACTGTGATCGTGCGCAGATGAGCAAGATGTTCGATGCATCGCCAGATGCATTGCCCGCGCGGCAAGTTAACGACGGTCCGACTATAGTCAATCTTGCCGAGCACGTCTCGTGCGTATGTCTTGCTATCACCGAGCCGGCCCCATGGCTCAAACAGTTCGCGAAGTATTCCCTCGGTCAAGTCCGCAGTAAACGGGAGGATCTTCTCGACGGCGCCCGGGGTGTTCCACTGAGCGGCGATCCGGGCTATCGTACGAACCACCATCTCGGTTCGCTCATCGGTGAGGCCATCCGGGCCGGGCAACAAATCGAGGATGAACTCCCCGGCCGCTGCGAGTTGGTCGGCCGCGGTCCCAATGGCCTTGCTTTAAGCTTTCAGTAGGACGCTGTTGCGTTGGAGGCAGTGGATTTGTAGTCGGTGGGTGACCCGGACGACGCTGGGTTGGTCTTTGCGGGCGGAGAAGTCGCCGGCCTTCTTGGTGGCGCGGGGGCTGGCCCG
>JAFASX010000023.1 GCA_019244295.1 Pseudonocardia sp.
AGCCCAAGCCACCACCCTCAGCCTCCTCGGCTCCCCCATGCTCCGACGCTTCTTCGCCGACACCTGGGCCTGGATGGGCGGAAGCCGCGAATGGCACGCCACCACCCACCGCTACCACCATCCCACATAACCCACAACAACCCCACCCCACCTCGCAACACAACCTCACACCTATTACCGTCACCAACCTCACCCCCGCCATCATCCCCTACTGGGAACTCCGCGCACAATCATCCCTAGTCACCGCCTTCTCCACCTACATCTTCAACCCAGCCGGACAACTCCTCATGACCCGCCGGGCGACTAAACCCCAGCGAAGTCGCGGAGACCACCTGGTATTCCGAGCGACCTGACCACTCGGAATATTTAATCTGATTCGTACGTACAGAGGAAGCCGCTTCAGTGAAATTAGAATTTACCACGATCCTTCTGCCGGCACTGGGGCTGGCTGTCTTAGTAACGGGGCTCGCCTGGGGATTCTGGCGTGTGATTCCGGAGCGATTTCATCCTTCCGGAGAAGCCCCGATCAGCGCGATGGTGTCCGGCATCGTTCTCGTTTTCGCCTTCACGCTAGGCCTGACAGTGTCGCAGGAAAACACGACCATTAAAGAGGCTCGCGACGCAACCTTCGTCGAGGCCAACAGTATCGGCGAGCTTTACTGGTACGCCCATACGCTTCCCGAGCCAGGGCACAGCCGACTCCAGGGTTTGCTTCGCGATTACACCAAGCAGGTCGTCAAGGACTTTCCCCTACTCGGCCAGCACCTACCGAGCGAAGCAACTTACGGCGCCCTGCGGGCTGTACGTAACGAAATCGTTGACTATAAACCGCCGGTCGTCAACCTTGTCGACTATCGATCCCAAACCGTCGCTAATGAAACTTACCGAAACGCACTGATTCAGGTCGCTGAGCTCTTCAAGTCACGGCGCGCCCGGATCCAAGCGGCGACCGACGAAGGTGTACCTGACGTGCTCATCTATGGCCTGATCACTCTGGTTGTTCTCATCTTGCTGTTCATCCCGTTGAGCGGGGTACTGAAAGGAGCTCGCGATTATATTTTTTACGCGGTGTTCGCGACTTTCCTAATCGCTACGCAGTTCCTGGTCGCCGATATGAACAATCCGTTCGCCGGGACTGTGTCTGTTCAACCCACCGCGTTCGATATTTTGTTCAAGGAGACGTTCGTGCATGTGTCATGAGGTTGCGGCTCA
The DNA here is from genome assembly GCA_019244295.1 of Pseudonocardia sp. Taxonomy (GTDB): domain Bacteria; phylum Actinomycetota; class Actinomycetes; order Mycobacteriales; family Pseudonocardiaceae; genus Pseudonocardia. The sequence goes on from JAFASX010000023.1 coordinate 1,213, forward strand.
CATCACACCGAGCCGCAACCGGCGACGCTCCCGCGCGGCGCCTTGACGGCGAAGCCCGCATCGACCGGCGGCATGACTGGCATGACACCGGTGAGGTAGCGGGCTTCGTCTGATACCAGCCGGGCGATGACGTTACTGATGTCAATCAGCTCGACCATGGGCACGGGCATCGAGTTCGATAGCATATCTCTCAAGCTCTGGATTATCCGCGATGCGACAAGGAAGGTCAGTGTTCTCGTCAGTGTGGTAGCTCGCGCAGACTCGGTGATACCCGTCGGCGACCTGAAGCGCGAGACCCCGCGTCAAGTCGCCACGCACCAGCAAGATCGGAGAGAGATCCTGGTTATTTTTCACTTTCTTCAAGTCGTTAGCCACATGCGGGTTATCTACCGGCAGCAACGGAAGACCGGAAGCCCGGAGAATATCTTTTGCTTTGAATGAGCTCTTGCTCGCCGCTTGCAGCCGCGCGACGATTTCATCGACCACCTCAGGACGTGACAGCAACGACAGGTAAGAGGCGGCGGCCGGGTAGTCATGAGCGTCCGGCTCAGCTCTCCAAGACACCTTACTCATGTGTAGCTCCTCTCTTTATCGGATTTATTTACCATCGAAGTTCGGCCCGTCGGACTCTTCATCCTCTTCATCGGAGCGGACATAGCCTTGCCAGCGCCGCGCATCCAGATGCCGCAAGGCCGGCAGATACCGAATCTCCAGCACGAGCAGCACCAACGCGGTGGCTACCACCGCGACCAAAAAGTAACCTTCACCCGCGGCAGCACCGATCGCGGCCGCGGCCAGGATCGCCGCGCCAGTGGTGATTCCGCGTAACACCTGGTGGTCCTTGATGCTCTCACGGAACGTCAGACCAGCACCGATGAAGCCCACGCCGGTCACCGCTCCTGCTAGGGCGTTGGGCGCCCCTTTCTCCGAGAGCACCCCTATGACGGCAGTGGATACACCGATCAGCGCAAATGTGCGGTCACCGGCCGAGGACCCGCGCAGCTGACGCTCGAACCCGAGCCCGAAGGTCAACGCGAACGCCACTAACAACCGTAGTGCAAGATCAGCCTGGGCAGGCGCCATCGGTTCAGCTTGCCATACCAACGCCGCCCGCGAGAGATCCTCATCCGCGGTTCGCTTTCGCGGTTCGCTTTCGGATAGGGATGGATAAGGGCGGCAGCCACCGCTTGCTCGACCGGGACCCGACCGGGACCGCCTCCGCTGAGTCAGACCTGGCTCAGACCGCCTCCGCCACAAGCACGATGAGCTGAACTTCGCCGTGCCTGCGGTGGGAGTGGGTCAGTATTCGGCGGTTATTCCTCAGATCACTCGGTACCGAGCATGACCTCAGTCGACTTGACCACCGCGGTCACCGCGTCCCCAACCTTCAACCCGAGATCATCAATCGCATCCTTAGTGATACTGGACGTGAGCCGCTGACCGCCAACAAGGTCAACCTTGACCACGGTCATGACCGCGCCGACCTCGATCTCAGCAACGGTTCCGGCAAGCTGATTTCGCGCGGAAAGTCGCACTTTTCCTCCCACATCGGGTTCGAGCGTTCACCGGGCACATTAGAAGAATTCCATCCGTCCCGACTACACCGCGGCTACCGGAACGTCGGGCCGTGGATTCCGCTTGACCAGCGGTGCACAGCCGCGGATGTACCCGCCCGGAAGCCGAGGCAACCGCACCCACGCCTAGCGGCCATCGAATGTGATTTCGGTCACACTTTTCCGCGTACCGGATGCGTCCGCCCCGGTAACCTCAAACCGCCGCCGCTCCAGGTCGGCCCCTCGGTGGCCAACCGTAGCAAGACCGCCATGGAGCTGCTTAGCGCTCCCGTCTGCTAGTGGCTATCCGACCGCCCACCGCACGGTCTTCCAACGCAAGGGGACGGGTTCAGCACGTAGGCTCCCTGCTTTGTGTGGATGAGTCTTCCCAAGCGGTTGTTGGTCGGACGGCCGTTGGCGAGCCGACAGCTAAACGACACGCTGCTGCCCAAGAGTTTGGCGTTGCCAATCTTCTGCAGCGACGCGTTGTCTTCGGTTGCCTATGCCACCGAGGCAATTCTTATGGCGTTGGCTGCCGGAGGCTTAGCCTTCTATCATCTCGCGCCACATCTGTCGGTCGTGGTGGCATTGCTGTTCATCATCGTAACCGTTTCGTATCAGCAGACTTGCCGCGCCTATCCAAATGGTGGTGGCTCTTACATTGTAAGTCACGAGAACCTAGGTAGTTCAGCCGGGCTCGTCGCCGCCTCGGCGTTACTGGTCGACTATGTGATGACCGTGGCGGTGTCGGTGGTTGCCGGGGTTTCGGCCATCACGTCCGCCTTTCCCGTTACCGCTCCGCACGCGGTGTTGATGTCAATCATGTTCGTCGTGGTACTGATGGTGGTCAATCTGCGCGGCGTGCGCGAGACCGGCAAGACCTTCGCGATTCCGACGTACGGCTTTGTGATCGGAATTTTCGTGATGTTCGGCTGGGCGGTGGTCAAGCTGGCCAGCGGCGTACCGATGGTCGCCGAAAGCGCGAATTACCCAATCTATCCGACCGAACACGTGACCGGCGGATTGGCGGCTTTTCTGATTCTCCGAGCGTTCGCCCAAGGCTGCACCGCGCTCACCGGAGTGGAAGCGATCAGCAACGGCGTACCAGTGTTCCAGAAACCCAAGGCGGAAAACGCCATTAAGGTCCTGAGTTACCTCGCCGCATTGGCGGTAACTATGGGAATCGGAATCACCCTGCTCGCGGTGTTGACCAGGGTGCACGCGGCGCCAGACCCAACTCAGCTGGGCCTGCCGGCCGATGCGTCACCGAAAACAGTGCTAGCCCAGATCGCGGCGGCGGTATTCGGCCAGGACACCGCGGGTTTCTACGCCATTCAAGCCTTTACCGCCGCCGTTCTGGTACTCGCCGCGAACACCTCGTTCAACGGCTTCCCCGGCCTTGCCTCCGTTCTGGCCAGGGACCGTTACTTTCCTCGCCAGTTCCACACTCGCGGCGACCGTCTGGTGTTCAGCAACGGCATCATCGTGCTAGCGATGTTCGCGGCTGGGATGATCTATCTGTTCAACGCCAACGTCAACGCGCTGATTCAGCTGTATGTGATCGGCGTGTTCATCGCCTTCACCCTCTCGCAGATCGGGATGGTCAAGCACTGGCAAGCCGAGCTAAAGTCAGATCTCTCAGCAAACCAGCGCCACCGGATTCGCAGGGCCCAGCTGATCAACGCGCTCGGCGCGACAGCCACCGGCATCGTGTTCGTGATCGTGCTGGTCACAAAGTTCCTGGACGGCGCGTATCTCATTGCGATCGCCATTCCCTTGCTGTTCCTGACAATGCGCGCGATCAGTCGGCACTACACCAACGTGGCGGAAGAGACCGCTCTTACCGAGGTCCCGCCGGTAGCACCGGCACGTAACCACGTCCTGGTGCTGGTGTCCAAGGTCAGCGGCCCATCGATGCGTGCCCTCGCCTACGCTCGGTCGCTACGCCCCTACTCACTGGACGCGATCAACGTCGCGGTCGACGACGAAGAATCCGACCAGCTGACCCAAGAGTGGGACAAAGCTGTCTTCGACATACCTCTCAAAGTGATCGACTCTCCCTACCGAGAGATCACCCGACCCATCCTTCAGTATGTCCGCGACTACCCCCGGACCGGACCTCGCGACATCATCACAGTGATCATTCCCGAGTACGTGGTCGGACACTGGTGGGAGAATCTACTGCACAATCAGAGCGCGCTGCGGCTGAAAGGCGGGCTGCTGTTTTTGCCAGGCGTCGTGGTGGTAGACGTTCCATGGCACCTCAAGTCGGCCAGCGTCCCTCGCCACCACCGACCAGTCACTGACGACGATCACATCGGAGTTTAAGCGGCTCCAGACTGGGCAAGGAAAGTAAGGTTAAGACGTCTCTCACCAGGAGGATTCGATGCTCGCCATTCTCGCCGCAGTGCTCTTCCTCATCGCTCTGATCTTCCAGCTGGCCGTGATCGGATTTGGCCCACTAACCGCCACCCTCCTGATCACCGCCGGGTTGCTCTGTGTAGCGCTACACCTGGCGGGCGTCGGATCGCGTACGTGGGGGCGCTGAAATCCGAGATCAGCACGGTCAGCCAGCCCCGTCCGGCTACGAGACGCGAGCGCGGTATTCGCGCGGACTCACCCCATACACCCGTTTGAACGCGGCACTCAACGCGAACGGGCTGCTGTAGCCAACCTGGCGGGCGATCGCGCCGAGGGTGGCATCCGGTTCGCGCAGCAGATCGGCGGCCAGTGCTATCCGCCAGCCGGTCAAGAAGGTCATCGGCGGTTCGCCAACCAGCTTGGTGAACCGCCGAGCCAGCCCCGCTCGGGACACACCCGTCGCGGCGGCCAACTCGACAAGCGTCCATGGCCACGCCGGGTTGTGGTGTAGCAGCCGCAGGGCACGACCCACTACCGGATCGGCGTACGCCGAATACCAGGGTGGCGCTGTGGCCCGTGAACAGTCAAACCATGCGCGCAGCGCAGTGATCAGCAGCAGATCAAGCAGCCTGTCCAGTACCGCCTCTTGGCCGGGCTGGTCCTTGACGATTTCCTCACCAAGCAGCGCCGGCAGCGGGGAGCTCAACTGCGTCGCGGTCAAAACCACCGTCAGCGGCAATGCACGCAGCAGTCGCCGGCTAACTTCCCCCTCGAACAGATAGGTGCCGGTGAGCATCACGGTCTCGCCGTCGGCGCTGTTACCCCAAGTACGCACGCCCAAATCCATCCGCTGAGCCAATTCCTCGCCATCTGGCGTAGCGCACCGCTGCCCGGTGTGGATCACCACCGTCGTCGGCGTAGCCGGATCGTCAGTCACTTTGGGCGAGGCGGCGCGGCGCTGGCCTGGACGATCGCCGGCTTCGGCGGCGCGCTGGTCACCTTTGTGGTCACCGCCGCGCTGAACGTGCCGCTCAACGACGCGCTAGCGGCGGCGGGCGACCCCGATCGAATCGTCGACCTGGCCGGCGTGCGAGAGCGGTTCGAGCCGAGCTGGACAGGGTGGAACACGGTCCGCGCGCTGGCTTCCACCGTCGCCCTGGGCTGTCTGACATGGGCGCTAGCGCTGTTCAGTCGTAGCCGATAAAACCGATAAAACCAGACACTCAGATCATCACGATCTCGCAGGCAGCGGCGGCACAATCGCGCGCATTTAGCGAGCGAAAGCGCCGTTAGCTCCGGAAACCAGGGAAGCAGCGTCGCACACGACTTAATCTTGCCGTATCGATTCCGCTCGGGGCTAGTAGTGGGCCAGTAGCGCCACATTAGTTTCAAGGTAACAACGTTAGGGAAAACTATCTATCATCACGAGTGGGGCGAGCCGCAGGGAGGTACCGATGGGACTGTGGCGAGTACACGTCGAACTGGAAGATCGGCCCGGCCGCCTCGGTGAACTAGCAGCAGCGATCGGCGGCTCCGGCTGCAATATCGTCTCGCTCACCGTGCATGGCGAACGCGGCCCGGATGGCGCGGTCACCGACGAGCTGATGATCGACGTCAAGGACGCCGAAGCCGCGACCGCGCTAGCCAATCGGATCCGGCGGGCCAACATCGGCTGCACGCTTGCGGTCCCAGTGCACGCCGATGAGCTGCGCGACCCGGTAACCACCGCGCTCGCGCTGGCTCGACGAATAACCAGCAAGCCGGACGCGACGGCCGCCGCGGTCGCCAGCCTGCTACACGCCCGTCTGCTGGCGCCCGGAGATGAGGCCGCCTATGTCCATGTGCAGCCAGCGTTCGGCCATGAGTTACGGCTAGGCCGAGCTTGGCCGTTTACCGCAATCGACATCTCCAGAGCAGCCATGCTGGTCGAGCTCGCCGAGCAATGGGCCACCGCGACCGGGGGGGCAAGCCGCCCCGAACGGCACCGCTACGACCATGTCAGTTTCGGGATAGTCTTACTCGGGGACGGTTCCGAGGTGGAGCTACGCCCAGCGACCGGGGCGGACGCTCCCCTGGTCACCGCGTTGCATGCGCGGTGCACACCAGGCACCCGCCGTGGTCGTTTCCTCAATCCCAGCCCGACGTTGGCGGCTGACGAGTTGGACGAGCTACTGACCGGCAAGTCGGGCAAAGGCAAAGGTCTGTTGGCGATGACCCTCGATGGAGGGCACGCGGTCGGGTTGGCCACCCTGGATCCGGATGGCAACGGGTCCGCCGCGATCTCGGTGCTGGTGGAGGATGCCTGGCAGGCCCGGGGGGTCGGCACGGCGCTGATTCGCCGGGCCGTCGAACTGGCCACCGAGGCCAGCTGGCGAGAGCTCACCGCGTTGGCCCTCCCCGGCAATCTGCGCATCACCCGATTGCTGCGCCGAGCGGGGTTACGTCCTGGAGCGCAACTGGTAGACGGGCTGCTCCGGGTGCGGGTGAGGCTGTCCGCGTATGAAACGTCGGGAGACACTGGGTGGTATGGGCCCGGTGCTGCTGTTTGACGGAGAATGTGGATTCTGCACGTGCACGGTTGGCTGGCTACGCGTTCTGGATGGTAAACGGCTGATTGATACCGTCCCCTACCAGCGGCCAGGAGCGCCCGAATCGATCGGCGCCACCGCGGCCGAGTGCGCCGCATCAATACAGTGGCGCGGCGCGGACGGCACCCGACTGGTCGGCGCGGCAGCGGTCAACGCCGCCCTCGCGGTAGCGCTCGGCTCGCCATGGCCGCTGCGGCTGTACCACTACAGCGCGGCAACCCAGGAGAGGCTCTACCGGTGGATCGCGACACATCGTGGTCGCCTGCCCGGAATCACCCCGTGGTGTGTCCGGTACCCCAAGAACTGCGGACAACCAGTCCGGTGAGCCAAGCGGCTGGGTGATGTGCCGGACGTACACCACCCAGTGGAGGTGTTGGAAACCGACATGAGCCCGGCGTTCCACCTCTGGAACGGGTCGTGTCCGGATGGTAACCACCGATCGGACGATGGCACCGCCGAGTTGTCGGGCCGATGTCATAGCCTGCGGACCTGACCGTTCTAGAAGAGGCACCCGCCTCGTCCACCACCCAGCCGACCCCCACGCGGACTCCGCAGAGGCCGCACCCCTCGCAGAGGCCACACCCCCGCAGAGGCCACACCCCCCAGAGGCCACAGTGGAGACCAGCACCAAGACCAGTGCCGATACCGCCAGCACGACTATCCCGGCGAAGCGGCGGCCGATCTCGGCCGTACTCGCCCTGCTGGTTGGAGTGATTGGCCTGGCTGCCGGGCTGGCTTTACCGTTCGTCCCGGTTATCTCCAACCAGACCGAGGTGAACTGGCCGGCGCCGGGGCAGCTGGTCCGCTCTAGCACCGTGATCCTGGTGCCGTACCGGCCCGCCGAGCTCACCGTCACGGTGCCGTGTTCCGCGCTGCGGGCCGCTTCGAACCGAAGCCGATCTACCACGGTTCTGGCCACCGGTGGCTCGCTTGACCCCGGCGGCGGGGTTCTGGTTCAGCAGGGCAACGGGACCAGCCAATTGCTGGTGAACGCACGGCTAGTGGCCAGCGCGCCGATCCCCGGCCAGCCAATCCTCGGCGCGTCAGCTCTCGCCGAAACCGACTGCGGAGCTTCGGTGACCGCGAGTGCCACCGGCGTGACCGCCCGCTTGGCCGGGCAGACCATCACCCTCGCCGGCGAGCCGGTGCCCGAGGTGGCCGCGTTCCGCACCGATCTCGATCCCATCCAGGCCGCCGGGCTCACCGTCACCGCCCGTACGGTCGATCCCTTCGAGACCAGCCCCACCTTGCTCAAGCGCTGGCTGATCGGGGCACAGCTGGCGGGCGCGGCGCTCGTGCTCGTTCTGCTCGCGCTGCACAGCGCCTGGGTGAGCCGGGTCAACCCACGCTGGATACGGCTTCCGCGACTGCGCTGGCCGACCGTGCTGATCGACGCCGGGGTGCTGGTTACCCTGGCCGGCTGGGCGGTCATCGGGCCGCTCAGTGACGACGACGGTTTCGCCACCATGATCGCCCGCAACTCCGCGCTGGCGGGCGACCAAGGCAACTACTATCGCTGGTGGAACGCATCGGAGACGCCGTTCGCGCTGGCCCAGAGCGTGCTCGCGCAGCTGACCGAGGTCAGCCTCTGGCCGGTGTGGCTGCGGCTGCCCAGCACCCTGCTTGGCGCGGCGACGTGGTTCGTGCTTAGCCGGGGCGTGCTCGGCGCGGGCGCGATACCCGGCCTGGCGGCCGGCCGCGCCTGGATGCGCTTGCTCGCCGGTGTGTGTTTCCTGGCTGGCTGGCTGCCATACGACCTCGGCGTGCGTCCGGAGCCGTACGTGGCATTCGGGCTGACCGCCCTGCTCGCCTTGCTCTGGCGAGCCAAGGGGTGGCCAGGGGTGGCATTGTCGACCCTGGTAGCCGCACTGACCATGACCGCCAGCCCGTCTGGGCTCCTAGTGCTCGCGCCGATCCTCGTGTTCTGGGGCAAGATCGTCCGGCTGATCCGCGCCGACGCGGATAGCCGAGCCGAGGTAGTGGCCAGGGTGCTCGCGCTGGGGGCAATTGGCGCAGTGGCGCTCAGCGTCGTGTTCAGCGACCAGACGCTGCACAGTGTCATTACCGCGACCCGTTGGCACACCACGTTCGGGCCGTCCCTGCCGTGGTCGGGCGAACCAGAGCGCTACCGCTTCCTGCTCAAAGCCGACCAAGATGGTACCGCGACAAAACGACTGCCGGTGCTGCTGACCTACGCGCTGCTGCCGGTGGTGGGGATGGCACTGGCCCGGCGCGGGGCGAGCCTCGGGGCGGAGCTCGCGGCTGAGCGCGGAACGGGAAAACCACTCGATGCGGCTTGCGCGCGCCTGGCCGGTGTGGTCGCGATCGGGCTCGGGCTGCTGTGGCTCACCCCCTCCAAGTGGTCGCACCACTTCGGCGCGCTGGCCGGGGTCATCGCGGCATTCCTGGTAATCACCGTCATCACACTGGTTGCGCATGCGCTCGAGCAACCGGCCCACCGGCCGTTGGACCGTACGCTGCTTGGCACCGGGCTGATCGGCACGGTACTGGTCGCGGTGGCGGCCGGGTTGACCTTCACCGGGCCGAACGACTGGTGGCAGCCGGTGGTGTACGACGTGCCGTGGTCGGCGGGGCCGGTGCGGCCGTTGGGGTTGCCGCTGGACGCGCCGCCGTTGTGGTTGGCCGGCGGACTGGCGGTCGCCGTATTGGTCCGGCTGCGCTCCGGGGCAGTGGCGGCCCGGTCATTGATTGTCTGGGCACCGGGACTGCTCGCGGCCATCGCGGCCGCTGTCTCGGTGGCCGTGCTGCTGTACTCCTTCGTCGTCGCGCCGATACGGCGACCAGCCGGTTCGCTGGCGGTGGCCAACCTCAACTGGCTGCGCGGAGCTCGTAGTTGCGGGCTGGCCGACGACATCCAGGTGCTCCCGGATCTCCCCGGGGGAGTGTTGACGCCGGCTGAGCCAGGCTCGGGACAGTTGACGGGGTTCGCCGCCGACGCCGGCTTCGCGCCGGCGAACCCGCCACCGGAGCCACCAGGGGTGGGGGCTTCCGCCCATATCTGGGGTAGTCGGCTGGACAATCCGGCGAACACGGGACGGATGGTCAGCCAGTGGTTCGCCTTACCCCCGCTATCGGCCGACCAAGAGCTGGCCATGACGGTGTCCGGGCGGACCGACGGTGGCAACCGGCTGGCGTTGGAGTTCGGCCGCGCCGAGCCGGCCGGCCCGCGGGCGGCGAGCCGGTTGGACACACTCAACGATCGAGCTGGCTTACCGGACGAGCGAGTCAGCTCGCTCGGCGAGCGGGTCCCTACCGACCAGCCGCACGACGACCCTCGGGCCCACCCGGACCCAGCGGTGTGGCGTTCGGTATGGCTGACCCGCGACCAAGTTCCGGAGGGTGCCAATCGGGTGCGGGTACTCGCGGTTGACGGCAGCTCGGACCGAGGCGGCTGGCTGGCCACGACCGGTCCCCGGCTGCGCCAGATGGTCGGCTTGACCCAGTTCCTGGCTACCCACGGCCCGGTGCTGGTCAACTGGCCGATCGCGTTTCTGTTTCCCTGCGTGCGCAACGTGGTGGGGGTCGCGCATGGCATCGCCGACACACCGCGTGCGCTGGTGGAAGCACCGGGGCGCTACGTCGGGCTAGCCGACGCGAGCACCGACCCCGAGGTCGGCGGCATCTTCGCCATACTGCGTACCCTGGGTAAACGTAGCGAGATACCGACCCGAGTCGTCGGTCATCCCGATCTGGACTGGGGTAGCATGCGCCTAATCGAATATCCGGCTGACCGGGACCAATACCGTCAGACACGCAGCCGGGTCGAGATTCCCGGATGGACGGGCTGATCCCAGCGGCCGAGAAAGACTCACCGCACCTCCCGCCCTGGCTGGAGCCCACAGCTGGACTACCCGGACTACCGCAGGCCAAGCGCGGCCGGGGCCTGCGGGTCGGAATCGGCTAAGAAGCGTTGGCAGCGGCTGGCTTCGTCATCTTCGCCGATCGCGTCGGCGGCACGCGCCAAGGCAGCTAACGCACGCAGGAACCCCTGGTTGGGCCGGTGTGCCCACGGTATCGGGCCGAAGCCCTTCCAACCGGCGCGACGTAACTGGTCCAGCCCCCGGTGGTAGCCAGTACGGGCGTAGGCATACGCGATGACCGGCTCCCCGGCCGCCAACGCCCGTTCGGCAAGCGTCGCCCAGGCCGCGCTGGAGGACGGGTGGGCGGCGGCCACCTCGGTCGGGTCCGTACCTGCAGCCAGCTGACTGTCGACCGCGTCATCCGACGGCAGGAGCGTCGGGTCGGGGCCGAGAAGATTACCGCGCATATGTACCTCCGGTGCCCTCCAGTACCTGTGAGTGGCGAGTATGGCTATAGCCATACTCGCCACTCACAGGCCGCGCTAGCGCAGTCGGCGACCAGCGGAGTCGAGGTCCTGACAGGCCTGAACGATCCGCTTGGCCATCGACGCCTCGGCCGCCTTCAAGTAGGAACGCGGATCGTAGAGCTTCTTGTTACCGACCTCGCCGTCCACCTTGAGCACGCCGTCGAAGTTACGGAACATGTGCTCGGCAACCGGGCGAGTGAACGCGTACTGGGTGTCGGTATCGACGTTCATCTTGACTACCCCGTAGCTCACCGCCTCCTTGATCTCTTCAGGCAGCGAGCCAGAGCCACCGTGGAACACCAAATCGAATGGCTTGGACCCGGCCGGCAGACCCAGCTTGGCCGACGCCACCTCCTGGCCCTGCTTGAGGATCTCTGGGCGCAGCTTGACATTGCCGGGCTTGTACACCCCGTGCACGTTGCCGAAGGTGGCCGCGAGGAGATAGCGGCCCTTGTCTCCAGAACCGAGCGCGGCGATGGTGTGCTCGTAGTCGCCAGGCGCGGTGTAGAGCTTCTCGTTGATGTCCTTGGCGACACCGTCCTCCTCCCCACCGACCACGCCGATCTCTACCTCGAGAATGGTCTTCGCGCGAGCCGAGGCGGCGAGCAGCTCCTGGGCGATGCTCAGGTTCTCGTGCAGCTCGGTGGCTGATCCATCCCACATGTGCGATTGGAAGAGCGGGTTCTGCCCAGCGTCGACCCGTTTTTGGCTGATCGCGAGCAGCGGGCGGACGAACTTGTCCAGCTTGTCCTTGGGGCAGTGGTCGGTATGCAGAGCAATGTTGACCGGGTAGCGGTCAGCCACCGAGTGCGCGAACTCAGCCAACGCGACCGCGCCAGTAACCATGTCTTTGACCGTGGCGCCGGAGAGGAACTCCGCGCCACCGGTGGAGACCTGGACGATCCCGTCGCTCTCCGCTTCGGCGAAGCCCCGCAGAGCGGCGTTGAGCGTCTCCGAGGAGGTCACGTTGATGGCGGGGAATGCAAACTCACCCGCTTTCGCGGCGTCCAGCATCTGGTTGTAGATCTCAGGGGTCGCGATAGGCATGGCAGGCGTTCCTCTCTTTGGGTCCCGGGCTCATTGACACCGGGCTGGATGCCGCGGTCCAGTATTCCGCATTGAGGCGTACCGGCAACGTAGTGCGGACGAGCCAAGTCAGTAAGCTCAGAAGGGTGACCGTCCAAGATGTCGCGGGTGTTGTCGAGCGCACCCTGTCCCGGCTGCGCCGCGTCGAAGGGTTACCCGTCGCGGCACCCGGGTCCGCGCCAGGTCACGGGCCAGCCGAACAGCGACCCAAGACACTCGCCGATCTTTACACCGAACACCGCTCGCGACTGGTCCGCTTGGCGATTCTGCTGGTGGATGAACCGACAACGGCTGAGGACGTCGTGCAAGAGGCGTTCGCCGGGTTGCACCGCAACTGGGCTGGGCTGCGCAATGAACAAGCCGCGCTCGGGTATTTGCGTACCGCGGTGGTGAATGGATCCCGATCTGTGCTCCGTCGCCGACGTACCGCCCGCGAATACGTACCACCGCACGCGGTAACCGCCCGGTCGGCCGAATCGCTGGCCCTGATGTCCGCCGAGTACCAGGCGGTGGTTGACGCGTTAGCCACGCTTCCGCCTCGGCAGCGCGAGGTTCTTGTGTTGCGCTTCTACGGTGGGCTGTCCGAAGCCGAGATCGCGGAAGTGACTGGGATCACGCGAGGAGCGGTGAAGTCCACCGCTAGCCGAGCGCTGAACTCAGTGGCCGCCACAATGGCCGGCACCGGCCGACCTGGCAGGGGGTAGCCGGGATGGAACCAGAGCACAAGGTGGCCGCCGCGCTGCGGGCCCAAGCCGCCGCTAAGGTGTCCGCGCCACCCGCGCCACCCGCGCCACCCGCGCCACCCGCCCCGCCCGTCTCGATCGCTCCGCCACCGGGGCCGGCCTTTTCGGTGGCCTGGATGCTTGTTCTCGCGCTGCTCACCGGGGCGCTGCTCGGCGCGAGCCTGGCCTTGATCTCGATCTTCGAACCGGGCCTGTTACTACCGATGGGCAGCGGGTAGTCAGGCCGGAGCGGCCGCCTGCGACTCGGCCTGTCGGTCGGGGCGGGTACGGTGAAGCACTGTGGGTCTCTTTGCCGCCTCCAGCTCGGTAATACTCGGAGCTTCCAGCTCAGCAACTCATGGATCTTCCGGCTCGGTGGTACTCGGATCATCTTTACTCGATCCGAACTACCTCATCCCAGCGTTGGGACCATATGTCCTGCTGGGTCTCTGCTCGATCATTTTCGCCGAGTGTGGGCTGTTGGTCGGCTTCTTCCTCCCGGGAGATTCACTGCTGTTCACCGCCGGCCTTTTCGTGGCCACCGGCATCATTGCCGCGCCGCTCTGGTTGGTCTGTACACTGCTGGTGATCAGCGCGCTACTTGGCAACCTGTCAGGTTACTGGATCGGCCGCAAAGCGGGTCCGGCCATCTTCAACAAACCCGACTCTCGATTGTTCAAACGGGAATACGTGGACAAGACTCAGGCGTTCTTTGACAAATATGGCGCTCGAGCCATTGTGCTCGGCCGATTCGTCCCTGTAGTGCGTACATTTATCACGGTGATGGCCGGGGTCGGCCAGATGAAGCCGGGTCGGTATGTGACCTACTCTTTTGTCGGTGGGGTGGCCTGGGCCGCCGGAGTGACGTTGCTGGGACATTGGCTGGGTGGGTTCGCCGTGGCTCGGGAGCACATTGATCTGATGTTGGTTGGCGTGGTTATCCTCTCGGTAATCCCGCTAGTGGTTGAGTTTCTCAAGACGCGCCGTGAGCGACGCCCAGTACGCGAGCCAGGATGATCCTTCCCAAGGCGGTACCTCTGTCCGCGATCGATGTTCTCTGGGCATCGCTCCCGGTCGACCTGCCCGGTCCGATGAGCATGCTGCACTCCGCGGCGCCAACCACGGTATGGGTAGTGGTGCTGATCTTTGTCTTCCTCGAGTGCGCGTTCGTCATCGGCCTGTTCCTGCCCGGTGACTCGCTGCTGTTCGCGGCGGGAGTGGTGCTGGCCGCAAACGACCAAGAAGTCAACGCGTGGGTGCTGGCGCTGGTGGCCACCGTGTTCGCGGTGGGTGGTAACCAGGTCGGGTTCTTGATCGGTCGGCGCACCGGCATTCGAATACTCGCCCGCAAGGACGGTCGAATACTCAATCGGGCCAATCTGGCTCGGGCGCGCGCGTTCTTCGATCGGTGGGGATTCTGGTCTGTGATGGTGGCGCGTTGGCTGCCTTGGATCCGCACACTCGCCCCGATGATCGCTGGCGCGGCCGGCATGGACAACCGCCGCTTCATCGCAGCGAACGCGCTCGGCGCACTGGTCTGGGTACCCACGTTGGTGTTGTTGGGCTTCTACGGCGCTGGCATGTTCGATACGCTGCCCTGGATCAAGGAGATCACCACGATCGGCTCACTGCTGTTCTTCGTGACGTGCACATGCTACGGGCTATACCGCTATCGCCAGGAGATGCGCAAACCAATAGACGACGACCCAGTGCCCGCCAAGTCTTAGATAGCCGCTAATCTTAGATAGCCGCTAAAGAATCGACCCCACCTCAAGGCACCGGTCACCAGAAGGCACCGTCACCAGGCCGCGTCGAGGTCAGCGTGCTGACGAACCCAGGTATGCATGGCAATGCCGGCGGCCACCCCAGCGTTAATCGAGCGGGTGGAACCGAACTGTGCGATCGACACCGTTACCGCGGCGCCGGTGCGTCCCGCGTCCGACACTCCTGGCCCCTCCTGACCGAACAGCAACAGGCAGCGCCGAGGCAGCTCGACCCGTTCCAACCGAACCGCGCCGGGCAGGTTGTCCACCGCAACGACGGTCAGCTCGTGTGCGGCCGCGAACGCCATTAGCGACGCCATGTCGGGATGGTGGTGTAGGTGTTGGTAGCGGTCGGTGACCATGGCACCTCGGCGGTTCCACCTGGCCCGGCCGACGATGTGCACCGCGGCGGCGGCGAAGGCGTTTGCGGTGCGTACCACGGTACCGATGTTGTGGTCATGACTGAAGTTTTCGATCGCAATGTGGAACGGGTGTCGGCGACGATCGATATCAGCCACGATGGCTGCCCGCCGCCAGTACCGGTAAGCGTCCACCACGTTGCGTCGGTCACCGTCACGCAGCAGCTCAGGGTCGTAATGGGGATCGGTCGGCCAAGCCTGAGGGCCACCCGGCCAAGGACCGACCCCAACCGGTTCACCAACGGTCCACTCGGTCGGGCCAACGGCTTCTGGTTCGTCGATCACGTCAGGTCGACGGTAGCTCCAGGTCGGCCAACCCGAGCAAGGCTCGATAGGGGAGTCCCTCCGCCTCGATCGCCTGCCGGGTCCCGGTATCCCGGTCCACCACCGTCGCCACACCAGCGATCTCGGCGCCGGCCTGGCGGACAGCCCAGGCCGCGCTGAGAACTGAGTTGCCGGTGGTGGATGTGTCCTCGACAACAAGGACGCGGCGGCCGGCCACATCCGGTCCCTCGATGAGCCGCTGCAAGCCGTGCTGTTTGCTCTGCTTGCGCACCACGAATGCGTCCAATGCGACGCCCTCGGCGGCAGCCGCGTGCAACATGGCGGTGGCCACCGGGTCCGCTCCCAGGGTCAGCCCACCTACGGCGTCATAGCACCAATCGGCGGTAAGCACTCGCAAGAGTCGCCCGATCAACGGGGCACCTCGGTGCTCGAGGGTGACGCGGCGAAGATCGATGTAGTAATCGGCTTGCCCGCCGGAGGACAGCGTGACCGGGCCGCGTATGATCGCGAGCTCGCGGACCAACCCAGCCAACATGGCCCGCTCTCGATCGGCATTCATGATCCGGAGTCGAGGTCCGGCCAGTCCGCGGCCTTAGGTTCCTGCGACGGCTCCGGCGCGCTGTTCGGGGCTGACCGCAACGCCGGCCCCGGACGCGCGCTCGCGTCGAGCGCACTGGCGACCTCGACCAGCTGGTCGAGTAGATCCTGCAACTGCTCCGGGGAGTAGTCCAGCGGGGCGGTGCACAGCACCCAGGCGTCCTCGGCCCAGAGCAGCTCGATCTCCTCACCGATCGAGTCGGCGGCCATGACCAACCGTGGAGTAATCATAGGTCGGATCAGGGCGGGGTCCGAGACGAACGCATAACGCTGCCCGACGGGCTCTAGCAGGTCGAGCCCAGCGTCGTCAGGCAACGGGGCGGAAGGCATGCGCAACTCCAGTGCGCCGCTGAGCGGCAAACGGCGCTGCACCGCCGCGATCGTCGAGGTCAGCCGACCGGCCTGCTCGTGGTCGAACACGTAGGCGAGCCGGCGACCCTCCTCGGTCGACAGGGACCCGGTGACCAGGTTACGGGCAACCCCTGGCCCACCCTGGTGAATGGTGCCGTAACGCCAGCGGCTTGGTAGCACGGGATCGTTGTCCGCGTACTCCCATTCTTTCAGCGCGGCCCACCGCCGCCGGTCGCGCAACTGCCCACCGCCACCAACGCTGCGAGCACTGATCCGCAAGAGGACCAGACCAAGAACGAACGCGATGCCGGCGATGATGAACCACACCGAGGTTGGGATACCCACTCGAATCAGAGTAGTAGGACGGCGGCCTGATCCGTCGCAACGCCACGGCTATCCGGCAGGGAAGGAAGTCCATTCGCTCCACTCTCTGGCTGATTTCGTCGACTGTTTGGCGGCTTCTATCGCGACACCACGACTCAACCCAGACCGCACAGTCGTGCCAGCCAGGTGTGCGCTGAGCAGTTCGCCAGCCTGGCCCGTCAACCGGGCGAAGTTGGCGGCGATCTCGCTGAGACGGCCGAGCAGCTTCGAGACAAGAGCGGCGATCTCGCTCGTCAGCCGTAACCCGGCAACCACGGCCTCAGCGGCGAACGCCGCGAGCGAGGCACCGGCGGTGGCCGTTGCCGAGGCCAATGCCGAGACCGCCCAACTGATCAGCTCACCGACCAGGTTCGCGATCAGGTCTCGGATCGTGGCTCGAGCTGTAGCGATGATGGTGCCGGCGTCCACGATGTGGCGAGCCAGATCGTTCCCCGCGGTTGACACCGTGGCCAATCCCCGCAGGTGATCCAGCGCGGCACCGCGGTAGCCGTCGCTGGCGGCGCCGCGCCAACCAGCGAGGTGCTTCACGTCCCCGGCGTTCTTGTCGACCAATTCCGCCATGCGGGCGGACACGTTATGCCAGGTCCGCGCATGCGCCACGAGCTGGTTCGGGTCGCCGGCCAGAGCATCCAACGGCTCGCGCAAGAACCAGAGGTGCTCGATGAGCCAGCCCACCCCGGCGCTGGCCAAGAGCTCGAGCGGATTTTCGAATGCGTATTTCGCTAACCCCATCAACAGCCCGCCATCGGCCGCGAGAACCTCGGTGCTACTCGGCTGGGCCGCGAGCATCGCCTCGATCACGTCAACGGCATTGGAGAACACCCCGGCCCCTTCGAAGGGGGATGTCTCGGGCACACCGGCAACGAGATCCGGAGCACCGCCCTCGACAGTCCCAGGGGCACTCACCGCTTACCCCGAACCTGAAACAGACCGGTGATGCGGACTTCCTCGGCCCGGTACGCCGACACCGACTTCCGTACTTTCCGCGCGTTGCGCTCAGCGGCGTGGGCGAGCGCGTTAAGCGCGGCCGACCAGCCAGACTCAGCCTCGACAACCCCGCTGGCGACGAAACGGCCGATGACCCCGTAAGCATCAGAGCTCAGTGATCGACCTGCCCGAGCACAGGCTCCCACCAGCTCGGCGTGCCCGTCCAGCGCATCCGCGTGGCTGTCCAGCTGGGAAAGATCTACTTCAAAGCCGCGGTTCATCGGACGCCACTTGTCCATGCCCGGCCAGTGGCGAGATTATCGGCTGGCTCGGACAGCCGCGCACGCAGAAAACGCAGGCCCGCGCTGTCCTCCCCCAGCACCGGCTTCATGACTTCGATAGCGGCGCGGGCGGCTTGGCGGTGAGCTTGTGCGGCGGTGCGCAGCACAAGCTCGGCCAGCTGGGACCGAGTCAGGTCGTCAGCCGCCGCGCCGAACACCAACCGCCGAAGAGCTCCGGTAGCACTTGCCGTGACCGTCACCCCACCACCGCTGCTGACCGCCGTTCCCTCCACGTCGGCCAGCGTGCGGCGGGCCAGCTCGACTGTGGCCCCAAGCTCCTCAGTCCGCTGTTGGTAAGACGTCAACCATCTCTGCGTATCCATGGCTTGAAGGTTAAGAAGCCCGGCGTGCGCTGTGGGGCGGAATCGAGAAACTGGCCCAGCTTGCTGTTCAGCTCGCCGCTACTGGCAACGCTTTGCCGACCACCAGCGCGGTGCCGACGCCGGGCAGATCGCCAGACAGGTCAACCCGCACGGTGTCGCCATCGGTGATCTCACCGCTCAACAGCTCCTTGGCCAGCTGGTCGCCGATCGCGGACTGCACAAGTCGGCGCAGCGGGCGCGCCCCATACTGCGGGTCGAACCCATTCATCGCCAGCCATTCCTTCGCTGCATCCGTGACATCCAGGGTCAGCCTACGGGCCGAAAGCCGCCGGCTAAGGGACGCGAGCTGAATGTCCACAATCGAAGTTAATTCTTGAGTAGTCAACGAGTGGAATACGACAATGTCGTCCAGCCGGTTGAGGAACTCCGGTTTGAAATGCGCGCGCACGGCCCGCAGTACGAACGCGTTACGGGCCGCCTCATCAAGGCCGGCGTTCGCCGCGCTGTCTGACAGAGCCTGGCTTCCGAGGTTCGAAGTCAACACCAGGATGGTGTTGCGGAAGTCAACCGTGCGCCCCTGACCATCGGTCAAGCGGCCATCGTCGAGCACCGCGAGCAGCACATCGAACACATCGGGGTGGGCCTTCTCCACCTCGTCGAACAGCACCACCGTGTACGGCCGACGGCGCACCGCCTCGGTGAGTTGACCACCCTGGTCATAGCCCACATAGCCAGGGGGCGCCCCGACCAGCCGCGCGACATTGTGTTTCTCGGAGTACTCGCTCATGTCGATGCGGACCATCGCGCGCTCATCATCGAACAGGAACTCCGCCAGTGCCTTGGCCAGCTCAGTCTTGCCGACCCCGGTCGGTCCGAGGAACAAGAACGAACCGGTCGGCCGGTTCGGGTCGGCCACTCCGGCGCGCGCGCGTCGCACCGCATCTGAGACGGCTCGCACCGCTTCGGGTTGGCCGATCACCCGCTTACCCAGCTCGGCCTCCATCCGCAGCAGTTTGCCGGTCTCGCCCTCCATCAGCCGGCCGGCCGGAATCCCAGTCCACGCCGACACGACGTCGGCTACATCATCCGGGCCGACTTCTTCCTTGAGCATGAGCTCGTCCTTTTTCGCCGACAGCTCGGTGGCGGCGTCCAGCTGCTTCTCCAGCGCGGGTATCCGGCCGTAACGCAGCTCCGCGACCCGACCAAGATCTCCATCCCGCTCCGCCCGCTCAGCTTCGCCACGCAGACCTTCGAGCTGTTCCTTTAGCTCACGGGCTGACTCGATGGCGTTCTTCTCAGCCTGCCAACGCAACGTGAGCGCGGTGAGCGCGGTCCGTTTATCCGCCAGCTCGGCCCGCAAGGCGGTCAGCCGAGTCTGCGAGGCAGGATCATCCTCCTTGGCCAGTGCCATCTCCTCGATCTCGAGACGACGGACCGCCCGCTCCACCTCGTCGATCTCCACGGGTCGTGAGTCGATCTCCATCCGCAGCCGGGACGCCGCTTCGTCGACTAGGTCGATCGCCTTGTCCGGCAAGAACCGAGCGGTAATGTATCGGTCCGACAATGTAGCCGCGGCGACGAGCGCCGCGTCGGTGATGCGCACGCCGTGATGCACCTCGTATCGTTCCTTGAGCCCACGCAGGATGGCAATCGTGTCCGCCGGGGATGGCTCGCCGACCAATACCTGCTGAAACCGACGCTCCAGCGCCGGGTCCCTCTCGACGTGCTTGCGGTACTCATCAAGGGTGGTGGCACCGACCATGCGCAGCTCGCCCCTGGCTAACATCGGCTTGATCATGTTGCTCGCGTCGAGCGACCCATCGGTACCGGAGGCTCCCGCCCCCACCACGGTGTGCAGTTCATCGATGAACGTGATGACCTCGCCGGCCGAGTCGGTGATCTCCTTGAGCACCGCCTTGAGCCGCTCCTCGAACTCACCCCGGTACTTGGCCCCGGCCACCATCGAGCCGAGGTCCAGCGCGATCACCCGCTTGTTCTTCAACGACTCCGGCACGTCACCGGCCACGATCCGCTGGGCAAGGCCCTCCACGATCGCGGTCTTGCCGACACCAGGCTCGCCGATCAGCACCGGGTTGTTCTTGGTCCGCCGGGAGAGCACCTGCACCACCCGGCGGATCTCCGCATCGCGGCCGATCACCGGGTCCAACTCACCGGAGCGGGCCCGGGCGGTGAGGTCCAGGCCATACTTCTCCAGCGCCTGGTAGGTACCCTCCGGGTCAGGGCTGCTCACCCGGGCACGACCGCGTACTTGAGTGAAGGCGTCACGCAGTGCGTCCGGCGTGGCGCCATGCCGGCGCAACAGGTCGGCTACCGGGCCGGCGGTCTGAGCTAACCCGACCAACAGATGTTCGACTGAGACATACTCGTCGCCCATCTCCGTGGCCAGCCGCTGGGCCGCGGTAATCGGGGCCAGCCCCTCCCGGCTCAGCTGCGGGGCGCTCACGGTCGCGCCCGCCGCGGACGGCAAGCGGTTGCCCAGCTGGGTCAGCTCGGTCCGAATGGCCCCTGGATCGGCTCCGACCGCTTCCAGCAGCGGCACGGTCACCCCGTCGGACTGCGCAAGTAGCGCGCCCAACAGATGCGAGGGCCCCACATCTGGGTTGCCGGCCAGGGTAGCGGCCGCAACCGCCGCTGACACAGCCTGCTGAGTCTTAGTGGTGGGGTTGAAGGAGTCCATGACTCAGGTTCCTCCATGCGTCGTCACAGTGCGTTGTCGTCCCCGCGGTACAGATCCGACCGCGGGGACCAGCCGCGGGATTGTTACCACATTCAACGCACTGAAAGTTGAGCCTGTTCCACTCAGCTCACTGAAAGGTTTCAGTACGGGTTGCCGCGTCCAACGGCACCCAGACGCGGTGCCACAGCAAGAATGAACCGTGACGACCAGGGCCGCACGTAATACCCTCGACGTCCGTATCACCAGCTGTCTACTACCATCAGTCACGTTGAATGCCTAGACGAGTGAATGAGGCATGATCATCCGGTGAACCGATCTATCGTCATAGGACCGGGCGGCCAGCATATGATAGGCCGACTCCCCACCGGCCATCGACGGATCTCACGGAAGAGAGCGCGCAGCGAACGATGAGCGCCGAACCAATACCGACCGAGCTCCCCGCCGAAAAACAACCGCCCGCTCGCCGGGCCTCGGAGATGGTGACCATCATCCGCACCAGCTTCGCGCTGGTCGAACCCGAGGCCGACGAGCTCATCAAGCATTTCTACGCGGTGCTTTTCGCCGCGGCCCCGGAGACTCGTGACCTGTTCCCAACGAACATGGAGATCCAACGCGGCCGGTTCCTGCGCGCCTTGGTACACGTGGTCCAGACGGTGGACCGGCCAGCGGAGCTCACCCCATTCCTGCAGCAGCTGGGCCGCGATCACCGCAAGTTTGGGGTCATCGCTCAGCACTACAACGCCTTCGGCAACGCGCTGTTGTCCGCTATCGAGAAGTTCGCCGGGCCGGAATGGACACCGGAGGTCGCCGCCGCCTGGTCTGAGGCATACGGGCTGGTCTCGCGGGCGATGCGCACCGCCGCCGAGGCCGAGCGCGGACCAGCGTCCTGGCTCGGGCGGGTGGTCGATCATCGCCGGGTGAACTGGGACGTGGCGATAGTGCAGGTGCAAACCGGGCAGCCGATCCCGTACCGAGCAGGTCAATACCTCAGCGTGGAGACCCCGCGCCGGCCTCGGCTATGGCGTTATCTCTCGCCGGCCAATGCCCCGCGCGAGGACGGCGTGATTGAGTTCCACGTGCGGGCCGTCGAGGGGGGTTTGGTTAGCCGGGCGATCGTCGCGCATACCCAACGCGGGGACACCTGGCGACTTGGCCCCCCAATGGGTCGTATGTCGGTCAACCGAGAATCCGGGCGCAATGTACTAATGGTCGTCGGTGGTACCGGTATGGCGCCGATCAAGGCCATTCTGGAAGACATGTCGCAGTTCGGCGAAAATCCGCGAGTCGAGGTGTTCCTAGGTGGCCGCAACTTCGCCAACCTCTACGACCTGCAGAGCCTGCGCCAGATGTCGTACACCAACCCGTGGCTGAACGTGGTTCCGGTAGTCGAGGATGACGATGGCGGGTCCGGCGCCGAAAAAGGAACCCTCGCCGACGTGGTGACCCGCTACGGCGCCTGGGCCGACCATGACGTGCTGGTCTGTGGCTCGCCGGCGATGATCAGAGCAACCGTGTCGCGGATGCTGGTCGCCGGCACGCCGCTGGATCAGATTCGCTACGACCCGTTCACCATGGACTGAGCCAGGAGCAGCCGATCGAGCGAGTGGACCTCTCTCCGACAAATCGGCACCCAAACCGCGTTAAATGCACGCGGATGCTCCTGTCAAAGCGGTCAGCGCTCAGGCGGCGGTGCGGCCCGCCACACCGTGACCGAGGTCTGCCGACGTATCGGAACGAGGTCACGGCGATACGAGGCGTGCACCGCGGCGGCCGCCTGCTCCGCCGCCGCACGGGCGGCAACCAGCTCATCCAGCAGCTGAGCCACCTGAGCGCGCAGCTCGTCGACCGTTCGCTCTAACTCGATGATGCGCTTCACTCCAGCCAGGTTCACGCCCTCGTCCTGGCTAAGCCGTTGCACCTCGCGCAGCAACGCAATGTCCCGCGCGGAATACCGCCGCCCACCGCCGGCCGACCGACCAGGACGGACCAACCCCAGCCGGTCATAGCCACGCAGCGTCTGGGCATGCAGCCCGGCCAGTTCAGCGGCCACCGAGATCACGAAGATCGGGCTGTCCAGATCGGCGCCAGCCGGCAATCTGGGCATCGTCGACTCGCTGTCAGCCATCGTGGATCACCCCGCTGTGCCGTTTCACCGACCGCCGCCGAGCAGATCAGACCTCGGGTCGAACGACTTAGTTGACTCAGCGTACGTGCGCAACGCCGCGCTCGCCTCTTCATCCAGCGACGGCGGCAACGCCAGCTCGACGGTGACCAGCAAGTCACCCTCGACACCGTTGGGCTTGCGCACCCCTCGGCCACGCACCCGGAAGGTACGGCCGCTCGCGGTGCCGGCCGGCACCTTCAGGGTGACTCTCCCATCCAGCGTCGGCACTGTGAGGGTGGCACCCAGAGCCAGTTCCGGATAGGTCACCGGCACCTTCAACGTCAGATCATCCGGGTTGCGCTCCGAGCGACCGAAGACCCGGTCGGCATTGACGTGCACCAACACGAGGAGATCACCAGCCAGCGCGCCACCACGTCCAGGCTCGCCCTGGCCCTTGATCCGGATCTTCTGGCCGTCGGTCACTCCGGCCGGAATCCGCACGCTGAGCGGGCGGGTGCGTGGGCTCACGCCCTCGCCGCCGCACTCCGGACACGGGTTATCAATGATGCGCCCGGTTCCTCGGCAGTCTCGGCACAGTTCGGAAAACGCGAACGCACCCTGGTTGCGAGTGACCAAGCCAACGCCGCCGCAGGCCGGGCAGGTGCGCGGAGTGCTCCCCACCTGCGCACCCGTGCCGCCGCAACGCTCGCAGCGGCCCTGACTAGTCAGCCGCATCGGGACCGTTGCCCCGCGCACCGCGTCAACGAAATCCAGCCGGATCTCGCTCTCTACGTCGGCACCCCGCCGGGGCCCGGTGGCGAAGCGGCCGCCCCGGCCGGTTCCGCCGCCGAACAGCCCACCGAAAAGGTCGCCAAGCCCGCCAACGCTGCCGCTGCCACCTGGCGCTCCTCGGAGCAGGTCCTCCAGGTTGATGTCGGTCGAGCCGCCAAAACCACCGGAACCAGCACCGAACCCACGACCGAATCGAATGCCCCCACTTCCGAACAGCCGCCGGGTCTCGTCGTATTGCCTGCGCTTATCGGCGTCGGACAGCACGCTGTATGCCTCACCGACGGCTTTGAACCTGGCCTCGGCCTTGGCGTCCCCAGGGTTCTTGTCCGGGTGCAGGTCACGGGCCAGTTTGCGGTACGACTTTTTGATCTCTTCCGCGCTGGCGTCCGAAGAGACGCCCAGCTCGGCATAGAAGTCCTTCTCAATCCATTCCCGCTCGGTCACTGGACGCCTCCCCTCGCCGGCTTAGCTTCGTTGCTCGTTCTGATCTCGCTCCCCGGCCGTTTGTGACCCGGTGTCGGCGAACCCGCTCATGCCGCCGACCGGGTCGGGCAGCTGCGGTGCCTCAGCGCTGGTATCGCGGTCGCTCACCTCGACTATCGCCGGACGCAGTACCCGCTCCCCGATCCGGTAGCCCTGACGCATCACCGCGCTGACGGTCGGGCCGCTCACCTCGGACGAGATGGTGTGCGCAACCGCCTCATGCACCGAGGGATCGAACGGCTCGCCCTCGACCCCGAACGGCTCGAGCTCGACCTGCTTCAGCGTGGCGACCAACTTGTCGGCCACCGCCTTGAATACACCGGTCAGGTCACCGTGTGCCCGCGCGCGGTCCAGATCGTCGAGCACCGGGAGCAGCTGCCCGACCAGCTGGGCCCGAGCAGCGACCGCGACCGCGTCCCGGTCACGGTCTACCCGCTTGCGGTAGTTCGCGTACTCCGCACTCACCCGTTGGAGATCGGCGATGCGCTCATCAAGCTGGGCCGACAGGTGGGCGAGCTTGTCATCGACCGAGTCCGGCGCGATGTCCAATCCCTCCTCGACGCTCAGACCGGGCCCGGGATCGGCCACCTGCGCGGCA
Organism: Pseudonocardia sp.; assembly: GCA_019244295.1. Classification (GTDB taxonomy): domain Bacteria; phylum Actinomycetota; class Actinomycetes; order Mycobacteriales; family Pseudonocardiaceae; genus Pseudonocardia. The sequence continues at coordinate 25,936 of JAFASX010000023.1, forward strand.
GCATCCGCTTCCGGCACTCTGACCTCACCGGTCAGCGGGTCAATCCGCCGCCGATCCCGGACCACGACGCGCTCCTGCTCGGCATCGTGGCTGCTCCGCTCAGTCACTTCTTGTGGTCCTCATCGACAATCTCGGCGTCCACTACGTCGTCCGAGCCGGTCCCGCCCGGAGCACTCGAACCACCGCCGGCGCCAGCCGCGCCCTCGGCACCTTGTTGCTGCTGGTAGAGCGCCGCCCCGAGCTTCTGCGACTCGGTAGCGAGCTTCTCCATGGCAGCCTTGATCCGGTTGGTGTCGGTGCCCTTGAGCGCTTCCTGCGCCTCACCGAGCACGGCGTTCACCGAGTCCTTGACGTCGGTTGGCAGCTTCTCGCTGTTCTCCTTGACGAACTTCTCCGTCTGGTAGACCAACGTCTCGGTCTGGTTGCGAGTCTCGGCCTCCTCCCGGCGCTTCTTGTCCTCCTCGGCGTGCTGCTCGGCGTCGCGCATCATCCGGTCGATCTCGTCCTTGGACAGGGCGGAACCGCCGGTGATCGTCATGGCCTGGCTCTTGCCGGTGCCCATGTCTTTGGCGCTCACGTTCACGATGCCGTTGGCATCGATATCGAAGCTGACCTCGATCTGCGGCACGCCGCGCGGAGCGGGCGGTAGCCCGGTCAGCTCGAACATGCCCAGTTTCTTGTTGTAGGCCGCGATGTCCCGCTCACCTTGGAACACCTGGATCTGCACCGAGGGCTGGTTGTCGTCGGCCGTGGTGAAGATTTCGCTGCGCTTGGTCGGGATCGTGGTGTTGCGCTCGATGAGCTTGGTCATCACCCCGCCCTTGGTCTCGATGCCCAGCGACAGCGGCGTAACGTCCAGCAACAGGACGTCCTTGACCTCGCCCTTCAGCACACCCGCCTGCAGGGCCGCGCCGACCGCGACGACCTCGTCAGGGTTGACGCCCTTGTTCGGCTCCTTGCCGCCGGTGAGTTCCTTGACCAGGTCACTAACCGCCGGCATCCGGGTGGACCCGCCGACGAGCACCACATGGTCGATCTGCCTCACGGAGATACCCGCGTCCTTGATCACCTGATGGAACGGGGCCCGGGTGCGGTCCAGCAGGTCGGAGGTGATCCGCTGGAACTCCGCGCGGGACAGCGTCTCGTCCATGAACAGCGGGTTCTTGTCCGCGTCCACCGTGATGTATGGCA
>JAFASX010000031.1 GCA_019244295.1 Pseudonocardia sp.
TGTGGCAGGGTGTCGATCAACGAGGTGGCGTGGTCGAGTTCCCGGTCGGCGACCGAGGGGGTCCAGGTTAGGGCGGCGGCGATTTCCCCGGCCGCTCGCGCGAACCCCTCGATCACCCCACAGTCATCTGAGGGGGTGCACTGCGACACCCGCCGCAGCGAGGCAAACACCAAAGCCTGACTATGCGCCAACTGCCGGTAGCAGGCCTGCAGCACATCAACGGAGGACTCCGCGGGCACCGCATCGAAAACCAGGGTGCCCAAAACAGCGGCCAACCCAGCACCGGGCGCCAACTCACCCAGCCCACCGAGATCACCGAGGCCACCGTCTGTCTGCACGGCTCGACCATACGTTCGACCACCGACAATTCCGGGCACGGAAGGCCGGTCAACCGCCCACCCAGCCTCGATGTGACATAGATCACCCGTACGTGTTCGGTGGAGTCAATCCCACCGCGAGAACGACCGTAGCGACCCCGCAGCCGGCGATACTCACACCAAAGCCGCAAGCCAGCACGCCACAGACGTGAACGATGCGGACACCGCACCCGACCACGGCGACGGCGACGACAGGCACCGAACCACCCGCACATGGCCACTATCGCGGCGGCGTCACCGACCGCGGCAAGCCACCACCAGCCGCCTCGCTACACACCAACCCCCGCGGTCAATCCACAAAACGTGCCCTAAGGGGCTGTAATTAAATAGTTAATTCGATGGAGTGAAACTGTCGGTGTGACGGCTTGTCGTCTCGGCTTGCGCTCATGTTGATACAAAAATTGCTGCCGTGACCACAAATAACTGCCGCGCCGGGGCCGGTTGGGCTCCCCGGATCAGCCACCGGGCAGCGCACCGGTCGGTCGCCCATCTCGGTAGGTCTCCGGGCGGGGAACGGCGAGCCGGTCGAGGTCGATGACGTTGGCCCCAAGCCCGAGGATCTGGGCAGGATCAGGCCGACGGCACAAGACGCCACCTGAACGGTAACCGGCAAACCATCGGCCCCGAGAACGAGGGACGAGGGACGAGGTTGAAGACCTAGTCCCGGCCGGCGCCAGCAGCGCGTAGCGTACCTTGCCAGGCGTGAGACTCCAGACAAGAAGACCGTCGTGACCACGGTTTTCCCCCTCACGGAGTCCACGCGGTACGAAAACAGTTTTGCCGACATACAAGCCTGTCTTCCACAATCATTCCGATTAGCTGGCAACGGCCAACGGGAGATGCCGCGGATATCGCGACAAAAGGAGAAGCATATCCATGAGCCTGTCGAATGCCAGATTTGACAGCACCGAATTGCTTCGTTCGGAACGCGTGGCCGGCGGGATGCTACCGAAGGTCCTAAGTACTCCCGACATGGTTGCGATCTTCGTGGCAATTGTGCTGGTGGTCACCGGCTCCGCCACAATCCAGGCCGCCGGCCCGGCTGCGTTCGGTTGGTGGATTTTGGGTGTGGTGGCGTTCCTGATTCCTGGCGCGGTGGTGACCGGACAGCTTGGCGTGATGTTTCCGGGCGAGGGGTCGATCTATCTGTGGACGCACAAGGCGTTCGGCGGCTTTTGGGGGTTCTTCGCCGGGTTCTGCGCGTGGTGGCCCGGGTTGCTGGCGATGCTGGGCTACGCCGACAACGCGGTTGCCTACCTTGGGTACGCCTTCCCTGACTCGGTAGGACACTGGCCGGTCCAGCTGCAGGGCGTGGCAATAGTCGGCATGCTAGTGCTTTCGGCGCTCATCGGGCTGTCGCGGCTGCGAACCGCGCAGACCGTGGTCAACGTGGTGTGCGTGCTGTACGGCTTGGTGATCCTGCTGGTGGTGCTGGCCGGTGTCGCCTATCTTGCCACAGGGCATTCTCCGGCAACTGACCCAGCGGAGTTGGCGACCTGGTCACCAGCCCACAAAAACGGGATCAACTTCGGTAACTGGACGTTCTTTGGGGTGGTCGTGCTGGCCCTGCTGGGTGTCGAGGTGCCGCTGAACATGGGCGTGGAGGTCCGCGATCCGAGGGCCATCACCCGGTATCTGCTGTGGGGTTCGGCTGTAGTCGTGGTCGCGTACCTGGCGACGACCTGGGCCGTCATGGTCACCGTGCCGGCCACGAATAACCAGTCAGTGCAGATCATCGCGGTCGCCGATGTGGTGGGCCGCTCGCTCGGGCCAGCCTGGGGCCAGTTGGCGGCAATCGTGTTGGCCGGAGTGATCGGATTCATGCTGGTGGTCTACAACTACTCGTTCGCCCGGCTGATATTCGTCTCCGGACTGGACCGGGGGCTGCCGGCCCCGTTTAGCCGGCTCAACCGCAACCAGGTGCCGCATATAGCACTTTGGGCTCAGACAGCAGTGGCGGTAGCGATCACCGCTGTCATTTTCATCGGACTGCCGACGCTGAATGCCGGTAACGCACTGGACACCCAAACCCGCGTGTACTCGGTGTTGGCGGCAGCCACCACGGTAATCTGGTGTGTGTCGATGGTCGTGCTGTTCATCGACGTTCTGATGATCTTGCGCCGATATCGAACAGAGTTCGCGATGAGGCCGCTAGCCCGACCGATGGTGTTCTGGGTATGCGCAGCGCTGGGAACAGGATCGTCGCTGGTCGGCATCGTCAGCACGCTTTCCGGCTCGCAGACCCCACTGATTTCCAATGATGCCGGATCGATCAATCTATTGGGCGCGACGGTGTCCTATGGGCTGTGGTTCTACCTGGTCGCGAGCATCACCGCCGCCTCTCTCGCGGTCGGCGTGGCGCTCTATCTGGTCGGCCGCCGCCCGGCAGCTCAGGCAAGTGAGCCGCGCACTGGCTGAACCGCCGGAAGCCACCCGCCTCAGCCCGACACTAGGCGCAGCAGGACAACGGACGGCCGCCGTTGTAGGCAATCATATCCGCTATCGCGGCGAAAACGTCGATTGGCGCCCCGGGCTCGGCTCCGTCGATCTCGGCGTAGGCCCGATACAGATTGCCGACAATCCGCTCCGGGTCGAGCCAACCCGCGTATGGGCCCAGATCAATCTGCCGAGCGGCCTCCAGCGGCGAGAGCCCGGACGCGTGCCCACGTTGAGCAACATCGGAGACGAAGCACAGGTAGCCAAGCACCTCGCCGATCAGCTCAGGCCCGGCCACCTCACCGTGACCCGGCACGATCGTGCGCGCCCCGAGCGGGGCAAGTACCTGTTCACACACCCGGATCGAGCCGGCGATCGAGCCCATGAGCAGGAACGGCGTCCCGCCGTTGAACAGCAGATCGCCGGCGAACAGCACGGAACGCTCTGGGATCCAGACGATGGAGTCGTTAGTCGTGTGCGCCGCGACTCCGACATGTCGCACCTCGCAGCGCAGCTCGTCGACCCACAGCGTGACCCCGTCGCGGTAGGTCAGAAACGGTGGCTCGAGCTGGATTGAGCCCCACTCGATCGGTGTCCACACCCCTGGCCAGTTCGGTTTGCCGGCGGCCAGAACCTCCTCGCGGGTGTGTTCGTGCGCAACCACGGTCGCGCCGGCGAACAGCCAGTTGCCGTGCGTATGGTCGCCGTGATGGTGAGTGTTGACCAGCGTTCGGACCGGCTGGTCGGTGACCGATGCGATCGCGTCCAGATACGCACGGGTGCGCCGCTCGGTGCCGCAGGAGTCGATGCTCACCGCGCCACGACGGCCAACGAGCAGACCCGTGTTGTTGAGCCACCAGCTGCCGTCCAGCTGAAGGTAGGCGTGGATCCCCTCGTCAACCTCACGCAAGACAGGTGGTGGCATTTCATGATCACCACAAGCGGAACTCACTGAAGATCCTCCCAGCAACGGTAGTGTTGACAAACGCTGCGTCGGGCCTCCGTACGGCCAGACGCTGGCTTCAAACGCACTAAGTCAAGCGAGTCTGGGGCAACCCAGAAGGGTGACACCTAATCAGGTTGCCTCCTGAACGCCCCTCAGTTAACGTCCTTAGCAATGCTAGGGAATTGAGGGGTAAGCATGACCGAGATCAGCATCGATCAGACCCAAACAGGGCTTCCAACAGTTCAACCGACCGCCGGGGGCGGCCCGAGCGCGGTGCGGGCGCGCGGGCTGGTCAAGCGCTACGGGCAGATCGAAGCGGTCCGGGGCATCGACCTCGACGTCGCACCCGGGGAAACCTTCGGTTTCCTCGGGCCGAACGGGGCCGGCAAATCCACCACAATCAACATCCTGTGCACGCTGGTCGAGGCGACTAGCGGCAGCGCGCAGGTGGCTGGGTTCGATGTGGCCAGGGAACGAGCGGCTGTCCGGCGGCATATCGGCCTGGTATTCCAAGAGCCAACCCTGGACAGCTACCTCACCGGCGAGCAGAACCTGCGCTTCCATGGTGAGCTCTACGGGGTAGCCAGGGCCGGCGCGGCCGCCCGACGGGAACAGGTGCTGCGCATGGTGGGGTTGTGGGAGCGACGCGGCGATGTCGTGCAGAAATATTCCGGCGGGATGCGCCGGCGACTGGAGATAGCCAGGGGACTGCTGCACTCGCCGAAAGTGCTCTTCCTGGACGAGCCGACGATCGGGCTTGACCCCCAGACCCGAGCGTCGATCTGGTCCTATCTGGCCGACCTGCACCGGACCGAGGAGATCACCGTGTTCGTGACCACGCACTACATGGACGAGGCCGAGCACTGCGACCGGATCGCGATCATGAACGATGGCCGGATCGTGGCAATGGACACGCCCGCCCGCCTGAAGGCACAGGTCGGCCAGGACCGAGTCCAGCTCACCACGGCCGACGATGAGGCCAGCATCATTGGGCTGCGTGAGCGGTTCGGCCTGGCCGCGGCAATGCACGAGGGGAAGGTCACCGTGTCGGTGCCAGACGGTGCGGCATTCATACCAGAACTATTCACCCATCTGTCGGTGCCGATTCGCTCCGTGACCGTCCAACGGCCCACCCTGGACGACGTCTTCCTCGCACACACCGGTTCGACCATCCGGGATGTGGAGAGCGCCGGATCCGACTCGAGCGTGCTGGCCGCGCTGGCCCGCTGGGGACGGTGACACTCGGTGTCCGAGGTGACCGACATCGTTGACGACATGATCGCGCCGGTACGCGTACTGGTGTTCGATCCTCGGCACGAGGCACGCGCGGCGGCCGTGGTTTGGCAACGCGAGCTCATTCGATTCGGCAAAGACCGGACCCGGATGCTGGCCTCGCTGGTCCAGCCGGTGTTGTTCCTGTTCGTGCTCGGCGTCGGGCTGGGCTCGCTGGTTGGTCAGGCCCCGGGAACAGTGCGGTTCACCACATTTTTGTTCCCCGGGGTGCTCGCCATGTCGGTGCTGTTCACCGCCGCGTTCTCCGGGATCTCGATGGTCTGGGACAGAGAGTTCGGCTTCCTGCGCGAGATGCTGATCGCCCCGGTGAGCACGACGGCGATCCTGACCGGCAAGTGCTTCGGTGGCGCTACCGTGGCGACCGCGCAAAGCCTGGTGATGCTTGCGCTGGCCGGAGTCGTCGGAGTGCCCTACGCGCCAATCATGATGCTGCAGCTGGTCGGACTGCTGTTCCTGGCCTCATTCATATGTACCGCTATGGGCCTGGTACTGGCCGCGCGGATCAAGCAGGTGCAGTCCGCCATGCCGATGGTCCAGTTGATCATTACTCCGATGATGTTCCTGTCCGGCGCGCTGTTCCCGCTGTCCGGCTTGCCCGGCTGGCTGACCGTGCTGACTCACATCAACCCCATGACCTACGCGGTAGAGCCCATGCGGGCTATCGTGTTCGACAACCTGGCGGTGGACGCGGCGACCCGAGCCAGGCTCGACCCGGGAATCAGCTGGGGTGGCTGGACCGTGCCGGTCGCGGTCCAGGTGGCAATCGTCATCGGGATATGCCTAGCCCTGCTCGGTATCGCCGTCGGACGCTTCGCCCGCACTGAGTAACTGAGTAAGCGTCGCCCTCCGGAAGGCTGGGCTACCGCGGCGGCGTGATAGTGATCGTGGCACGATATCGGCTAATCGATATTCACGACGAGATCATTCCTGAGGTATCCCAAGGAGGACACCGACGTGGCCAGCCCGACCAGCGGCAGCAACGGCACCGAGGCCCCGCCCGTGCTGCCCTCCATCCCGCTATCGGCGGAGACAGCCCGGAACGGGGATGCCTCCATCGGCAGCCTCGTGCGCGAAGCCAGCTCACATATGTCTACCTTGATCCGTTCCGAGCTGGAGCTAGCCAAGTCCGAGCTGGCGACCGAGGTTCGCAAGGGTCTCAGGGGCAGCGTGTACTTTCTTGTGGCGCTGGCCATCCTGTTGTTCAGCTTGTTCTACTTCTTTTTCTTCGTGGTGGAGCTGCTCAACTTGTGGCTGATGCCCTGGGCATCGAACCTGATCGTGTTCGGTCTGATGCTGCTCACCGCTGGCCTGTTCGGTTTGCTCGGCTATCGCGGGGTACGTAAGATCCACGCGCCGGAACGGACCATCCGCAGCGTCAAGGACACCGCGGCGGCCCTAGGCAAGCGTGATCGGGATGGCACACCAGTCCTGGAGCGGTGACGGACCCGTCCTCGGTACGAGTTCCTGGGCCGTGGCGCCACCGGTGGGTGTCAGCTAATGGCATCCAACTCCATGTTGTGGAATGCGGCCGGGGGCCACTCGCGGTGCTTCTGCATGGTTTTCCGGAGTTCTGGTGGGCGTGGCGCCACCAGTTGATCGAGCTGGCCAACGCGGGCTTTCGGGCCGTTGCGGTCGACCTGCGCGGATATGGCGAGTCGGACAAGCCACCCCGGGGGTATGACCTGTGGACGCTAGCCGGTGACGCTTCCGGCCTGATCCGTGCGCTGGGCGAACGAAAGGCGGATGTCATCGGACATGGCTGCGGCGGGCTGATCGGTTGGACGCTCACCGCGCTGCACCCCCGGCTGGTTCGATCTTTGGTGGTGTTGAACACCCCCCACCCATTGGCACTACGACGAGCGGTATGGGCCGACCCTGCTGGGCAAGGCCGGGCCGTCGGCCGGTACGCGCTGGGTTTCCAGCTGCCGTGGCAGCCAGAGCGCTGGTTACGGGCCGACGGCGCAGCCGGAGTGGAGCGGATTATGCGCGCCTGGTCCGGCCGTGGGTGGGTGGCCGCGCCTGAGTTCACCGAGGTAGTTCACCGCAACCGAGCCGCCATGCTCATCCCTGGGGTGGCGCACAGCGCGTTGGAGTACTACCGCTGGGCAATGCGCAGCCAGTTCCGCCCAGACGGACACCGGTTCGCGTCGGAGATCAGCCGCCCGATCGAGCTGCCGGTGCTGCAGGTGCACGGTGCCGACGACCCGTACCTACTAGAACGCACCGCGCGCGAATCGGACCGCTGGGCGCACCACCGCGCCTACCGTGTGCTATCTGGCTGCGGACACTTCCCGCACCAAGAGGCCCCGCACGCCACCACTCGGCTGATCACCGACTTCCTCGGCGGGCCCGGCTGAAGGTAGCCGGAAAACCACGGCTAGGCCGCGCAGCTACCGGTGGACACCTGGTTGAACAATTCGGGGGCGACCCGCAGCATCGGCGCCACCTGCGCGGCGGTCAGCACGAAGCCGGTCTCAGCGTCATCGAGCGCGGCGCCGAACACCACCCCGTACACCGTGCCATCGGGCGCCAGCAACGGACCACCGGAGTTGCCGGAACGCACCACCGCTCGCACTGTGTACACCTGACGCGTGACGATATTGGCGTTGTAGATGTCCGGGCCGCGCAGCTCGACCTGACTGCGGATCTTCGCGGGAGTCGAGGTGAACGGTCCGTCCAACGGATACCCCAGCACGATCGCGTCGTCGGCCGCCGTCGCGGGATGCTGGGCAAACCGCAGCGGACTGAGGTCCAGCCCTGGCACCGCGAGAACCGCGATGTCGACCTCCGGATCGTAAGACACCACCCGCGCCACCCGTTGCCTTGGTCGATTTCCGGGCCCGGGTACCTCCACCGAGACTTCAGCGGTACCGGCCACCACATGCGCATTCGTCATGACCCGCTCGGGCCCGATAACGAAGCCAGTCCCTTCCAACGCTCGCGAGCAGCGAGTGGCCTTGCCTCTGATCTTCAGCACGCTGCTCCTGGCCGCCAGCACCGTCGGACTGTTCTTCAGCGCGGGATCGGGCGGGCCGACCTCGGCGATCGGGGTCTGGGTGAACGGGCTGAGCACATCGGGAAAGCCTGAGGAGTCCAGCAGCGACCGTAGCTCCGAAGGCAGCGCACGGACCGAGGGAACATTGTTGCCCACTACGCTATCCACCGCGGCAAGCACCCTGGAACCTCGGATCCCGGCGGCCAGCCCGGGAAAGCTCGTTGAGGTCAGTGGTAACGCGACCAGCCAAGCGGCCAGCACTACGGTCACCGCCTGCACCACCGAACCCAGTGCGGACTCGATCTGCAGGGTGTGCTCGCCGGTAATCCGCTCACGGATTCGTCGACCGAAGAAGACCCCGATCGTCTCACCAACGGCAACCATCGCGACGACCACCGCGATACTGATGAAAACCCTGGCGACCGGAGAATCGACATTCTGCACGACCAGGGGCGCCAGCCGCACACCGAGGATGGCGCCGCCAAGCACTCCGACGAAGGACAGCAGCGCCACCGCCATCCCGTGGCGCCAGCCAGACACCGCAGCCAGCCCAGCGAGCAGCAATACGAACAAATCCACCCAGCTCATGCGTCTGCTCCGCTCACCCCGCCCAGTCCAATCCGGCTGTCCCGGGCAGCCTGCCAGGCCCACTCAAGGTCACGGACCCCGGGGCTGGACCAGGGCCGTTCCCAACCGCCCATGCGCAACAAAGAGTCCACCAGGCCGCCGGTGAAACCCCAGACAACCAGCCCAGCCACTTGAAAAGCCGGGCCAACGTGCCCCGAGGTGTGCCGAACCCAGAATCGGTTGGCCGGGTCAGCGAGCCAGGAAACCGGCACCCGTACGACCGCCGTGCACTCGCCCGGATCAACCGCGCGCACCGCCACCGGCTCTCGCCAGTAGGCCAGCACCGGGGTCACCAGGTAGCCGGACGGCGGAATGAACAACTCCGGCAGCATGGTGAGAGGGTCGATCCCGGCTGGATCCAGACCGGTTTCCTCGGCCGCCTCACGCAGCGCGGTCTGCACCGGGTCACCGTCGCCCGCCTCTCGGCCGCCACCGGGAAAAGCCACCTGCCCCGCGTGGTTGCGCAACCCATCAGCGCGATGCTGCAGCACCACGTCCGGGCCGCCGTCGGCGGTCTCACCGAACAGCACCAGCACGGCGGCGTGGCGACGAGGCTCGTTCCCCGGCTGGGGCTGGGTGTACCGGGTCATGGCGCGGATGTCGACGGCGGTGGCCGCCCGAACCAACGGGGTGAGCCACCGCGGCGCCCGGTTTGGGTGCAGCTCGGGTACGGTCACCGGTCGGGCCGGCGCAGGCGGGACACCGCGTCGGCCACCTCATCGGCGGAACGGAACGGAATCGCGGGTTGCACTCGCGCCACGCTGCCATCCGCCCGCAGCAGGTAGCTGGATGGCAACGCGGTCACTTTCAAGGTCCGCGCTATCGCCTCATCCGTGTCGACCACCACCGGCAGCCGCACCCCCAGGCTGGTCAGCAGCTCCAGCGCGGCGCTCGGCCGGTCGCGCAAATCGATGCCCAGTACCGGAACCGCATCTGGACGGGCAGCGTAGGCGGCCAGCGCAGGCAGCTCGGCACGACAGGGTGCGCACCACGAAGCCCACACGTTGAGTAGGGCGTCCCGTCCGGCCAGCCCCTCGGCTGGCTTGACGTCACCCGGCCGCCCTAAGCAAGGAACTCGGATGTGGGCCAGCGGACCGCTGGCGGCCACCCCATCGGAGCCCGAGCCTGGACAGGCTGGAAGCGCGGCCGCCGCGCGAGCCCCGGCGAGGTCGGCGTCAGATGGCATCGCGATAGGTGAACCTCCGCCAGCTGGCTGATCGATCGCAACGGGCCCAGACGGCCACAATGCCAGTACACCGACCACCGCGAGCACGACCACTAGCACCGTTGCCAGCAACTCGGCTCTGGTCAGCCCGACTCGCACGCTCATCGGTCCGCTCTCATGGCTCGGTCAACTCGGCCATAACGACAGCGTCGGGCTCCACGCCCGCCATTGCAAGCAAATGCGCTGTCTCCGGCCCTTTGACCAGCGGGGCGGCCTTCGCTGGCTCGGTAGGGCCAACTCCAAAGGACGGGCAGTCACCGCGCAGCGGGCAGACCCCGCACGCTGGGTTGCGCGCGTGACACACTCGCCGCCCGTGGAAGATCACCCGGTGAGACACCACCGTCCACTGTGCGCGCGGCACCAACGCGCCAACCGCATGCTCCACCTTCACCGGGTCTTGCTCAGCCGTCCAACCCCAACGCCGAACCAGCCGTCCGAAGTGGGTGTCGACGGTGATACCGGGCACACCGAAAGCGTTACCTAGGATAACGTTGGCACTCTTGCGGCCGATACCAGGTAGCGTGACGAGATCCTCCAGCCGGCTCGGTAACTGCCCAGCGAACAGTTCGGTCACGGTCGCGCCCAGACCCATCAGGGCAGCGGCCTTATTTCGGAAGAATCCGGTGGTACGGATCAGCTCTTCCAACTCGGTCCGATCGGCGCCAGCATAGTCGGCGGCCGTGCGGTACCGGGCGAACAACGTTGGGGTGACCTCGTTGACCCTTTTGTCGGTGCACTGGGCGGACAAGATGGTGGCGACCGCAAGCTCCAGCGGCGTCGTGAAGTCGAGCTCACAGTGTGCGTCCGGGTATGCTTCGGCAAGTATCCGCAGCATCCGCCGAACCCGACGGGTCCGGCCAAGCTCGCTCTCGCCGGCCGCCACACGCATAGCCAACCGCTTGCTGCGCTGCGCCGGTGTCGTCACCCCATCCAGGGTACGGATACTGCTCGGGCCATCGCCGGTGGGCCGGAGTCACGGACCATCCAAGCGACCCAGCGGGGCATCCCGACCCCGCTGCGCGCACCCGTCGTTTCGTGCGAGAGGATTCCTCCCGTCATGAGTGCCTGGTTGTCCATTCTCGTGCCGCTGCTGGTGATGTTTTTTGCGCTCGGCATGGAGAGAGTCGAAGCGCGGATGCGTGAGTTCACCGTTCGCCAGGAAGAGCTTGATGATTTTCTCGAGCGGGCTCGCCCGGAGGAAGTCAAGGCGCTGTTCCGGTCCGGCACCAGCCGGGCGCTGGAGCTGTTCCGGCTGCGCAACCGGGGTACTCGAGCGCCCAGACGCAACCTCAGCCGAGACCGCGTCGCCTCCTGAGACCCGAGCCGTACGGTTTCGTTTTGCTGGACAGTAATACCGGATACTGCGGTATGGGGCTATTAGACTGCCGGCGGTCGTCGCGTCGGTCCGTTTCTGAGCCCCCAGGGATCCGCGCGAACAGGGGCGGGGGTCCGCGAGCTGAGGAGTGGCAGTGGACGAGGTTTTGATCCGCGCGGGCATCTTCCAGGGCGTCGAGCCGACTGCGGCCGAGGCACTCGCGAGCGAGCTCGAGCCGGTGAGCTTCCCCCGTGGCCATGTCATCTTCGCCGAGGGCGAGCAGGGCGACCGGCTGTACATCATCGCTACCGGAAAGGTCAAGATCGGCCGCAAGTCACCGGACGGCCGGGAGAACCTGCTGGCGGTGTTCGGCCCCTCGGATATGTTCGGCGAGCTGTCCATCTTCGACCCCGGCCCTCGAACCTCGTCGGCAACCGCGGTTACCGAAGTCCGAGCGTACAGCATGGACCGCCCAGCACTCCGTGAGTGGATCACCAAGCGGCCGGAGATTGCTGAGCAACTGCTGCGGGTGGTAGCTCGCCGATTGCGTCGGACCAACAACACGCTCGCCGACCTCATCTTCACCGATGTCCCTGGCCGGGTGGCCAAGGCGCTGCTGCAGCTGGCCCGCCAGTTCGGTTCGCAGGAATCCGGGCTGCTGCGAGTCACCCACGACCTGACCCAGGAGGAGATCGCCCAGCTGGTGGGAGCCTCCCGTGAGACCGTGAACAAGGCACTCGCCGACTTCGCTCAGCGGGGGTGGCTGCGGCTGGAAGGCAAGAGCGTGTTGATCCTGGAGCCCGAGCGGCTGGCCCGGCGGGCTCGCTGAACAGCGGCGATACGCTGGGGCATGACTCGGTGGCTAGTTTCCTGGTTGGTTGCGCCGGGCCACCCTATGCTGGCCCTCGGCTTTGCGGCGGTCGCTGGATTAGCCGGCGCGCAAGTAATCCAGCTGGGCAAGGACCGACAGCTCGGCCGCCGGCCACAGCATGCGGTCCACGTCGGCGTACACCACTTCGACAATCTGCCGAGCGGTGGCGTCCGGGCCCAGTTGCCGCAACGCCGAGCGGATCTGGTCCAGTCGCTGCTCGCGATGCGCCAGATACTCGCGCGCGACGGTTCCGACATCGGCTAGCTCGGGGCCGTGCCCTGGCAGCACCGCGAGTCCATGAGGCAGCTCCGCCAATCGCCGCAACGAGGTTAGGTAGTCGCCGAGCCGCCCGTCCGGATAGGCGATCACGGTGGTGCCCCGGCCGAGCACGGTATCTCCGGTGAGCACCGCGTCGTCGAGCACAAAGCACAGCGAGTCCGAAGTGTGCCCCGGAGTAGCCAACACCCGGATCTCCAGCCCGGCGGCCACTATCACATCATCGTCAGCCAGCTCCTCGTCGCCGAGCGCGAGTGTCGGATCCAGCGCACGCACCGGGGCTCCGACCAACTCGGCTAGCCACCGCGCTCCTGAGGCGTGATCACCGTGTCGATGAGTAAGCAAGATCTGGGCCACCGGCCCGTGCTCGGCAATCAGTCGCAGATGCCGTTCGTCGGCCGGTCCCGGGTCGACAACGACCGTGTCGGCGGCGCCTGGCCCACGTAACAGCCAGGTGTTGGTGCCGTCAAGAGTCATCGGTGACGGATTGTCCGCAAGCAGCACCGACGCCGTGGCCGTCACCGGGCGCAACGTTTCACCAACGCTTCGGCCGGGCGGAACCAGCCCGGTGATATAGCGCGTTCCATACATCGTGACCCTAGTTCGTGCCGACCAAATTGGCTCGCCGCAGAGCGTCCCGGCCAGGCGTGCCAGACACCGTAGCCGGCGCTTAGCTTATCCAGCGTGATCCGGTGGTGGTCCCATTGGACGCGGCGGCGGGGGCCCGGGGCGGCGGCCGCCACCGCCATTGGATTTACGGAAGATCTGTGAAGGCGGTTGGTCGGCGGGCGGGAGCCCGTTGTCTTCGCGAGCCGCGAGCTCCTCTTGCAGTTCGCGCAATAACCGTTGCTCGACTTCTGATAACTCGGCTGGCAAATCGGCGGCGTCAGCCGGACGCGGTGGTGTGCGCCTAGGCGGGGGTCCTGGCGGCTGGGGGTTGGCTGGCGGGACCGGCTTGGCGACCACGGTCCATTCCGACCCTTGCTGGTCGGAGCCAATTCCGTTGGTACTGCCGTTGGAGGTGGGTCCATTCGGTCCGCCCGGAGCACTCGGTCCGGAACCAGGACCGCCGGAACTCGGCCCACCGGATTCGGAGCCAGGGCGAACTGGCCGGCGATCTGGCGTTGCCGAACGCTCAGCGGCGGCGCCCCGGCGGTCAGCCGGCGGCCTGGAAGGACCACGCTGCTCGGCTCCCGACGCGGGCTGGTCGGAAACGGCGGGGCCTGGACGGTCCGGGCTCGATGGCTGCCAGTCCACCGCCGGCGAGAACATCCCGTTGTTTCGGCGAGAAGGACTCGGCGGCCCACCCAGCTCGTCCGGTGGTCGGTTGCGCTGATCACGGCTTGGCAACCAGCGCGGATCCCGAGTGGGCGGCTGGTCACGGGCTGGCTTGCTGGCATCAGCCGGCGGGTTGCCGCGGTCGTTCGCCGCCCGTTCTGGCGAGGCATTGTCTGGCTCGAACAGGTCAGCTTTGGCCTGTCGCTCGGGCTCGTTATCAGTCACCGGCCGTTCAAAAGGCGTGACCGTACCGCCGTCGCCGGTGGACCCGGGACCGATTTGACCACGTGCCGCGGCTCGGGCGGCGATCACTCGGTCGACCGGACGCAACGGCGCGCGCGGTCCGGCTGACCCGGCGGCGGTGACGCCACCAGCCTGATCCGAGCCATCGCCGTCGTCGAATGGCGAACCGGACGGGCCAGGGCCACGCCGCCGAACCATTGGAGCCTGCGGGACCCAGTCCTGGGCGACCCGAGGGTCAGCGGACGAGTCGAGCTGGAGCATCCGTGCGGCGTCAAGAGCCGCCTGATGGTAGTTACCCAGCCGCGCATCAGCGGTGAACACCTCAACCGAAACGAACACCCCAGCTTGCATCAGCAGGTCGCCGACCTGATACGCTAACAGGTCGGCACCCGAACCATCAGCGGCCTCGATGAGCAGCACTGGATGAGGAACGGGTCCGGGCGCGCCACCCGCCGGAGTAAGCCGCCAGGTCAGCCATAGCCGGCAACCCCGCATCAGTCGCGCTGGCAATGTGTTCAGCGCATCGCCGGGGAATCCGGCCGCGATCGAAGGCGGGAAGCCCACCGCGCTTGGATCGGCCAAGAACCGGTGCGGCATAGCCGGGGTCGGATCAGGCACGGGGAGCTCGACTCCAGTGCGTCCGAGCTGTCCACGCCGGGCGTTCGCTCGCAGCAGCGCGGCATGCGCCTCTTCCGGCAGTCGCACCCGCTCAGCCGCGACCGCGGCGGTGATCAATTCGAGCGCGTGATCGAACTCACCGACGGCGGCTAGCTCGCGGCTCCAACCGAGGAGCTCATCGTCGATCAGCCCGGCCAGCAGGAGCAGCAGGCTATGCGTGTCGACCACGGCGTCGCCGTCATGGCCTTCCAACATCTCGCCTCCTCACTACTTGTGTGCAACGCCGCTATCCGTGTCGCTATCCATCGCCACGGTCAGCGGCGTCGGTGTCCGCGGCCTCAGACGTCGACCAGCTCGCTGGCTGAGGAGCGTCGGGCACGCCCACCGGCCAGTTCCTTCTCCGGTGAACGCCACAGCGAGACCGATTCGCGCAGTGCCAGCCGGTGATACGGCGGGAGGACTAACGGGGGCGATACGACTTCAACGCACGGCAACAAGTCCCCGTGCGCACGCAGCACGCGCTGCAGAGTGCCGGTCAACACCGGCAATTCCTCAGTCACGTGTGCCAACACCACCCGCCGAGGGCGCGGGTAGTCCATACGCCAGCTGCGGCGCAGTTCCCTGCCTCCGGGATGGGCCCGGAGGATGGCGAGGAGTGTCAAGTCGACGCTATCCCGCCACCCGCCAACGCCGACGACATCGACGCACCGCTGGTCGGGAGCGAGCTCGGCCTGAAACCTGACCGTTGGCTCGGCAACCTCGGCCAACGAAAGCACAGCATCAAGAAAGCGCCAGGGCGCGCCCCAGTGTGGCAGACTCGCTTCGAGCAGGTCCCGCTCGAAGTCGGTAAGACCGATCCGGTGGCGGAGCAACGACTTCGGCAATATACGCGCCACCGACGCGTGTGCGCCAGCAGCCAGCCAGTCCCGCAGCCGCCAGAGCACTCGATCCGGCAGCCGCCCAGCCAACCGGACCAACAGGTCGTGGCAGGCTCGCTCGGCGGCGGCGCAGGACTCAGCCGTTACGTTCGACGGTGCCGTCATGGCGACACCCCTGGTGTTACCGCTGTTGCTGCGTCAGCTGTTGACACTTCAACCACAACCTCAACCTCGACTGGAGCGTTCTTCGGCAGCTCGGCCACTCCGACCGCGGACCGGGCATGCGCGCCATCGGCGCCGAACACGGTCCCGAACAGCGCGGAGGCACCGTCGAGCACGGCCGGCTGCTGACCGAAACCAGGCGCGGAAGCCACGAAACCGGTTACCTTCACCACGCGAGTCACCGAGTCAAGACCAACCAGCGTGTCGATCGCGGCCAGCGCATTGAGCGCACAGCGGCGAGCTAACTCGACGGCGTGGTCGACCTCGACCTCGGCACCCACTTTCCCGGTGGTCACCAGCTGGCCGTCCACAATCGGCAGCTGGCCAGCGGTGAAAACCAGCGCTCCGGACCGCACGGCAGGCACGTACGCACCGGCCGGGGCAGCCACGCGGGGAAGCCGCTCGCCCAGCTCGCGCAGTCGCTGACTGGCGGACATCAGCCCGGCCCGCCACCGGCTCGCGGCCGCTTGAGGTAGGCAACCAGCTGTTCACCCGTCGGGCCGGGCAACACGGTCACCAATTCCCACCCGTCCGCGCCCCACTGGTCCAAGATTTGCTTGGTAGCGTGGATCAACAAGGGGATGGTCGCGTACTCCCATGCGGTGACTGGGGCGGTGCTCATGGCAGTACCTTATCTTGGCCCGCATCGTAGGCTCGCAGCATGTGGCCCAAGGAGCTTTCACGTGCTCGCCTGCACGTCGTCACCGGCAAGGGTGGCACCGGCAAGACGACGGTCGCGGCGGCCATGGCGCTCGCGTTCGCCTTCGGTGGCCAGCGGACCTTGTTGATCGAGGTGGAGGGCCGACAAGGGATCGCCCAGCTATTCGACACCAGTCCTCTTCCGTACGCCGAAACGAAGATCGCGGTCGCGGCGGGCGGCGGAGAGGTTCGCGCGCTGGCCGTTGACGCCGAAGCCGCGCTGTTGGACTACCTTGAAATGTTCTACAGTCTCGGTATCGCCGGGCGGACACTGCGCAGGATGGGCGCTATTGAGTTCGCCACGACGCTGGCTCCCGGCCTGCGCGACGTGCTGCTCACCGGAAAAGTCAAGGAGTGCGTGACACGCACCGGCCCGGACGGGCGCCACTTCTACGACGCGGTGGTACTGGACGCGCCACCGACCGGTCGGGTAGTCAGGTTTCTTGACGTCACTAAGGCGATGGCCGACTTGGCGAAGGCCGGCCCAATCCATCGACAAAGCGAGGGCGTGATCGCGCTGCTGCACTCCGCTGACACAGCGGTTCACCTGGTGACGACGGGCGAGGACCTGCCAGTCACCGAGACCCTGGAAACCGTCGCCGAACTGGGCGCCGCCGAGTTGCGGGTCGGTACGGTGATCATCAACCGGGCCAACCCTCGCCGGCTGCCAGCGCCATCAGTGGACAGCGCCGCCGACGGCCGGATAGACCGGATGGAGGTGCGGGCCGGACTTGCCGCGGTAGGCGCGCGGCTCACCGATGCGCAGCTGGACGGCCTGCTCGCCGAAACCGTGGAACACGCGATACGCATGCGTGCCGAGGCCGCCGCGCTGGCCCGCTTGTCGGCCGAGCCCCCGGACGGCCCGGCCGAGCCTCTGCACCAGCTGCGACTGCCCGAGGTGGCCGACGGCATCGAACTCGGTGCACTGTACGAACTGGCCAAACTGCTCACCGAGCAGGGCGTGCGAACGCGGCCGGTCGCGCGGACAATCCGCTCCGCCGAGGCGGGGCGGGTATGAGCCAGGAGGACCGCGACCTGTCCGTCGGACCCACCGTGCCGTCCCGCCAGCCCACTCGCTGGCTGGACCTGGATGCAATGTTGACCTCTCCCAGCACGAAGGTGGTGGTGTGTTGCGGGTCAGGCGGCGTCGGCAAGACCACCACCGCCGCCGCGCTGGCGGTGCGGGCCGCGCAGCGAGGCCGCCGCACCGTCGTGCTGACCATCGACCCGGCTCGCCGGCTCGCTGAAGCACTGGGTCTGACCACGTTGAGTAATGAACCAAAGCGAGTCGGCGACATTGATGGCGACCGCGACGGAGTCGCCGCCAATTCATTCGAGAGCACCGCGGGCGAGCTATACGCCATGATGCTGGACATGCGGCGAACGTTCGACGAAATGGTGTACAACCATTCCACTCCAGACCGCGCGGAAAAGATCATCACTAACCCTTTCTACCAGACCATATCCTCCTCTTTCTCCGGAACCCAGGAATACATGGCGATGGAGAAACTGGGGCAGTTGACCGCGACCGGAAAATGGGACCTCATCATCGTCGACACCCCGCCATCGCGGTCCGCCCTGGATTTCCTGGATGCCCCGCAGCGCATGTCGTCGTTTCTCGACGGGAAGATGATCCGTCTTCTCTCCGCGCCGGCCAGGTTCGGTGGACGCGGCCTGCGCCGGCTGGTGGGTGTCGGGTTCGGGTTGTTCGCTAAGGCGGTTTCGACCATCCTGGGCGGGCAGCTGTTGGCTGACGCCTCGGCGTTCGTGCAGGCTTTCGACACGATGTTCGGCGGCTTTCAGGAACGTGCCACGGCAACCTACAAGCTGCTGCGTTCGCCGGGGACCGCGTTCATCGTGGTGGCCGCGCCGGAGCCGGACGCCCTGCGGGAAGCGGCGTACTTCGTCGATCGGCTAGCCGCCGACAGCATGCCACTGGCCGGGCTGATCCTCAACCGGGTACACCCCGTGCTGGCCGACCTGCCGGCCGGCCGCGCACGCGAGCTGGCCGACCTGGTCGATCAAACCAGCGCAGGGCAGTTGACCTCGGCGGTGCTGCGGCTGCACGCGGACCGCGTGGACCGATCGGGGCGGGAACAGCGGCTGCTGGCCCGCTTCACCAACGCCCACCCGGACGTCTCTGTGACCAAAGTGCCAGCCGTGGCCGGTGACATCACCGATCTGGCTGGACTGCGGGAGATCGCCCGCCGGCTCATCCAGCCGCCGCTGGCGCCCGCCGAGGACACCCGCGATGTGCTGGTCTGACCGGCGCGACATCAGGCCGCCCTCCTCGGTTCGGCGGCCAGATCATCGGCATCAACCCTCGGGGTGGCACCGAGGAACTTCGCCCAGTTGGTCACCTCGCGGCGGCGCTTGAGCAGCGCCCGGCGCTGTCGCTCAGTCAATCCACCCCAAACCCCGAACTCGATCCGATTATCCAAGGCATGCGCCAGGCACTCAGTCACCACCGGGCAGCCGCGGCATATCAAGCGTGCCTCACGCTGCCGCCGACCCCGCACAAATAGCTGATCGGGATCGTTGTGCTGACATTTCGCCGAAACTCGCCAATCTCCCACCAGACGCATTTCTTCCCAGCTTTCCGGCCCGCCGCCGGCCCACCGAACCATTCGTCCGTGTGCGACCGGCAATAGAGCCAACCGTGTGAACCCCGTCATTGCGGATAGACGCAAGCAAACCGGTACCGGTTCCGTAAGCCAAGCCGGGAAAACTACTCAACTACGGAGGGTGAGTTACTCAGGTGAACCACCGTCAACCACTCGCGCGTCGCGGCTGACGGTTCCGAGAACCTGTCTGCCCGACCGCGTATGGTGGGGCCGGTGAGCGCCGAACCCATCCTGCAGCGCCTGACCAAGCTGCTCGGCCTCTGCGCGATCGGCGGGGTGCTGCTCGCCGGCATGGCCTTTCCGTTCGCCGCCGCGATCGGGGCCGTTTCGAATCAGGCGGCCGATACGATGGCGGGTTCTTCGGTCGATCTGATCGAAGAACCGTTGCCCTCCGCCACGACTGTGACCGACTCCGCTGGCACACCGATCGCCTACCTCTACGACCAGAATCGCACCCCGGTGCCCCCAGAGGCGATCTCACCAGCGATGAAAGCGGCCATAGTCGCCATAGAAGATCGCCGGTTCTACGACCACCGCGGAGTCGACTGGCAAGGCACCCTCCGCGCGGTGGTCGCCAACTCGGCCTCGGGCGACGTCGTGCAGGGTGCCTCCACGTTGACCCAACAGTACGTAAAGAACTACCAGCTGTACGTGACAGCCAAGACCGCATCCGACCGGTTGAAGGCCACCGAACAGACCCCAGCCCGCAAGCTGCGCGAGATTCGAACCGCGCTGCAACTGGAACGTAAGCTCAACAAGGAACAGATCCTCGCCGACTACCTGAACATCGTCTTCCTGGGCAATAACACCTACGGCGTCGCGGCCGCCGCGCGCACCTACTTCAACACCACGCCGGACAAGCTCACCGTGGCACAGGCCGCGCTGCTCGCCGGCATGGTGCGCAGCACCTCAACTTACGACCCGGTGGCTCACCCGAAGGCCGCGCTGGATCGACGCAACGTCGTGATCCAACGGATGGCTGACCAAGGAATGATCAGCCAGGAACAGGCGAGGACGGAGCAGGCCGCTCCGCTGGGTGTGGTGGACCCGTTGGCCAGCCGGGTCAGTGGGTGTATCGGCGCCAAGGACGCTGGGTACTTCTGCAAGTACGTCGTGGAGTACCTCACCCAGGCCGGATTCACCTCCGAGCAGCTCAACCGCGGGGGTTACACGATCAGAACGACGCTTGACCCCAAAGCCGAGCAGTACGTCAAACAAGCGCTGGACACCGAGGTACCACCGCGGCAACCGCACGTCGCCGACGTGATGTCGGTCGTACAGCCGGGCATCGACAAGCACCGGGTGCTGGCGATGGCGGCCAACCGGACGTTCGGGCTCAAGGCAGCTGAGGAACAGACCAGCTACGGGCTGCCGTACGAGCCGGTCAACCTCGGCGCCGGCTCGATCTACAAGATCTTCACTGCCGCCGCGGCACTGGAGAAAGGCCTAGGTATCGAATACACGATGGAGGTTCCGCCCAGTGGGTACGCCTCACCGCTGTACCGAGACGCTTCCGGGCATTCGTTTCCGGTCCGTAACGACGGCAACTACCCGCCTGCGATGTCCATGCAAGATGCGCTGGCCCAGTCACCGAACACCGCGTTTGTCCGGCTCGAGGAGTTCACTGGAGTACCTTCGGCGGTCGATATGGCGGTCCGGTTGGGCATGAGATCGCTGGCCACTACCGCGTTCGTCGACCCGCGCACCGGTCAGCGCACCAAACGCTCGATCGCCGAGGTAACCAAAGCACAGAACCAGGGCTCGTTCACACTCGGTGTCAGCCCCACAAGTGTGCTGGAGTTGGCGAACGTGGGCGCTACCCTGGCCAGCTCTGGGATCTGGTGCCCGCCGAGTCCGATCGAGCAGGTCACCGACTCGGCCGGCCAGCCGGTCCCGGTCAACGAGCTGCCGTGCGAACGGGTGGTCGAGCCAGGTCTGGCGAATACCCTGTTGACCGGCTTGAGCAGGGACGACATCAACGGCACGTCGGCGGCGGCAGCGAACGGCTTCGGCTGGAAGCGACCGATGGCGGGTAAGACGGGGACGACCAACGAGCACAAGTCGGCCGGCTTCGTCGGCATCGTGCCGCAGGCATCCGCGGCGGTCATCACGTTCGACAATTCCCGTTCGCCTCAGCCGTTGTGCGATTCGGGAGGCAGCGCGCCGCCGGTGGCATGCGACGGCGGCAACATCTACGGCGGTAAAGCCCCGGCCCGTACCTGGTTCCGAGCGATGACCGGCTACCTGGCTGATCAACCGGTGCTGCCGCTGCCGCCCACCGATGAGCGGTACATGCAAGGCGGCGAGGCGTCCAGAGTGCCGAACGTGGTTGGCCTGGATGTTGACGAAGCTACCGAGCGACTACACGACAGCAACTGGCGAACCACCGAGAAGCGAGTGGACAACCGCGCCACCGAGGGCACCGTGGTCGGGCAGTCCCCGCGTGGTTCCGCGCTGCCCGGCCAGGTGATCACTTTGCAGGTGAGCACGGGTAAGGTACCGCCCCCACCGCCACCTCCGGGTGCTGACTCCGATGAGCCGCCGCCGAGCACTCCATCCTCGGCGGCCCCCCGAGCCCAGCGCGGCCGTTGAACCACTCTCCCGCCGACTTCTTCGCACTGAAGAAGTACCGAAATCGACGTTCAGCCAGCCAGCCGCGCCTTGACCGCCGCCGCCACCCGCGATCCTTCCGCCCGGCCGGCCACCTCAGCGCTGGCTACCTTCATCACCTGACCCATCTGCCTCATCCCAGGTCGCTCACCCAGCTGGGCAGCGACCTGGTTGACCGCTCGCTCGGCAATCGCGGCCACCTCTGCGTCATCCAGCTGGGTGGGCAGGTACCGAGACAGCACATCGGCCTCAGCCCGTTCCTTGGCCGCTAGCTCGCCACGTCCGGCCGCGTCGAACGCTTCGGACGCCTCAGCGCGCTTCTTCACCTCTCGGGTGAGTACCTTCAGCACCTCAGGCTCGTCGAGCTCTCGAGCGGTATCGCCAGCCACCTCGGCCGCCGTGATCGCGCTCAGCGCCATCCGCAACGTCGCCTTGGTCAGCTCATCCTGCCCCTTGATGGCCGCGGTGAGATCGGTTCGCAGCCGCTGCTTCAGACCCATGGTGGGTCACCGTAACCGAGCCAGCGGGACCCGTACCCTGGCAAGCGTGAACACGCTCCTGCGCGCTGTGGCAGGCACCATCGGACTGGGCGTCACCGGAATCGGATACGCCTCACTCATCGAACGGCGGCTGTGGACGCTGCGCACGGCGACCCTGCCGGTGCTGCCGACGAACGCGCGGCCACTGCGGCTGCTTCATGTCTCCGACCTACACATGATGCCCAACCAGCACAGCAAGCAGCGCTGGGTTGCCGCGCTGGCCAAGCTGAAACCTGACTTCGTCGTGGATACCGGCGACAACCTGGCGCATCCGGCCGCGGTACCGAGCGTGCTGCGCGCGCTCGACCCGCTACTTGAGCTTCCAGGGTTCTTCGTGTTCGGCAGCAACGACTACTACGGCCCGAAGCCCAAGAATCCGGTCCGCTACTTCCACTACGAGAAGCACCGGGTGCACGGGCCACCGCTGCCCTGGCGTGACCTGCGGGCCGCCCTGATCGAGCGGGGGTGGCACGACGTGGTGCATACCCGGCTGCGACTTGAAGTAGGCGGACAGCATATCGCGGTGGCTGGGGTTGACGACCCGCACATCCGTCGTGACCGCTACGCCGAGGTAGCCGGGCCAGTCAACGAACCAGTAACGCTGCGGCTTGGGCTCACTCATTCCCCCGAACCGAGGGTGTTGGACTGTTTCGCCGCCGACGGCTACGACCTCGTGTTGGCCGGGCACACCCATGGCGGCCAGCTGCGGCTGCCATGGTATGGGGCGCTGGTGACCAACTGCGGGCTCGATCGTTCCCGGGCTCGAGGAGCTTCCCGTTGGGGAGCGCACACTTGGCTGCACGTTTCCGCTGGTCTGGGGACATCACCATACGCACCGATGCGGTTCGCCTGCCCGCCGGAGGCCAGCTTGCTGACCCTGGTACCGCGCCGCGCTTCGGCCGTCCCCGACCTCGACGGTCGGGCGCATACCTCATCGTCGGCCGCCGCGGAAGTCAGCTAAACTCTGCGGCGGTAGCCGAGCCATCGGGGTGTGGCGCAGCTTGGTAGCGCGCTTCGTTCGGGACGAAGAGGCCGTGGGTTCAAATCCCGCCACCCCGACCAGCACAAACACGTCCTTTAACGATCATAACGGTGACCATCGGAAGCCAAGCGGATGGCCGTAGACTCCTGTCGATCACCACATTGAAGATAGGCAAGTTGAGTGGACAATGGTCGGGAGAGGGAACAATACTAACACACTATGCCGACGTTTCACACGGTCACGGACTCAGCTTCAGCAGCGAACCCTCACGACCTACATTTTCAACCGTGCATGTAGGCGATGCCGATCTAGTCATCCCTTATGATAGTACAATTTATGCTGGCAACGGCCAATTTGCGCCCCTCGATACAACCGACTCAATTACCAAAATTGCGCCAACAACACCCGCTTTGTAACTTCGCTCAGCAATAGCCAAGGAACGGAATTCCGCTTTATAGGTCACGGGATTATTGCAGGAATAAAGATAACCAATAAGTCTGACTACTACGATACTTTCGATGTGACGGTGTGGAAGGGCGCATCCTAAAAACGCCCCATGAGCGGTCGCGGTTGGTACTGGCGCATGTGGTGATGCATGACGTGTTGGCGTTGAGCCTGTTTGTCGGCCAGGTCTGACGGTCGTCACGATTCGACGCAGTGCTGTATGACGATCTGTTCGACCAGGTCGCTGACACCAACGCCGAGGGATCAATCATCCCCGTCGTGCCCTTCACCGCTGAGACGGTGGAGCGGTACTCCAGCCATGAGCCCACCTAAGCCGCAGGCGCGGGACTGCCGCGGCTCGCGTGGCGACACCGTTCAATCTTGCTCGGCTGGTGTCTATCGCTGCTCCTGCTGTTCCGGCTCTTCCTCCGGGACTGTCTAGACCGGGTAACCGTCTCCAACGTGGCCATTCTCACCCCGCCGCACACCACCCAGAGGCGGCCCGCCTGCTCGCCGACCCCGCCTGGGCCCGCGTCCTGGGAATCAGCTGCCTGTTTCCCTGGGCCATAACCACCTTCGGCCTCGCGGCGGCAGAACCGGTCGACATCCAACCGCGTGTTCATAGCAGGTGATTGGCGCGATAATCATGACTATGACGGGTGACGGGGAAGCCACCGGAGATTATCTTAAGTTGCGGGTGGCCCTCGCCGAGGACGACATTCTGCTGCGTGAAGGTCTGGCCAGCGTGCTCGAGCGCCACGGTTTTGAGGTGGTGGGGCAGGCCGGGGATGCCTCGCAACTGCTGGCGCTGGTGCGCCAGAAGGCGCCCGACCTGGTGGTTGTCGATATCCGGATGCCGCCGACGAATACCACCGAAGGTCTGGAGGCGGCCGGGCTGATCCGCCAGGAGTTCCCGCGGATCGGCATCTTGGTGCTGTCAGCGCATGCCGAGATGGAGCATGCGATGGAACTGCTGGCGAGTGGGCGGGGGATCGGTTACTTGCTCAAAAGCCGGGTCGTTGACGTGTCCGATTTCGTGGAGACGTTGCTGCGGATCGCCAGGGGCGGTTCGGTTGTCGATCCGGCGCTGGTGCAAGAACTGGTCTCAGCGCGCCGGCGCAATGACCCGCTGGCCGCGCTGAGCGCGCGGGAGCGTGAGGTGCTGGGCCTGATGGCGGAGGGCCGTTCCAACGCCGGCATTGCGCGCCAGCTGTGGGTCACCGAGGGGACGGTCGAAAAGCATGTGCGCAGCATTCTGGCCAAGCTGTGCCTGCCAGAAACAGATGACGATCACCGCCGGGTGCTGGCGGTGATCACGTTTCTGGAGGCCCGCTAACGAATCGGCGTCACCGGTAGAGTTAGGTCACGGTAGCGATGTTGGCATCGTCGAGACCCGATGCCGCCGCCCAAGCGGCGACGATCGCCTGCCCCGCCTGCGGCCGTCTTCGCTACCGGGGGTCCACAAGTTTCCCTTCGCCGTGGCTGACGCCCATCGGCATTGCTGGCTACCAGGAGTTTGGCGCGGCACGCATTCCCGCTAGCGGGTATTCCTAATTGCAGCTAGTCAGTAGCTGGAGTTTGTAGCTGCCTTCGATGACGCCAGCCGGGTATCGAGACAATTGTTGCTTTATCGACGGGCCATAACGCCGCGGTGACCGGAAGCGATGGCACAACGGTGACCACGATGCCGCCGCCGTCGCGGTCACCTTGCGCCGGGCCGGATTTCGAGAGGGCCAAGTACCCGCGGGAGCACGTGCCAACGATTTGGCGTGACGAAAGATCTAATGATGACGATGGACAGGAACAAAGGCCGGGTCCGCACGGCGCTTGGGCGAGCAGTGCGGGTCGGGGATAAGACCGGCGCCGCGAGCTTGACGCCGGCGCCCGAACATCAACGCAAGTCCAATTGGTTGCGCGACGTCATCCTGGGCGGCCAAGACGGGCTGGTGAACATCCTCGGGATTATCCTCGGCGTCATCGCTGGCGGCGGCTCGAACACGGTGCTATTGGCCACCGGCTTCGCGGCGGCCTTCACCGAGTCCATCTCCATGGGCGCCGTCGGCTACACCTCGTCGGTCTCCGAACGCGACTACTACAGCGCTCAACGGCAGAAGGAACTTGACGACATCGAGACCGCACCTGAGGCCGAGCGCAACGAAGTCCGCGAGATTTACGCGGCCAAGGGCTTCAGCGGCGAACTGCTCAACCGCGTCGTCGACACCATCACCGGCAACCGCGACAGCTGGCTAGCCACGATGATGGACGAAGAGCTGCACCTGCAGCCGGTTGGGACCGCCGACATCCTGCGCAGCTCGGTGGTCATCACCGTGGCCACGCTGATCGGCCACCTGATTCCGCTGGTCCCGTTCCTGTGGCTGGGCCGGACACCCGCCCTTGTGCTGGCCGTGATCTTGAGCGCCCTGGTGCTGTTCGGAGTTGGCGTGTACTCATCCCTGACGCTGGTCGGCGATTGGCGCAAAAATGGCATAAAGATGGTCGTGATCGGTCTCGGCGCCGCAGCCGTCGGCTTCGCCGTGGGCCGATTGTTCCATACCGTCGGCGCTTGACCTCCGCGTCCAACTCGGTGGGCACACCTGTGGCATTGCGCTGCTTAATCGTCGACGATAGCGCGGACTTTCGAGAAGCGGCCCGCGTGCTGCTCGAGCGGGAAGGCGTACGTGTCGTCGCGGTTGCTTCGACGGGCGAGGAGGCGCTCGCGCGCGCTGATGAGCTGCGCCCGGATGTCGCGCTCATCGACATCGATCTCAACGGCGAAAGCGGTTTCGCTGTTGCGCGGGAGCTGGTGGATGACGGCGACGTCGACGCGAGTCGGGTAATTCTGATCTCGGCCCACACCAGGGAGGAGTTCGTCGATCTAGTTCGAAAATAGGTGCCGCTGGGGCTGGTGGTACTGGTGCGACGAATTTTCAGCCCGCAACGGGCATCCTCAACAGAGGAGATCAGTGACTAACCGGGAAATAGGTACCCCTGATGCTCGTGGTACTGATGAGGCGATTTTCACGCCCTCGAGGCGCCCCACCCCAGGGGGGTACAACAACTGACCCGAATCCGCGATTAAGGCAGTGAGTTGATCTTTCACGGCTGACGTTGATCTTGGGGGGTGGTTTTCGGGGTTGGGGGTATGGTGGTGGCCCGAGTGTCGCCTCGGGTGGGCGGGTTCCTAGGGTGTGTGCGGGCCGGGGTGGGCCGGTGGGCGGGTGGTCAGACGGCGGGCAGGGCGCGGATGCGGGTGAGGATGGTGTCCAGGAGTTGGTGGTCGGGGGGTAAGCGCAGGGTGAGCGCCCCGGCGTGGTGGATGATCCGGCCGGGTACGCGAATGAGGCGGTGGCGCAGGGTGGCGATCATGGCTTGGCCATCGCGGACGCCGTGCCCGAGCAGGTGTCCGTCGGGTGTGAGCACGCCGGTGAGCTGGTGGAGCCAGCCGGCCATGCTGGCCGCCAGCAGCGCGCCCCACATCCAGGCCCGGTTGACCGTTGGGTCACCGGAGGGCAGGTGACGCAGCGCGGCGCCGTGTTTGCTGTCGCGGAACATGTTCTCAATCTGGGTGCGATGCCGGTACCAGTGCTCCACCTGGGCGGCCTTGGCGGGGGTGGAGACGTCCAGGTTGGTCAGGATAAACGAGTAGGCATACACCGTCAGGCCGGTCAGCTCGGCCAGCGGCAGCGCACGCTGATCAGGGTGCAGAGTGCGCCGCCGCCGCGAGCGCGGATCGGTCGACACCTGACCAGCGGCCACGTCCAGGGAGAGTGTCACGCTAGGTGTGTAAGCCCGGGTGGTCCATGATCGACCGCTGTGATCGGCATTGCGGTCGGAAAGGATGCCCGAGTGGTACAGAAGGTTGCTGATGCGGAAGCTGATGAGGATGTGGCTTCTCGTCGGTTGGCGGA
>JAFASX010000104.1 GCA_019244295.1 Pseudonocardia sp.
CCGCGACTACTGGTATGGCGGCGTTAGACGCCGCGCTGGGGTGTTCCCAAGCGGTGCTCGCGCCCGTGTTGACCGGCCCAGCCGCATCCGCGGCCGATATACCCCCACTGCTAGCCGGTGTCCTACAAACCAGCCGACGAGCAGCCGTTACTGAGTCCGTCGTCGGGGCCGGAATGGCGGACCGACTACGCACGGTGTCGCCTGCGCGGCGCTTCGACCTCGTCCTTGACCACGTGCGTGGCGAGGTGGCGGCGGTACTGGGACACAGCAGCAATGAGCGGGTCGACCCGAAGCGTTCGTTCAAAGAGCTGGGGTTCGACTCACTGACCTCGGTCGAGTTGCGCAACCGAGTGGGTGCCATGACCGGGCTGCGGCTGGGCACCACAGTGGTATTCGATTACCCGACCGTCACGGCACTGGCCGAGCATGTGCTCAACCAGCTTGGCCTGGCCGAGACCGACACTCACATCACCACCGCGACGGTCGGCGCGGTCTCGCCGACCCCCGTGGACAGCGGTGCCCCCGCGGATTCCGATCCGATTGTGATTGTGGGAATGGGCTGCCGGTTCGCCGGTGGCATTGACTCGCCGCAAGCGCTGTGGGACTTCGTTGCCGACGGACGCGACGGTATCAGCGCCGCCCCTGGTTACCGGGGCTGGCCGAAGGGCGAGAGCTTCTTTGGTGGATTCGTGGAGACCGCCGCCGAGTTCGATGCCGGCTTTTTCGGAATCTCGCCACGTGAGGCGCTGGCGATGGACCCGCAGCAGCGGTTGGCGTTGGAATGCAGCTGGGAGGCGCTGGAGCACGCGCGGATCAATCCGCACTCGCTGAGGCGCAGCGACACAGCGGTATTCATGGGCACGTCGCTGTCCGGGTACGACGATTTCGACGAGACCAGGGGATTTTTGATCACTGGAATGAACCAGAGCGTGATCTCGGGTCGGCTGGCCTATTTCCTTGGTCTGGAAGGTCCGGCTATATCGGTGGACACCGCGTGCTCCGCGTCCCTGGTGGCGCTGCACTTGGCGGTTCAAGCGCTGCGCCGAGGTGAGTGCTCGCTGGCGATTACCGGCGGGGTAACCGTCATGGCTTCGTCTTACATGTTCGATGAGTTCGAACGCCAGGGTGGGCTGGCCAGGGATGGTCGGTGTAAGGCGTTCGCGGATGGGGCGAATGGCACGGGTTGGGCTGAGGGCGTCGGTGTGCTCGTGATCGAGCGGCTGTCGGATGCTCGCTGCCGTGGTCATCGGGTGTTGGCGGTGGTGCGCGGTAGCGCGAGCAATCAGGATGGCGCCTCGAATGGGTTGACCGCGCCGAACGGGCCGTCGCAGCAGCGGGTGATCGGCCGGGCGTTGGCGGATGCCGGTCTGGTGCCTTCGGACGTGGACGTGGTCGAGGCGCACGGAACGGGCACCAAGTTGGGTGATCCGATCGAAGCGCAGGCATTGCTGGCGACATACGGGCAAGGGCGGGATATCCCGCTGCTGTTGGGGTCAATCAAGTCGAACATCGGTCACACCCAGGCCGCCGCTGGGGTAGTTGGAGTCATCAAGGTCGTGGAGGCACTGCGGCGGGGCGAGGTGCCGCGCACGCTGCACGCTGAACAGCCCACCTCGCATGTGGACTGGTCGGTGGGCGCTGTGGAGCTGGCCACGGAACACCAGCCGTGGCCGGTGACCGGCCGACCTCGCCGGGCGGGAGTGTCGTCGTTCGGGGTCAGCGGGACGAACGCGCACGTGATCTTGGAGCAGGCGCCTGACGTTGAGATTCGGCCACTCCCGGAGCGGCCGGTGGATGTGGTGGTGCCGTGGGTGGTGTCGGGTGCTGATCCGGTGGCGGTGGCCGAGAACCTGTCTCGGTTGGCCGAGGTGGACGCGGATCCGGTGGATGCGGGGTGGTCGTTGGCCACCACCCGGGCGGCGTTGCCGCATCGGGCGGTGGTGGTGGGTGGCTCGCGCGATGAGCTGCTGCGGTCCGCGCCGGTCCGGGGCCGGGTTGTGGGTGAGGGCCGGGTTGGGGTGGTGTTTTCCGGGCAGGGTGCGCAACGTGCCGACATGGGGCGGGAGCTTGCGGCGCGGTTTCCGGTGTTCGCTCGGGCTTACCGGGAGGTTCTCGATCGATTTGATGCGGAGACTCGGGCGGCGATCGCTGATGATCGGGTGGACCTGACGGAGTTTACTCAGCCTGGGTTGTTTGCCTTTGAGGTGGCGTTGTATCGGCTCCTGGAGTCCTGGGGTGTGCGGCCTCGGGTGGTGATGGGGCATTCGATTGGTGAGTTGACCGCCGCCTATGTGGCTGGTG
>JAFASX010000141.1 GCA_019244295.1 Pseudonocardia sp.
GCGCGCCAGAGCTGTCGAGATCTACCGTGACCTGGGGACGTTCCTGGCCATCCGAATCCGGACTGGGGTCGGACTGCTCCATTTCGGCCGTTGGCGACAAACGCATCGCCCGGCTGTATGCGACATAAAATGGGCCGTCCAATTCGCTACTCAAAGTAGGAGTCTGCTGGACAGAACTCGACCGCATCATACGGCGCAGATACTCGTACAATTCGCAGACTTCGACCAATCCGTCGCAGTTGAGGTCGGCTTCTCCGGTCCGGAGTCCGCGAATAAATGCCTGCGTGAAAACTGATGGGGTTTTCTCGGCGGGAACAGATGATGCGTCACCAGATTCGGAGGTATCGAACGAGTATTCCAGCGACGCGGAAGACGTAATGATCGCGCAGCCGGTGGCAGCTAAACGCTCCAAAGAATCCATGTCCTCATGGGACCGCCGGAGGCGGTTGGTGGTAAATGCTCCAGAAAAGCAGCAGTCCAGCACAACGAATATGCGCCGGGATCGACTCTTGATCATTTGATCGAGAACGAACGTCGATGAGATTGCCGACGAACCCAGCCGATTGGGCCGGGTATCCGTTGCCGCGAAATACAGGCGACCGCTATCGTCCTTCAATCCGTGACCGGAGATATACAAGATCAAGAAATCGGCGAAGTCCGCATCGGCGAAGAAACCTTCGATAGCATCTGCGACCCGATAAGACATTGCATTCCTGTATATCTTCGTCGCAAAATCACTGATTATCGGATCACCGAGCACCTCCGCGACTGCTTCGACATCGGCCACAGCTCCACGCAGCTGGGGCAAGCGATTGTCCTGGAAGGTGTCAGCACCTATCAGAAGGGCCGAGCGCGCAGGACTCATGGCTCGCACGTAGTGTCACGGTCCTGAAGATGCGCCTCGAGCCAGGACGAGACAATCATTTGCTGCTGTTGCACGGTACTCGACGACATCTCGATCGAGGATTCACCGATAGTGAGCCGAACCTTGCGCTCGCGCCCACGAAGTAACCAATTCATCAGTACATTCGCTATGACTGTGGCAACCGGCGAACTTGCCGCCGCGATCATCAGCGTTGAGACAGATTCGACCGCTGCGGACTTCGCCCTTGGTGGCGCACTCGTCTCGGATCGGGTAACGCTGACGTCATGATCTCTCAGTTCCCGCATCAGTTGGGAGCCGATTGACCCCAGCCATGCTTCATCCGCACCGTCTTCCGCGACCTCCGCTTGAAGGTACACCTGCCCCATAGCCACCCCAGCCCTTTGCTGACAGAACGCTTCGCCGCCTTGGTCGGACTCGACAGACGGCCTTGTGACGCCAGCCAGCGTCATCCATCCCGCCGAAGGCGCCGACCTATGCGCTTGCCTACTATACGCAGCGCGTCGGGATGTTGGGCAGCCAATGAAAAAGAGGGTTCTGCTGTCGTTTCCGTGGGTGGTGTCCGAGTGCGCCGCGCAGTGTGCGGGGCCGCCCCTCACAGGTCAAGGGCGCCTTCGGCGTCCCGAGGGGATGGCGCTGCGCCACCCTTGACCTGTGAGCCTCTGCGGCCCCTTGTCGGGCAGGATCAAGGGCAGGCTGGGGCCTGCCCTGGTGGCGCGCGGCGCACCCGGACGTATGGGCCGGGGTCGGCGGTGATCGATCGAGTGGGGCATAATCCTGCGTGCCGGCGGGGTTTTTGGCTGTCTGGGGATCAAGATCCCGGCTGGGAGCGGCGACGTTGCGTGGTGGCAGGGTGTGGCGGTCGGTGTTGGGTGTCGAGCACACGGTGATCGAGAAGAGAGAGCTGGAGACCCTCAAGGGCGAGGACGTGCTGGTGGCCTCGGTGCGGCCGCACGGGTCGCTGCGGGCGCTGCGGGCAGCTGGTGATGACGCCGGTGCGGGTCCGCGTCGCTGGCGTGGCGTGGACGCTGGCACCACCCGGCTGTATCCGCAGGCCCCGGGCTCCTGGGGTGCGGTGTGCCGAGCATGGGGTGACTGTTGCCGCAGTGGGGTGGGCGCCGGGAGCGCGGTGGCGGCACACTGGGCGAGGACGAACGGGAAGAGCTGATTCGGCTGCGCAAGCACTGCGCGGAGCTACAGATGCGGTGTGATGTCCTCAAGCGCGGTGCGGCCCTGTGGGTGCAAGAGGCGATGGGCCGGTAGCCGTGGCCGCGTTCATCGCTTCCCCGAGGCAGGATCACGGCCATGCCGCACGCCACGGCGTGCTGTTCTGCGTCTGACTTCGTGAGCAACACCCCGATCGGAAATACCCAGCCACCTGACGTGATCTCAGCAAGATCAGCGATCAGGAGGTTGCGTGATGGCACAGTCCGATGTCCGATTCGAGGCGGTCGGGGCGGACCCGGCGGCGGCTGGCGCCCAGCGAGAAGTACGAGCTGTTTGTGTTGGCCAACTCACCCGCTGACCCGGACCCGATGCGGCCGGATCGCCGGATCGCTGGTCAACGAGGCCAGACGAACTCGGCCAACTGAACCCGCCCGAAGTCGGCGATAGCGGCCGTTGGGTCGAATTCGGCGAAATTCTCGGCTCAGGTTGTGGTGCGGGCGGTAGCGAGCTTGGAGCGGACAAGCATCAGCGGCGCATCCGGGTCGTGTGGTTGGGGAATGGCTGCAAGGGTGAAGTCAGCGATCACGGCTGGGCGGAAGACGAGGCAGTGGGTAGAGCCGCCAAACTGGAAGTAGCCGAGTTCCTCGCCCTTGGCGAGGTGGTAGCCGGGCCTGACATGTGAGTGGATTACGCAGGAGGACACCTCAGACATGCCGACCGGCACGAAGGCGACGAGTCCGATGATTGGATTATCGGACTCGATGATAATGACGGCCCGGGTCGCGACATGGGCCAGATACCCCTGCGAGTGCGTCGGCTCAACCGCGTCGGTACCCTGCGAGTCGGCCTCTGAGTAGTACGTGCCAGGCTGCAGGAAAGCCCTCACGACCGTCCCGGCGACAGGGCTATGCCATCGGTGGTAGTCGGTGGCGCTCAGAAAGGCTTGATAGACGGTGCCACCCACGAACTGATCGACCGACTCGTCATGGGCCAGCATATCCTCGAGCGAATACGGTTGACTTTTGATCCAGAAGCGATCTCGGCGTTGCACATCGGTGCTGATGTTGTAAGAAGTCGACTCGCACGCGTTGACGATCACGTGGTCGTCCTCCGGAGAGGCGACCGGACGTTCGTTGTCCTTGAACCGTCGGGTGAAGAAGTCATTCCACGAAGCAAAGCCCCAGTGCTCATCCTGGGGATCATGCTGGTACTGCTCAATGCCGACCGCGCGCTGGGCCGCGGCGCACTTCCAGCCAGATGGCGAATCATTGAGCACGTACAGCGAGCCGCTGCTACTGAGAAACTCGCACCAAGCGGTCAGGATTTTCTTCAGCATCGCGTTGATTCGCGGGTCGCGGAAGGCCGCGAACCCGGCCGGTGTGCCCATCGTCCAGTCCAGGATCGCGCCCAGCGGCGTCGTCACCATCGGGTCGCCGAACTCAGGCGCCATCGTGAGCACCTCGTTGATCAGGCGCAGCATCTGCGGCACGCTCTCCAGATGGCGCTTGCGGTACCGCTTGGTCTGCGGCACCTGGGCAATCATCCGGTTGATGTACATACCCACCACCGGATCGGTGTCTATCAACGCCTGAAACTCGGTGAGCACCGGATGCAGCACGACATGCTCGCCTTTAGCCTCCACCCGCTCGCGATGGCCGGCCAGCCACGCCTCGAGGTCGTCTTGGCTGTCGGGCAACCAGCCGGCCCGGCGCCGCACATCGACAACCCGCACAGGACTCGTCATGAACCCAAACCTAGCGCCGCCGCCAGGTACGGGCAGTACGGCGTCGATGCGCACTTAAGCCACGCGTAACACAGGAGCCGAACCTTGACCTCAGCGGATCGTGGCGCTGCCAAGCACGATGTCGCCGAGGGAATCCAGTCGGTAAAGCGCAACGGCTTGCCCCGGAGCCACGCCGCGTAGCGGCTCGCGCACGTGTACCCGCAGCAGCGGCCCGTCTGGCTCGGCGACCGCATCGGCCAGCCCGCCGTGGGCGCGAACTTGCGCGACGCATTCCACCGGGCCGAGGGGGGCTTGCCCGGAGGTCCATACCGGCCGCTCCCCCACGATTTCCGTGATATCCAAGGCTTCGGCGGGGCCAACCCGCACGGTGCCACTGACCGGCTCGATGCCCAAGACATATCGAGGTCGGCCGTCCGCCGCTGGCTGGCCCAGACCGAGCCCCCGGCGCTGACCAACCGTGAACCGATGCACGCCGGCGTGCTCGGCGAGCACCGCGCCGCTGGCCGCGTCCACCACCAGCCCCGGCCTGGACCCCAACCGCTCGGTCAGGAAGCCGGCGGTGTCCCCGGTCGGGACGAAGCAAATATCGTGGCTGTCCGGCTTGGCGGCCACGGAGAGGCCTCGGCGGGCCGCCTCGGCCCGGACCGCCGGCTTGGGCGTATCGCCGACCGGGAACATCGCGTGGGCCAGCTGGTCAGCGCCGAGCACCGCTAACACGTAAGACTGGTCCTTGTCGAGGTCCACCGCGCGGCGCAGCACCCCGCCGGAGAGCCGAGCGTAATGACCCGTGCACACGGCGTCGAAGCCCAACGCCAGCGCCTTGTCCAACAACGCCGCGAACTTGATCTTCTCGTTGCAGCGCAGGCACGGGTTCGGGGTGCGACCGGCGGCGTAGTCCGCGATGAACGCCTCGACAACCTCTTCGGCGAAGCGACCGGCGAAGTCCCACACGTAGAACGGGATGTCCAACACGTCAGCGGCCCGCCGGGCGTCAGCGGCGTCCTCCCGTGAGCAGCAACCCCGGGAGCCCGAACGCAGCGCGTCCGGCGTCTCGGACAACGCCAGATGCACACCGACCACGTCGTGGCCGGCCTCCACCGCGCGAGCGGCGGCCACCGCCGAGTCGACTCCGCCGCTCATCGCGGCTAGTACCCGCATCACCGCTCACCACTTACCGTTCGCCGGCGCTGGCCAAGGCCTGGTGGCCGTCTCGCGCTCGCTTGTCCTGGCTCGCGGCCGGTTCGGGGTGACGCTGCCGTCCGCCCGCGTGGCCGGCTCGGCGAGCCCGCTGCACCACGGGACCGATCGCGGCGGCCACAGCGGCCACGTCAGCCGGGCCGGAGGTGTGCCCGAGGGACAATCGCAACGAGCCGCGGGCCACCGCTTCGTCCGCGCCCATGGCCATCAGCACATGGCTGGGCCTAGCCACCCCGGCCGTGCAAGCCGAACCGGTGGAGCAATCGATACCCCGAGCGTCCATCAGCATGATCAGGCTGTCACCCTCGCAACCGGGAAACGACAGGTGGGCGTTGCCTGGCAGGCGGGACGGTCCGCCGTCGAGCACGCCGTCTCCGGGGTCCCCGTTCAGCACCGCGTCCGGCACGGCCGCGATGACCTGGCGGATCAGCTCGTCACGCAGCGCGGCGAGCTCGACCGCGCGCCTCGGCGCATCCCGCACTGACTGCCGCACAGCGGTGGCCAGCCCTACTATGGCGGGCACGTTCAACGTTCCAGACCGAACGTCGCGCTCCTGGCCGCCGCCATGTAGCAGCGGGGCACACGCGGTGTCCCGGCCCAACAACAGCGCGCCCTGCCCGTATGGCCCGCCGAGCTTATGGCCGGTGACGGTGAGCGCGTCCGCCCCGCACGTCGCGAAGTTGATCGGCAGAATGCCGGCGGCCTGGACGGCATCGGTATGCAGCGGCACGCCGAACTCGTGCGCGATCGCGGCCAGCTCGGCGATCGGGTTGACCGTACCGACCTCGTTGTTCGCCCACATCACGCTGACCAGGGCGGTGCGGTCGGGGTCAACCGCCAGCGCGGCCCGCAGTATCTCCGGTTGGACCCGACCATGCCGGTCGACCCCGAGTAACTCCAGCTCAGCGCCTTCGTGCTCGACCAGCCACTGCGCGGCTTCCAGCACGGCGTGGTGCTCGACGGCCGAAACCAACAGCCTAGTCCGTCGGGGATCAGCGGCCCCGCGCGCCCAGTAGATGCCTTTCACCGCGATGTTGTCGCCCTCGGTCCCGCCCGCGGTGAAGATCACTTCAGAAGGACGGGCGCCGAACGCGGCCGCGATGGTCTCCCTCGACTCCTCCACCACCCGGCGGGCCAGCCGACCGGAGGAATGCAGCGAGGAGGCATTGCCGGTGCGTGACAATGCCTCACTCATGGCGGCCACCGCGCTCGGCAGCATCGGCGTCGTCGCCGCGTGATCCAGGTAGGTCATCTCGACACCCAGACTAACCGTCCTCAGGAGGGTCGGCGCGGCGGCGGGTCACAGCCGGACTGGGTCCGGTTCCTGGCCGGCACGCCGACGGTCTCTCACGCGGCCAGCCGCACGGCGCGTGGCGGCCGGATCACCGGGGGCGCCGGCACGCCGGTGACTTCCGCGATGGCCAATTCGGCTCGCCGGGCGAACTCGCGCCGGTCGGTTTCCGGTCCGGCCACCAGCAGCGGCAGCACATGAATCTCGACCACCAGGTAAGGCAACCGGAGCACCCGCAACAGCGAATCCGCCAGATTATCATCCCCGATAAACGCGCCCACAGTGGCTGGCGTGCCGTCCGGCAGCCGCAACCGCTGCGCCACCGGCCGCACCGGCACATCGGCGTCCAACGCGGCCTGGAAGCCAGCCCGACGGAACACCCCGGACGCCGCGCCACACCAGGTGGTGCCCTCGGGGAACAGCCCGACCACCGAGCCAGCGCGCAACGCCGCGCTCGCCTCGGCCACCACCGATGGCAGGCCGCGCAGCCCAGTCCGGTCCACGAACAGGGTGCCGGTCCGCGCGGCCAGGCCGCCGAGCACCGGCCAGTCCCGGATCTCCCGCTTGGCCACCATACGCAACGGCTGAACTGTGCCGAGCGCAAGGATGTCCAGCCACGAGATGTGGTTGGATACCACAAGCACCCCGGTCTGATCACCCTTGTCCAGGCGCCGGTCGCCTCGGTGGTCCAGCCGCACGCCCGCCACCCGCAGCACCGCACGGAACAGCGCACACAACGCCGCGGTTCGCCGGTCCGGCGCGAGCAAGGGCAGGACGGGGGCAGCCACCAGGGCACCGGCCAACAACGCAATCAGGCCGATCAGCCGGACCGCGACCCGTGCCGTGCTCACTCGGGGCAGCGAGTCGAGATCGGGAAGACAGCCTGCCGTGCACGCCGAAGCGGGTTGCCATACGTTCCCGACTCGATCGCGCACGGCGGGCAGCACCGGGTGCGGGGGGGCCGCGGTGACAGCGTCCGCTTGCGGCGACAGCTCGGCGGTCATGCCCCGTCCCCCAGGAAGAACCGCAAGTAACGGGAGTCCACCCGGTCAAGTGGCAACAGTATGAAGAGGTCAGCCACACCGAAGTCCGGGTCGTGCGCGGGCGGGCCGCACACCCACGCGCCTAGCCGCAGGTAGCCACGCAACAACGGCGGGATCACCGTTCGCGCCGCTTGGGGCGCGGCCCATGCGTCCCAGGGCCGCCACGGCCGCACGCGTAACTCCGGTGGCGAGAGGTGTTTAGCTTGCGCGAGACCCCATACTCCGGCAGCCGTCGCACCGCCGTCGGCGAGCGGGACGCTCGCGCAACCAATCAGCCGGGAGTGCCCGGTCAACAACAGATAGCGGGCGATGCCGGCCCAGATCAGGCTGATCACCGCGCCGCTGCGGTGGTCAGGGTGCACACAGGCGCGACCAGCCTCAACCAGCCCAGGACGCAGCTCAGCCAGCGCCGACAGATCGAACTCAGTCTCGGAGTAGTAGCCGCCGGCGGCCACCGCCCGTTCCGGGGGGAGCATTCGGTAGGTGCCCACGATCTCCCCAGTGCGGTCGGCCCGCACCACCAGATGATCACAGTGCTCGTCGAACCGGTCGACATCACGGCCATCTCGACCGCCTTCGCCCAGGTGAGCACCGAGCTCTCCGGCGAATACTTGGCAGCGGAGCCGTTGGGCAGCTTCCACATCGGCGCCGTTGCGGGTCATCAGCAGGGAATACCGGGGAGCTTCGTCACTACACCCAGTAGATGGTGTGGTCACCAATAGCTGCGACTGCGTCATGCCCAGGGTGTACCGGCTCGATACGAACCGGCCCCACATGCGTCTTAACCTCCCGGTTGCCTGTGTGTGAACAGCCCAGTACCTCCGATCCCAACCTTATCTCTTTCGCTTGGCGACTTCCTCGGTGAGCTGCGGAGCCACCTTGAACAGATCGCCCACCACCCCGAGGTCAGCGATCTCGAAAATCGGTGCCTCGGCGTCCTTGTTCACCGCGATGATGGTTTTCGAGGTCTGCATCCCGGCCCGGTGCTGGATCGCGCCAGAGATACCCAAGGCGATGTACAGCTGCGGCGAGACCGTCTTGCCGGTCTGCCCGACCTGGAACTGGTTAGGGTAGTAACCCGAGTCGACCGCTGCCCGGGACGCGCCGACGGCGGCCCCCAGCGAGTCGGCCAGTTTCTCCACCACCGCGAAGTTCTGCGCCGAACCCACGCCGCGGCCCCCGGAGACCACGATGGACGCTTCGGTCAGCTCGGGGCGGTCACCGCCGACGAGTGGCTCCCGGCTGAGCACCCTAGCCTGCCGGCTGGCGTCCAGCGCCGGGACCTCGACGCTTTCCTCAACCCCCGCGCCCTCAGCCACCTCGGCTTCCATGGCGCCCGGGCGGACCGTAATCACGGGATGCTCGGTGTTCGCCTTGGCGGTCACCACGAACGCGCCACCGAAGATGGAGTGCCGCACCGAGTCGGCGCCCACGTCAATGACATCGGTCAACAGCGCCGAGTCGGTGCGCACCGCGAGCCGCCCGGCGATCTCCCTGCCGTCCGCCGTGGCCGCGATCAGCACCGCGGCTGGGGCCTTGGCCGTGACCAGCGATTCCAGCACCGCGACCTGCGCCGAGCCCTGGTAGCTGTCCACGTCGTCGGACTCGGCCACGTAGATCTTCGCCGCGCCGTGGGCCTTCAGCCCGTCGGCCAGCTTGCTGGCCGTCCCGGGCGCGGCCGTTACCACCGCCGAGGGCTCGCCAAGCGCACGCGCGGCGGTGAGCAGCTCGTAGGTCACCTTCTTGTTCTCGCCGTCAATGTGCTCGACGAGCACCAAAACCTCGCTCATGCTTGTTCTCCTCCCGGTCGAACCGGATCAGATGATCTTCTGGCCGACCAGGTACGCGGCGATCTTCACTCCGCCGTCGCCCTCGTCCTCGATCTTCTCGCCACCGGACTTCGGCGCTTTCGGCGCGGCCACCGTGACCGAGGTCAGCGCGTTGGCCAAGCCAACCTCGCTCGGGTCGATACCGGCATCGGCTAGGGTCAGCTTGGCGACCTTTTTCTTCTTGGCCGCCATGATGCCCTTGAACGACGGATAGCGCGGCTCGTTGAGCTTCTCGCCGACGCTTACCAGCGCGGGGAGCTCGGCGCTCAGCTTGGTGATGCCGTCCTCGGTGCCTCGGGTGACCGTGACGGTGGAACCCTGCACCGCGAGCTGCTGCGCGTGCGTCAGCGCCGGTATCCCTAGCACGTCGGCGATCATGGCCGGAACCGCGCCGGTGCGCCCGTCACTCGCCTCGTTACCGGCGATGACCAGGTCATACCCGTCAGAGCCAACCACTGTGTTAATTACTTTAGCCAGCGCTTTGGCCGTCTGCACCGCGCACGAACCGTGCAGCGCCTCATCGGACAGGTGCACCGCGTTATCCGCGCCCATCGACAGCGCCTTGCGGATGGCATCGGAAGCACGCTCGGGGCCCATGCACACCACCGTGACCTCACCGCCGTGCGCCTCTTTAAGCTGCAACGCGGCCTCCACCGAACGCTCGTTGATCTCGTCGATCACGGCGTCGCTGGCGTCTCGGTCAAGAGTGTGGTCGGATTCGGCCAGTTTGCGCTCCGAATACGTGTCCGGCACCTGTTTGACCAACACGATGATCTTCATCGGTCCCCTTCGACCTCCTACCTGTTCCACGGGCCCTACCTGTTCCACGGGCCGGCCGCCTCCGCCGTCAGGACCAGCGGGACGTGCTTGAGTCTCATAGTGTCGGAACATCCCGACGCGGAAGCATCAACGCATAGGTGATGCTCAACACCCCCCGATCACCTCACGACGGCCTCAGCCTCGATCTCCACCTTCCAGCGCGGATCGAGCAGGCCCGCGACGATCACCATCGTCGCGGCGGGCCGGATGTCCGCGAACAGCTCTCCGTGCACGGCACCGACCTGATCCGCATCACCAGCGGCGGTGATGAACATCCGGGTCCGCACCACATCAGCCAGGCTCACGCCAACTTGCGCCAGCGCGTCCGCAATGATCGTGAAACAGCGGCGCGCCTGGACCGCCGCGTCATCCGGACACGAGCCATCGGGCCAGACCGGCGCGGTGCCGGACACCACCACCCGATCGCCGACCCGGACCGCGCGGGAAAACCCGAACGTCGCCTCGAACGGTGACCCCGAGCTGACCCGGTGGCGATGCGCTGTTGCCACGATCCCCTGGTTGCCGGTGGGACTGGATTTATTACCAGCCGCGCGGCCGCTCGGCGACACCGTGAGGTCGTCGTCGAAGCTCATGATGCGCCCATGGATGCAGTGATCTTCCCGGTACTGTGCCCCAACTCACTGCCCGATGAAGAGGTACTCGCACACCTTACGACGGCGCGCCGCGGCGTGGGTGCCGAACGAGTAGCGGTGGTCCAGCCGCCGCACTTCGACCGAGTCTTTGACCTCGCGCAGCAGCGCCTTGATGGTGTGCGCGTCCGGAACCGCGTTGGACGAATAGGATAAGACGATCGAGCTGTCTTTGAACTGCTCGAAGGTCTGGTAAAGCGCCTGGGTCACGGTGTGCTTATAGGAGAACGGCGTATATTTCTTGGCCAGCTTCTTAGTACGGGTGGATTCCATGATTCGCTGACCTCGCCAGTAGACCGAGAGCCCCTCCAGGAAATGGTAGCGCTTGATGTAACAATTGTCGTCGCGCGGCGGCGCATAGGGCGGATCGAGATAGGCGATATCGTATGTTCCGGTAACGGCGGATACGTCTCCGCACAGCGCGCGCGAGAACGCTCCGCTGTCGAAAATCACCGCGTTGTACTCCATGACCCGCTCGCGAAAGTGCTCGCGCAGCGCCAGCCGCAGATCACGGCGGCCGTCGTCGTAGCGGCGGTCGGTGAAGGTGAACACCCCTCGGGGTTGCTTACGGGCGGCGCTGAGCACCAATGCGGAGATCGCCAACGCCCGCTTGGCGCCGGTGAGGTTGTCGATATGCGACCACGCCGAGTCCAGAAACGTTAGGTCCTCGGCATCGAAGTACAGCCCATCGAACGTCGAGCGAATGAAATCTCGGTCATCAGCCGGTGGTCCACAGATCAATTCAACATCGTCGTCGCCCAGCCGCTCATTTTGATTGACGACCGTCGCTTCGGCAATAACCGAGGGAAAGTTGAGGAAGTCGTTGGTCGTAACCTGGTAACCGAGTGCCTTCAGCGTGTAAGCCACAACCGCGCTGCCGGAGAACGCATCGAGCGCGGTTGCGCCACCGATCTCGGCGAAGACCTGCGCAAGCTGCGGCACGAGCCGGTACTTCGATCCCATGTAGCGCAATCGGGGAAACCTCGCCACGCGCGCCGCGGCACTGATTCCGGTGGTTGCACCGGAGGGTTCAGCGATCAAGGTCACCGGTGGCATTCTGCCTCACCAGGCTGGTCGAGCACGGCT
Organism: Pseudonocardia sp.; assembly: GCA_019244295.1. Classification (GTDB taxonomy): domain Bacteria; phylum Actinomycetota; class Actinomycetes; order Mycobacteriales; family Pseudonocardiaceae; genus Pseudonocardia. The sequence goes on from JAFASX010000141.1 coordinate 11,710, forward strand.
GCTCCCCTTCCAGGCGCACACGCGGGAGTTAGTTTCGTCGGCAGTGAGAGCTGTACGAAACCAACGCACGGTAGGGTTACATCTCAATGACGGACATTGATGCTGGTCAGGTGAGTTGCCTGCCCCTCACCGGGGAGCGGACCGTGCCCGGCGTCGGCCACGAGAACTACTGGTTCCGCCGCCACGAAGCCGCCTACCTGCTGCTGGCTGGGCGCTGCCGAGACGCGCTGGTGCTGGAGGCCGGGTGCGGCGAAGGCTACGGCGCGGACCTGATCGCCGGCTGCGCGCGCCGAGTGGTGGCGCTGGACTACGACCCGGTGACCACCGCGCACGTGGCCGCCAAGTACCCCTCGGTCACCGCCGTCCGGGGCAACCTCGCGGCGCTGCCGCTCGCCGACGCCGCGCTTGATGTGGTGATGAACTTGCAGGTCATCGAGCATCTGTGGGATCAACGCGGGTTTCTGGCCGAGTGCGCACGGGTGTTGCGCCCCAGCGGGCAACTGTTGACCAGCACCCCGAACCGGCTGACCTTCTCCCCCGGCCGGGACACCCCGCTCAACCCGTTCCACACCCGCGAGCTCACCGCCGCTGAGCTGGCGCGGCTGCTGGCCGAAGCGGGTTTCACCGTGCACGAGATGCTCGGCCTGCGCCACGGGCCGGCCTTGCGCGCGCGGGATCATGCCCACGGCGGATCGCTGGTCGATGCCCAAGTCGTGGTGGCACTCGACGGCGGCCCGTGGCCAGCGCGCCTGCTTGCGGACGTGGCGGCCGTCCAAGCGGACGATTTCGACATACACGGCGACAAGTTGGACGACAGCCTGGACCTGATCGCGATCGCTCGGCTTGCGTGAGTAGCCCGTGAGTAGCCCGAGGCGTCCGATCGGTACGTTCTGCCTGGTGCTGCACAGCCACCTGCCGTGGCTGGCCCGGCACGGTGTGTGGCCGGTCGGAGAGGAGTGGCTCTACCAGGCGTGGGCTGGCTCGTACCTGCCGGTGCTGCGGCTGTTGGACCAGCTGGCCGCCGAAGGACACCGGGACGTGCTCACCCTCGGGGTGACCCCGGTATTGGCCGCCCAGCTGGACGATCCGTACTGCCTGCGCGGCATGCACGAGTGGCTAGGCGACTGGCTGCTACGAGCACACGGGGCCGCTGGCCGGGCCGCGGGACGATGGCGTAACCCGGCGATGGCCGCGATAGCCGCCGGCGAGCACCGCCGGGCCACCACCGCGCTGGCCGACTTCGAGACCCGGTGGCGGCATGGCGGCTCGGCGGTGTTGCGTCCGCTGGTCGACGTCGGCGTGGTCGAGCCGCTGGGCGGGCCCGCTACCCATCCGTTCCAACCGTTGCTGGCACCGGCTGTGCGCGCATTCGCGCTGGAAGCCGGGCTAGCCGACACCGCGCGCCGACTGGGTGCGCGCCCGGCCGGGATCTGGGCGCCCGAGTGCGGCTACGCGCCCGGGATGGAGGACGGTTACGCCGCCGCCGGGGTGCGGCGGTTCCTGGTGGACGGGCCGGCGCTGCGCGGGGACACCGCGTTCGCCCGTACGGTCGGCACCAGCGACGTGGTGTGCTTCGGGCGCGACCTGGGGGTGACCTACCGAGTGTGGTCACCCCGCTCGGGATACCCCGGTCACCGTGCTTATCGAGACTTTCACACCCATGACCACTCGTCTGGGCTCAAATCGGCCAGGGTCACCGGCCGGGGGGTGCCCCCAGAGCGCAAGAAGCCGTACAACCCGGAGTTAGCCGCCCTCGCGGTGCGCCGGCACGCCACCGACTTCGTGTCGGTGGTCCATGCGCGGTTGGTGTCGTTAGCGAGTGAGCACGGCCGTCCCGCCTTGGTAGTAGCCGCGTATGACACCGAGCTGTTTGGGCACTGGTGGTTCGAAGGTCCGATGTGGTTGGCTGAGGTGTTGCGTGCGCTGCCGGCGGCTGGGGTTCGGGTGAGCACGCTGCACGGCGCGCTGGATGCTTGCGCTTTGGGTGGACCGGTCGCGCTGCCGGCGTCGTCCTGGGGCTCGGGCAAGGACTGGCGGGTATGGGATGGCGAGCGGGTGGCCGACCTGGTGGCAACCGGGGCTGAGGTCCAGCGTCAACTGCTTCGCGCGGTCGGTGACCCGCCCAGAACACTTGGGCGCGACCGAGTCCGAGACACGCTGGCCCGCCAGGCACTGCTGGCGCTGTCCAGCGACTGGGCGTTCATGGTCAGCAAGGACTCGGCGGCCGACTACGCACGCGGGCGGGCCAACCAGCACGCGGCCCGGGTGGCTGATTTAGCCCGGCTGCTGGCGGCCGGGCGCCGCCGCGCGGCCGAAACGCTGGCCACCCAACTCAACCAGCGCGACACGCTGCTGGGTCAGCTGGACGCGCGGGGCCTGAAACGGAATACGCCAGCCGAAGCATCATCAGGTAATTTCGTGCTTACCTGCCGGTAAATTAATCTCATGCGGGTGCTGATCGTGTCCTGGGAGTACCCCCCGGTGGTGGTCGGCGGCCTGGGTCGGCACGTGCATGCCTTGGCTCGCCGGCTTGCGGCGGCCGGGCACGACGTCAGAGTGCTGTCCCGCCAGCCGTTCGGCAACGACGCCACCACCCACCCCACCAGCGAGGAGGTTCTTGAACAGGTGCGGGTGCTGCGGGTGGCCGAAGATCCGCCGCACCTGGAGTTCGAACGTGACCTGATAGCGTGGACGTTGGCCATGGGTCACGCCATGGTCCGGGCCGCCCCTGGCTGGCTCGCCGGTTGGTATCCGGATGTGGTGCACGCCCACGACTGGCTGGTCGCGCACCCCGCCATCGCGGTCGCCGACCTCTTGGCGGTGCCTCTGGTGGCCACGCTGCACGCCACCGAGGCCGGCCGGCACGCCGGATGGCTGTCCAGCCCGATCAGCAGGCAGGTGCATTCAGTGGAGTGGTGGCTGGCCCGGCGGGCCGACGCGCTGATCACCTGCTCGGAGTCGATGCGGACCGAAGCGGCTGAGCTGTTTGATCTTGACCGCTCGGCGATCGCCGTCCTGCACAACGGCATCGAGCCGCGCCGCTGGCAGGTCGAACCACCTGAAGCTGACGCGGTTCGAGCTCGGTACGCACCGGACGGGGCCCCGCTGCTGTTGTATTTCGGGCGACTGGAATACGAGAAGGGCGTCCACGACCTGATCGCCGCGCTGCCCCGAATCCGGCGAGCGTTCCCGGGCACCCGCCTGCTGGTGGCTGGGAAAGGCACCCAGGAGATGTTCTTGATCGAGCGGGCCCGCGCGCACCGGGTACGGCGGTCGGTTCGCATGCTCGGGTATCTGCCGGATGATTCGTTGGCCGCCCTTCTGGCCGCGGTGCACGCGGTCGTGCTGCCCAGCCTTTACGAACCGTTCGGCATGGTCGCGCTGGAGACGGCGGCGGCCGGGACACCGTTGGTGGCGTCCACGGCCGGCGGGCTCGGTGAGGTGGTGCGAGACGGCGTGACCGGGGTCTCCTTCGCCCCAGGCGACGTGGCTGGTATCGCTTCGGCGGTCAGCGCGGTCCTGGCCGACCCGGACGCGGCGGCTGCGCGCGCCACCGCGGCACGGGCTAGGTTACGCAGCGAGTTCGACTGGGATCGGATCGCGGCGGCGACCGCTGACGTATACACCGCCGCCCACCGCCGCGCACCCGAGCCGCTCGGGCGGCCCAAAATCCCCACCGGGAACGCCTTCGGGCCGGCCTGACTCTCGACTCTCGCCGGTCTTCAGCTGTCCGGGAGGGATTCTTGGACCGCTCGTTCGGTCTTGCGAGCAATGTCCGCCAACGCGGCGCGCTGCTCGGCGGCCGCCGCGTAATCGTCCCGACGGTTGCGCACCACCCGCGCCGGCGAGCCGACCGCGATCGCGTAATCCGGGATATCCCCGCGCACCACCGCGTGCGCGCCGAGCACGCACCCCCGGCCGACCCGACTACCCCGCAGCACTGAGACCTTGGTCCCGATCCAGCAATCCGGCCCGATCCGCACCGGTGTCTTGACGATCCCCTGGTCCTTGATCGGCCGGTGGATGTCGGCGATCACGTGGTCGAAGTCGCAGATGTACACCCAGTCGGCGACCAGTGTCGCCGCACCCAGCTCGACGTCGAGGTAACAGTTGATGGTGTTGTCCTTGCCCATCACGACCTTATCGCCGATGCGCAACGAGCCTTCGTGGCAGCGCACCGCGTTGCCGTCCCCGATGTGCACCCACCGGCCGATCTCGAGCCGACCGTACCCCGGCCGGGCGTGCAGCTCGACGTTCTTGCCCAGAAAGACCATGCCGCGCAGCAGCACGTGCGGGTTAACCAGGCGGAACCGCAGCAGGCGCCAGTAGCGGACCAAGTACCACGGCGTCCACGCCCGGTTGCGCACCACCCAGCGCAGCGACGCAAGGCTGAGAAAACGCGCCTGTCGGTGATCTTTACGGGTGTGCCACCACGCTGACCACCGGGTCCGCATCGGGGCGCCCCACATGCTGGCCACCGGCGCAGCCTACGACCGGCGCCGCGTGGCTCGTGAGTGATGAGTGTCGCTATAGGGTAGTCGAGTGTCTCCCACGCTGTTGGTGATTGATACGGATCCTGGGGTAGATGACGCGGCGGCGCTGCTGCTCGCGCTGACCAGCACTGAGGTCGAGCTCCGCGCGGTGACCACTGTATTTGGCAACGTCGAGCTGGCCACCACCACGATGAACGCGCGGCGGCTGCTGACGCTGGCTAGCCGGTCAGACATTCCCGTCGCCGCCGGTGCGGCACGCCCGCTGGTGCACCCACAGGCCCAGCGCGCCGACAAGTGGCACGGCACCGACGGCCTCGGTGGGCGCGCCGATACGCTGCCGGCCGCCACACCACTGGACCCGCGCGGCGCCGTGACGTTACTCGCCGATGTGCTGCGGGCAGCGAAAACACCGGTGACGCTTGCCCCGATCGGCCCGCTGACCAATATCGCGTTGCTGTTGGCGGTTCACCCCGAACTGGCCGGCAAGATTGACCGGATCGTCGCCATGGGCGGGGCGCTGCGCGGCGGCAATACCACACTGGCAGCCGAGTTCAATATCTATGCCGACCCGGAGGCGGCGCACCGGGTGCTGGCCGAGGAGTCAGTGCCGATCACCTTGGTTCCGCTGGATATAACGATGAACTGTTGGGTGGACGGGCAGTGGCTGGACGAGTTGGCCGCCGCTGGCCCGCGCTGCGCCACCCTGGCCGGCGTGATCGACCACGGACGCAAGCAGCACCAGCGCGCCTTTGGCGAGGACAGAGTGGTATTGCACGACGCGGTCGCGGTGCTGGAGGCCGTCGTGCCCGGCACATTGAGCTGCACGTCGATGCCACTGAGCGTCGAGTGCGGCTTTGGCGCCGATCGGGGCGCCGTGCGCCGGGCGGAGTCCAGCGATTCCCGCCCGGTCGACGTGGCGCTGTCGACCGACGTGCCCCGGCTGCGCGCGGAGATTTTGCGCCGGCTGCTTACCCTGGATGGCGCGGCGGCGACCGCTTGATTTCCGCCGGTAGCCGGTAGGAGGTGGCCATCACACGCGGGCCCGCTACTCGGCGAGCCCGCGTGTGATGGCGTAACGCACCAGCTCGATCCGGTTGTGCAACTGCAGCTTGCGCAGCGTGCTCTGCACGTGGTTCTCCACCGTCCGGTGCGACAGCCCCAGCCGGGTGGCGACTTGCCGCGCGGTGAGACCGGTAGCCACCAACCGCAGTACCTCCGTCTCGCGTTCGGTCAGCCGGGGCACCGGGTGAGCCGGAGACTCGGGCTCGGGTTGAGTCGCCAACCGCTGGTACTCTCCGAGCACCAGATCGGCCAACCCTCGGGTGAACACGGCGTATCCGTCGGCGGTTCGCCGTACCGCATCGGCCAACTCGGCGGCGCTCGCCGCCTTCACCAGGTAACCGGTCGCCCCGGCCTTCACCGCGTCCAACACGTCACGGTGTTCGGCCCGTTCGGAGAGCACCAGAACCCGGGTGTCGGGCATCGTGTGGGCGATGGTCCGCACCGCGTCGACAGCGGACACCTCGTCCAGATCGAGATCGATCACCACCACCCTCGGTTGAGTGGCGGCGGCGATCCGAGCGGTGAACGTCGGGTCGGCGACGGTAGCCACCACGGTGAAGCCGCGGGCGCTGAGGTCACGGGCCACGCCTTCGCGCCAGATGGGGTGGTCATCGACTACCACGACCGTGATCGTGCTCAGGTTGATGTCGCTTCGCGCACCGCTCACCATGAGTGCTCGGCACCTCCGGGCGCCAACCCGGTGACCAGCGCGTTGTAGAAGAACCGGCGGGGCACCACCCGAGAGAGCACGTGTGCGTCCAACCACGACAGACCCTCCCAGGTACGCCAGGCGAACATCGCCCAGCCCACACCCAGCCGACCCGGCGCGACCGCCGCTTCGAAGGTGCGCACCGGCCAACCGAAGAACGCCGCGGTCAGCTCTTCGGTGACCACTCGCACGTCCAGCGCTCCGGCCCGGCGGGCACATGCTTTGAGTTCGTCTGGATCGAACGTGTGCAGATCAACCACCGCTTCCAGCGCCGCGGCCCGGGACGACTCGTCGAGCTGCGCCTTCGGCCGGCGCCAGGCCCGCAGCGGTCTCAGGCCGGTCGCCCGGGTGACCGTCCACCAGGTGGCCCGGCTTATGCGGCGCGCGTACCAGTCCCCGATGCGAGTCGGCTCACCGGCGAACACGAACCGCCCGCCTGGCTTGAGCACCCGCAATACTTCACGCAAGGCGGCCGAAACATCCGGGATGTGATGCAGCACGGCGTGGCCGACCACCAGATCGAAGGTGTCGTCGTCGTATGGGATGCGTTCAGCGTCAGCGACCTGACCGTCCACATCAAGCCCGAGGCCGGCGGCGTTGCGCAGCGCGACCCGGACCATGCCGGGGGCCAGATCGGTCACCGATCCGCGCGTCGCTACCCCGCCCTGCATCAGGTTGAGCAGGAAGAACCCGGTACCGCAACCCAGCTCCAGGGCCCGCCGATACGGCCAGCCCGATCGGCCGGCGATTAACTCGAACCGCCTGACCGCGTAGTTGATGCAGCGCTCGTCGTAGGAGATCGACCACTTCTCGTCGTACGAGCTGGCCTCCCAGTCGTGATAGAGCACATTGGCAAGCTTCGGGTCCGTACGCGCGGCCGCTACCTGATCGGCGGTGGCATGCGGGTTAGGGGCTGGGTCCTCGATCATCGTCATTTGGGCAAAGCATAAGTCAGCGGCCGGTAAACGTTGCCTTACCGGGGCCGTTCTCGATGAACGACCGCATCCCCACGGCTTGATCGTCAGTGGCGAACAGCGCGGCGAACACCTCGCTCTCCAGGTTCAGCCCACTGCGCAAGTCCCCGTCCAGCCCACCGTCGATGGCCTTCTTCGCCGCCGCCAGTGCCTGAGCCGGCCCGTTCGCAAACTGCTCGGCCCAGGACCGGGCCGCCGAGTACACGTCGTCCGGGGCGACTACCTCATCAGCCATCCCCAGCATCAGCGCTTCCCGGGCGTCCACGAACCGCCCGCTGTAGATGATGTCCTTCGCCTTCGCGGGGCCGATCAATCGAGCCAGCCGCTGGGTGCCGCCGGCGCCGGGAATGACGCCGAGCAAGATCTCCGGCTGGCCCAGCTTGGCGTTATCCCCGACGATACGGCGGTCGCAGCACAACGCCAGCTCATAGCCGCCGCCAAGCGCGTAGCCGGTGATGGCGGCCACCGTCGGTTTGGGAATGTCGGCCACCGCGCTAAACGAACTGGACAGGGCCCGCGCCCGCGCGGACATATCCACATAGGACATGTCCACCATCTCCTTGATGTCCGCGCCCGCCGCGAACACTTTGGGGCCGCCGTAGACGATCACCGCGCGCACATCGGCCCGCTCGGCGGCCTCCTGCGCACAGGCGCGGATCTCTTCTTGCAGTTGTTTGTTGAGCGCATTCATGGGCGGTCGATCCAATTGGATGGTGCCAACCGCCCCGTCCACCTCGAGCTTGACGAACTCACCCACGCCTGCTGCCTCCTCGCGGTCGGATCGTAGATCAACACCTTACCGTCGGCGCGCGCTGTAGCGTCCATCTTCGTGCCTGAACACCAACGGCAACCCAAAGGTGTTGGACAGATTCTGTTCGGTCATCACCTCGGTCAGCAGCCCCTGCGCGACGACCACACCGCCACGCATCAGCAAGGCATGCGTGTAACCAGGCGGGATCTCCTCCACGTGGTGGGTGACCAGCACACTCGCCGGGGCGTCCGGGTCGGCGGCCAGCGTGGACAGCCGACTCACCAGATCCTCGCGGCCGCCCAGGTCCAGTCCGGCGGCGGGTTCGTCGAGCAACAACAGCTCCGGATCTGTCATGAGGGCACGCGCGATCAGGGTCCGCTTGCGCTCGCCTTCGGACAACGTCCCGAACCGCCGGTCAGCCAGCGCCGTAATGCCGAGCGCGTCGATGAGTTGGTCAGCGCGGGCCAGGTCGGCCGAGTCGTACTGTTCGCGCCAACGCCCGAGCAGCGCGTATCCGGCGCTGACCACGACGTCGCGGACAATCTCGACACCGGGCACGCGGGAGGCCAGCGCGTGGGAGCAGAATCCGATCCGGGTACGCAGCTCGAACACGTCGACCCGGCCGAGCCGCTCGCCGAGCAGGTGCACCGTGCCGGAGCTCGGGTGCAGCTCAGCGGCCGCGATCCGGAGCAACGTCGTCTTGCCCGCGCCGTTGGGGCCGAGTATCACCCATCGCTCGTCCAGCTCCACCGACCAGTTCAGCCCGCTCACCAGCGTGGTAGGTCCACGTCGGACGGCGACGTCCTCCATCCGGATGACCAAATCGGTGAGGTCGGGCTCCGGGTCGTGCTCGGTACCGGCCCCAGTGGTCCCGGTGTTCTCAGTGATCGAGTCAAGCTGGCTCACGGACCCTATCCTTGCTGATGATGTCCTCCCAGAAGCGCGCCGCTCAGCCCGCCGCGCCACCGGCCGGCCAGATCTTCCCGCTTGGCGCCCACCTGACCGAAACTGGAGCCCGGTTCACGGTCTACTCGGCAAGCGCGCAAGCCATCGAACTGTGTTTGATCGAACCAGACCCGGACGGTGGCTCGCCGACGGAGCGACGGATCAAGCTGATCGAGCGGACCTACGGGGTCTGGCACGGCGAAGTGGCCGGGCTGCGCGCCGGCCAGCACTACGGCTACCGAGCGCACGGGCGCTACGACCCGCCGGCCGGGCTGCTGACCAACCCGGCGAAGCTGCTGGTTGACCCCTACGCGCGGCGGATCGCCGGCCAGATCACCGACCTGCACGCCGCGCTCGGATACTCCGGCGACCCGCTCACCGGGGCGCCGAGCACGCGGGACTCGCTGGGCGCGGTGCCGCTGTCCGTGCTCACCGAGCCGGTCGCCGGGCCGTACCCGACCCGCACGCCGAGCGTGTCGTGGGCGGACACGGTGATATACGAGCTGCACGTACGCGGGTTCACCCGGACACACCCCGAGGTACCGGCCCACCAGCGCGGGACCTACCTCGGGCTGGCTCACCCCGCGGTAATCGAGTATTTGCTCAGGTTAGGCGTGACCGCCGTCGAGCTACTGCCGGTGCACGCCTTCTGTAGTGAAGCCGACCTGTTGCGCCGGGGTCTGCGCAACTATTGGGGCTACGCGACGCTGGGCTTCCTCGCGCCGCACCCCGGGTATGCCTCGGTGCCGGGTGAGGAGCTCACCGAGTTCATTACGATGGTCGCCGCGCTGCACGCCGCCGGCATCGAGGTGATCCTCGACGTGGTTTATAACCACACCTGCGAAGGCGACCTGCATGGGCCGACGTTGAGCATGCGCGGCCTGGACTCCCGGGCGTATTACCTGCACCGCGATGACGGCCGGCTCGTCGATCTCACCGGATGCGGCAACACCCTGGACGCTGGCTCGCTGACGGTGGCCCGGCTAGTCTGCGACTCGCTGCGGTACTGGGCGCAACTGGGGGTGGACGGATTCCGGTTCGACCTGGCCAGCGTGCTCGGCCGGCCCCGAGGGGGCGCCTTCGACCCGGCGGCCGGGCTGCTGTCGATGATCGCGGCCGACCCGGTGTTGTCCACCCGCAAACTCATCGCCGAGCCGTGGGACGCAACCCCAGAGGGCTATCGGGTCGGTGGTTTCGGCGTCCAGTGGTCGGAGTGGAACGGGCGTTTCCGCGACACCGTGCGGGACTTCTGGCGCGGCGTGGGCGGGGTCAGCGAGCTGGCCTCGCGGCTGACCGGATCTTCTGACCTCTACGCCGTCTCCGGACGCCGGCCGTGGGCTTCAGTAAATTTCATCACAGCGCATGACGGGTTCACTTTGCGTGATCTGGTGTCCTACCAGCGCAAGCACAACCGCGCCAACGGCGAGCTCAACCGCGATGGCACCAACGACAACCGCTCACAGAACTTCGGCGTTGAAGGCGAGACCGACGACAAACAGATCCGAGCCGACCGGCTGCGCGCGGCGCGGGCCCTGCTGGCGACCCTGTTGCTGTCCACCGGCGCCCCGATGCTCACCGCTGGCGACGAGCGCTGGCGTACCCAGCGAGGCAACAACAACGCTTACTGCCAAGACAGCTCGTTGAGCTGGCTGGATTGGGCATCTGACGACCTGGTCACGGACAGCCTGATCGCGTTCACCGCCCGGCTGGTGCGGTTGCGTCGCTTCGTGCCCGGCCGTGATTCGTTCTTCAGCCCAGACGACGTGATCTGGTGGCACCCCGAGGGGCGCCCATTCACTATCTCCGACTGGCACGACGGCGAGCTGCGCACGATAGGGATCCGGTCGCCCGGCGGTGGGCTGATAATTTTGCACGGCGGGTCCGGGCCGGTGACCTACACGCTGCCGGACGTGACGCTAACCCCCGCGCTGGACAGCCACTGCCCGGACGGAACACCCGCCATCACCACCCCGCTGGCCGCCACGTCCACGATTGTCGTGCCGCCGCGCACGCTGCTGCTATTGCTCGAGCGCCCCGAACACTCAGGGTCCGCGCCGGGCCTCGGTGGCACAGTAGAGCCGTGACCGCAATCGAGACCAGCATGGCTCCGCGTCCGCCCCGACACCGGGTGAATCCCCGCGCGTTGCGCTGGTGGACCGTCCAGGCGGCGCTCACCTCGGCCGCCGCGCTGCTACCGCAGCTGGTGGCGCTGGAGCTGTCCGACGCCAGATGGCTCGTCGTCACTACGTCGGTGACGGCGTGCTTAGCCGCCGCGTACGTGCTGATCATGCCGTCCTGGCGGTATAGAGTGCATCGCTGGGAGGCCGATGAGCATGCGGTGTACACCTTGGCCGGGTGGCTGCATCTGGAGTGGCGGGTAGTCCCGATCTCTCGGATTCAAACCATCGACATCGAACGGACTCTGCTGCAGCGGCTGTTCGGGCTAGCCACCGTCACGGTCACAACGGCATCGGCCGCCGGTCCGGTGCGGATCGTCGGGTTGGACGCCCAGGAGGCCGACCGGCTAGTCCGCCGGCTCACCGCGATCACCCAGGCCGACCGGGGAGATGCCACGTGAACGAACCCGCCTGGCGCCGACTGGACGTTCGGATGCTCGCGGTGTTTTCACTCAGCGAGGTCGGCGCCGTGGTCGTGGTGCTGTTCATCATGCTGATCGGTAGCCGAGGCGACGGCGCATGGCAGTTAATCGGCGCGGTACTCGCGCCGAGCGCGTTGGTGACACATGGGCTGCTGCGTTGGCTGACCGTGCGTTACCGAGTCGGCGTCGAACGGATCGAGCTGCGCAGCGGCCTACTCAACCGGCAGGTTCGCTCGGTTCCACGCGACCGGGTGCGCACCGTCGATCTGACCTCCAGCCCGCTACACCGGCTGTTCGGCCTGAGTGTGGTGGAGATCGGCACTGGATCAAGCACCGCGAAAGACGGCCGGCTGCACCTGAACGCGGTCGCGACAAAGGAAGGCGAGCGCCTGCGCCGCGAGCTGCTGGACCGTTCTCCGATCGCCTGGGCCAAACCCACCGCCCTATCGGCCTTGCCCACCTCTGTGCCCGGCACGCTACCCGGCTCAGGGCCGGTCCGCGAGAGCCACCTGGTCGCCACACTGCGGTTGTCCTGGCTGCGGTTCGCGCCGCTAACCACCGCCGGGCTGGTCGCGCTCAGCGCGGTGTTCGGCACCGGCTTCAAGCTCGCCGATGATGTGGGTGTCCGGCTGGGCGACTTAGACGCGGTTCACCGCGTCGGCGACCGGCTAGGCGCCGCGCCGCTCTGGTTGGCTGTCGTCGCCCTGACGCTCGGTGTGCTGGTGGTCGTCGCGCTGGGCTCGATGGCGGTCTACTTAGAGGGTTGGTGGGGTTACCGGCTGACCCGCGAACCGGATGGCACGCTCCGGCTACGCCGAGGCCTGCTCACCACTCGCTCATTATCGATCGAACAGCGGCGGATGCGTGGAGCGGAGGTGGCGGAGTCGCTGTTGCTGCGGCTGTTCGGAGGTGCCCGGTGCGCGGCCGTCAGCACCGGGCTGGACGCCAAAGCCACCAGCCATGGGGCCCTGCTGCCTCCCGCCCCGCTCGCCGAGGCGCACCGGGTGGCAGCCCAGGTCCTACTGCTCGGTGATCCAGCCGACGCCACTGGCGCCGCGCTTGACCAACATCCCCCGGCCGCATTGCGCCGGCGACTGATCCGGACCCTGCTACCGACCGTCATCGTGGTGGCGAGCGCGTGGTGGCTGGCAACGACGGTCCCCCAGCTTGCGCCGGCCTGGCCGGCGGCGTTACTGGCCTTGCCGTTAGCTGCGCTGCTCGGCCTGGATCGCTACCGCAACCTCGGCCACGCCCTGCGCCCGGAGTACCTGGTGATCGGGCAGGGCTCACTGATTCGACGCAGGGTGGCATTGCAACGTCGAGGGATCATCGGCTGGCGGTTGCGGCAGAGCGTGGTGCAGCGCCTGGCTGGGCTGGTGACCGTGGATGTGGTGACCGCCGCCAGCGCGGGTCGCTATTCGGTGGTGGACCTATCGATGGACGCGGCGGTACACCTGGTCAACGAGGTAAACCCCGGGCTACTGCCCACTCGTCACCCGACAAACTTATCCGCGGACCTGACTAACGATCAGGAGGGTAGGTTCGCGGAGCCGACACTAAGCTGAAGAGGTGAATGACTGCCTGGTATGGATCGATTGCGAGATGACCGGTCTCGATATTGGCTCTGACGTGCTGATCGAGATTGCCGCGCTGGTGACCGACGGCGATCTGCGCGTACTCGGCGAGGGCATCGACGTGGTCATCAAGGCCGAGGACGAGAAGCTGTCCGGCATGATCGATTTGGTGCGCGAGATGCACACCCGGTCCGGGCTGACCGACGCGGTACGCGCGTCCACAGTCACCGTCGCTGAGGCCGAGCAGCAAGTGCTGGAGTACGTCCGTAAGTACGTGCCCGAGGCTCGCAGCGCCCCGCTGGCCGGCAACTCCATCGCCACCGACCGCATGTTCCTCGCCAGGGACATGCCAGAGCTGGAGAGCTACCTGCATTACCGGATGGTTGATGTGAGCTCGATCAAGGAGCTGTGCCGCCGTTGGTATCCACGGATCTACTTCGCCAAGCCAGAGAAAGGGTTGACCCACCGAGCACTCGCCGACATCGGGGAGTCACTCCGCGAGTTGCGTTACTACCGGGCTACGGCGTTCGTCCCACCGCCGGGTCCCAGCAGAGAGCAAGCTAGGTCAGTCGCGGCACAAGTGATGGCTGAGCCGGTTGGCCCGGCATCCGTGTGATTCGTCCGCGACATGGAGGCGGGTCGGGTGGAGGTCGCCGAGGCGGGCACGCTAAGCTGGAAAAATGTTGCGGGGTGTAGCTTCGCAACATCAATGGTGGGTGTAGCTCAGCTGGTAGAGCACTGGGTTGTGGTCCCAGGTGTCGCGGGTTCGACTCCCGTCACTCACCCCCGATAGGGGCACAGCCCGCACCGGCGCAAGCCAGGTGCGGGCTGATGTCTGTCTAGGCCGACTAGTGGGCGCCAGGCGAAGAGGATTGATTCCCACTGGCCGCCGGCTTCGACGACCGCTTGGCCGCACTGGGACGAGTCGAGCCCGCGGAGCTTCCGGACGTCAGCGAGCCGGAACCCGTTACCGACTGCGCGCCGCTCTTCGGTTGCGTGCTCGACGCGGGCGCTGTTGACGAGCTGGGAGCGGATGGCGGGGTGCCATCCGCCTGGCTTGCCGCGAACACCGAACGGAGATCAGATGCGCCGACCAAGCCGTTGCCCAACGGCTTACCGAAGATGCTCAGCGCCACCATGACGTGGCCACCCGGCGGCCAGCTCGGTGTTGGCCGCCAGACCAACTCCCGGTCTGAGCGCCATTCAGTGGTACCGCTGACTGGCGGGTTGGCGCTCACTTGCAAGGCATGCTCGACCACGGCACGATCACCAATTGGCTTGTCGAACAACACGCTGACCGGTCGATCGGCCGGAACTGTCTCGTTGTCCTTTGGCGTGATCTTGCCGGTCACCTGTTGACCCGGGGCCAACGTGCTGAACCGCGACGTCGCCTTGGTCTCGTGTCCGGACACCGACCGAGACGTGGCGTTGAGCACGTAGGAGGTACTCGGCTCGAGCGGCGTCGTGGAGGCCCACCGCTCGCCGTCGGGAGAGACCACACCGGCCAGCGAAGCGCCGGAGGCGGTGGCCAGCGCGACCTCAGTAAAACGTCCACCCGCGACTGCGGCGGTGACCGTCTCGGTTGGTGAAACCCCCGTGGCACCGTCTGGAGGATTGATCGTGAGCCTGCTGTCCGAAGGCTCCGCGGCTACGCGCTGCGCGACGTCCTGAACATTATTGACCAAGCCCCTGGCTGAGCTCGCCCGAGTCGAGCTGTGCGGCGAGCAACCGACCAACGCGGCCGCGAGCACAGCCGCCGCGACGAGAAACCCAATACGGTGATCAACGCGAGCCACTGCAGACCCCCCGTACCAACAGGCGACGTCACATAACGAAAGGGACAACGAACGAAACCCTGTTGGGTTACTTGACGGGCCCTGCGTAGTCACACTGGATCACACTGGCCGCTCAGGGAACAGCCCCGCGCACGGGTCGCCACCCGAGGTCATGCTAGGGTTTTAGCAGCGTTCAATGAGAGCGCACTCTCTAGCGCCGCTAGCTCAACAGGCAGAGCAGCTGACTCTTAATCAGCGGGTTCGGGGTTCGAGTCCCTGGCGGCGCACAAACCCTCTCTAACCAGCACAGACAGCTGGCGATCTTCGACCGGAGTGCTAGCACAGCGCTTCTACACAAGCTAACTTCGCTTGTGGCACGCCTCGACAGTGGTAATGATCTTCTCCTGCGGTCCTTCACTCGCAGCCTTCGGGCACGCAACCGAAGCCCCAAGACGATCAAGACGACAAGGCCGGACAAGCACTCGAGCGCTACCTGCGGGAACGGATGAAGCACCGGGACCGCTCCAGCCCGAATCTCCGGCTGGGAGCTCGTAGCCGTGGAGCGATGACCGCCAACGGCATCCACCAGATGCTGCAACGTCGAGCTGGTGCCGCTT
>JAFASX010000020.1 GCA_019244295.1 Pseudonocardia sp.
CTATCGAAGTTGTTCACCGGGATCCGCGCACCCTCCACCCTAGGCACGTTCCTACGGGGTTTACCTGGGGGAATGTGCGCCAGCTGGACGCGGTCGCTAGCCAGGTGCTGGCCGGACTGGCCCGGCAAGCGTCGTTGCTGCCCGGCGGTGACCAGCTCGCGTTCCTGGATATTGATTCCACGATCAACCAGGTCTACGGCTACGCCAAACAGGGCGCTGAGTACGGCTATACCACGGTGCGCGGGCCCACCCAACTGTCCCTGCCCGTGGTGACGGTCCTACCCGGATGGCACGTTCCTCACGGTGCTGATCAAACCGACTATCCGGGGCAAGCGGCGGGACCGGATCAAGTACACGAACTACCTCTTGGCTCTACGCTGGGCAACACCTAACCAACCGAGATGGAGATCAATTATGACAACTCGGCGTCTTCTGCGTGGCGGCTTGGTCGCCGACGGTATCGCCATGGAAACGCAGCCCGCCGATGTTCTAGTCGCCGACGCTGAGATCATCGCGGTCGGGCCAGGCGTAGGAGACGGTGCGGATGCCGAGATCATCGACCTCGCGCCCGGAAGCGTGGTCTGCCCTGGGTTCATTGACGCGCACGTCCACGCTGAGCGCCAACTCGCCATCGACGGACTTGTGCCTGGCGCACTCGCCCAAGGCGTGACAACTCTGATCGTTGGCCAGGACGGCTCGTCCTGGATCGGTGGATCAGCTCGCACAGTCTCGTACCTCGATGACTACTTCGGGCCGGTCAATGGCCCCGCGCCCACGGCATGCGGGTGCAGTTTCTACGATTACTCACGCCTGGTCGGTGGGCGTCTTGCCCAAAACGTCGCTATCCTCGCCTCTCATGGCACCATCCGGCACGGACTCGCGGGTACAAGTGACCAACCGCTCGGCGAGGCGGAGACCCAGGCAGCGCGGTTAGCGGTCGAGCGCGCTTTGGGGGAAGGCGCAATCGGGCTATCCAGTGGATTCGACTACATACCAAGCCGCTTCGGGGGCGTCGAGGAGCTCGCCGCCATAGCCACGCCGCTCGCCGAAGCTGATCGCCCATACGTTTCACATTTGCGAGGTTACGATGCAGATGTCCAAGCTGGCCTTGCCGAACTCGGCGAAGTCGGCAGCATTGCAAATGTTCACGTGCATGCCAGCCATCTGATAGGTCCACCCGAAGCCATTGACTCTGCCCTGTTTGACATTGCTTCTAAAGGCGTAGAAATTTCGTTCGACATGTACCCGTACATACCGGCCAGCACTATCCTCGCCATGCTGGTGTTGCCTGTCGAGGTCCAGAAAGGCGGGCCCCAAGCGACGCTTCGCCGACTGAACGATCCAAAGACCCGGGCCGCGCTGTTGCGTACCGAGTGCTTAAGCGTCGAAAATCTCTCCAACGTTGTGCTCGGCTCGTTACCCAAGCGGTTCGCCGGACACGCCGGAAAGACAATTCTTGAAGCTGCCGTGGACGCCGGAAAGCAGCCTGGTGAATGGACCATAGAATTACTAATCGACACCGCGTTACAGGTCGGTGCTCATGTCTATAGGACAGGGCGGACCGAGTCCGAACTGCGAGCGATCACCATGCACCAGCAACACTGCGCCGGCTCCGACGGAATCTATATCGGGCAATGTCCACACCCACGAGGGTACGGGGCGTTTGCGCGGCTCGCCGGTTACTACGTCGACCGAAACGGCGCTACCGACTATCAACTGCTGGTGCGCCACCTGTCCACGAATGCCGCCGACGCCTATCGGCTCAATAAGCGCGGCCGGCTCTCCCGAGGTCACGCCGCGGACATCTGTGTACTAGCTCCCCAAGGACTTGTTGAACGTTCGAGCTTCGATGCCCCCTGCAGGCTTGCCGACGGCGCCGCGCTGGTACTCGTTAACGGGACGCCTGTGTGGGCCGACGGTGGGCCGGTGAGTGGAGCTCATCCAGGAACTATTATCACGTCCTGACTGTCCTCCCGCGCAAATGGTGGGCGTCGACCCTCGATCCGCCCCAAAATCGCCGACGTCCTCGGTCTAACGCTCGGCAAACTTGACCGCATCCTGACTGAATCGTGTAATGTTCGAAGCCCGGCAGAGGCCCCAAGGTCGCCTGCGGTGCATATGGCGCTGAGCCTGACCAAGGCATCCGCGATACTAGGCCATTCGAATGGCGAACTTGACCGGATCGCCCCCCACTAAAACGGGGTGTCGGTAAGAACGGTGTCATGAGCCGCAAACGCGGCTGTTGCTGCTGGTCACGATACTGATCGTTTTCCGCGTTGGGCGCTGTTTGGAGTACCAAAGCGCTGCAGCTGCGGTGCGCTGACCAGGCGGTATAACCCGGATTGCGGCTCCTGGCGGCTTCCTTAGCGACACCCCAACTCCAGTCAGCGCAAGTAATCAGTGCCGGGAACGCGTTCATCCAGAATATCCGCCGCGGACACTACGAACTCGGGGCAAAGGAAGGAGTAAACCTCCGAGTCCTGGCTGCCTTCACCGAGCTGGCCCTGGCGATCTAACCAACCTGGATCAACGATCTCGCCTGCCCTGGCTTCGCCCAACGCAACAGACCCCTTCAGATGGCCTGGTCAACACCCTTCGCACCGGCCGCTGACCAGCGACGCTGCCGCTCCAACCCCGCCAGCTTCGCCCAGGTCACGCCTCGAACGGCCCCTTCTGGGGGCAGGTGGGGGAAGCGGGGGCGCACCGGTATCCCGCGCATGGACGAGTGACTCGAGCATCGCGGAGCGGGCGGAGGTCTCCGTCGAGCGCGGAGCACGCGGCGTCGTCGTTGGCCTGCGGGTCCAGCTTTGTCCAGTCCAGCTCGTAGCCGGCATCGTTGGCCAGTTGACCCAAGAATGCTCGTTGAGTCCGACCGTTTCCTTCGCGGAAAGGGTGCAGGTAGTTGATCTCGCTGAGCAGTTCGGTGAGGTTGTCAATGAAGGTTGTCCGGTCGAGCCCGCGCAGGAATCGCTGCTCGGCGAGCCATTCGAAGATCTCGGCCGCCTCTGACTCGATGTGCTGTGGCGGGCAGAACACCCGGCGGGCCTTGCCGAGCCGTACGGTGCGCAGCTGGCCGGCCCAGTCATAGACATCACCGAAATGACCCGGTGGAAAGCCCGCAGGTGATCAAGATCGTAGTGGCCGGGCAACGGTCGTCGCCCTATTGCGCGATCCGGACGGTGGTGAAGTCGATTTCGGCCTGCGCCAGCTCAGTGGAGGTGGTGATGCCGAGGCGGTTGCGCAGGACTCCGGTTTCCAGATCCAGATACGGATCCCAACTCACTTCTGGTACTGCCGCCGCAGCCACTCTACGGCTTCATCCTCATCCATCGCCCCCGCCGCGACAGCGCTGAGCAGCTTGTGGGCATCGGCGCTGGGTTCAAGACCATCGACGCGGACCGAGGCCAAAGCCTGGTCCACCGCCTGCCGCCGAGAGCGTTCGCGTTTGGCCAGCTGCCGAACCCGGCCGTGGGTGATGCCCAACCGCTTGGCCACCCCGCGTTCGGTGTCCTGCACGAGCATCCGCTCGACCACCGCGTCACGTTGTCGGGCGATTCGCTCGGCAGCGGCTGTCGCCAGCGCGAGGCGGTGGGACAGGTGTTCGAACCACACGTCCTCCCCCATGCCGGGCTCGGGCCGACCGACTAGCCACTCGGCGATCGAGTCGATCTCGACTGAATCCAGACCATGCATAGCCCCACTATGCATCAGATCTCGCCACATGTATAGCCGCCGGGGCTCACGCGTGGTCACTGAAAGTGGCGGGGGGGGAGAGAGCACGGTCAGCGTGACCGACCGGCAACGGAAGGAGGGAAGCCTGCCCGTCACACGCGACACGCCGACCATCAAGCCGGGATCTGGGCGCAAAACTGCTACTCAAACCGGCTACGGGCAGAGCCCAGGATCCGGTCAATCCGCCCGGGTGGCTCGACACGCTCGACCCGACACCGCGCCCACAACGAACTTTTCGGACCGTCCTCGGTCATCTCAACCGGACAGATCTCCGCCGCCAGCCACGCGGTCAGCCGTTCCTCATCAGCCCGGGTCGACTCCCGAAATCCAGGGCGGTACGGATTTGCGCCCGATGGTATTCGATCGTGCCGCCCGACCAGGGGTACTGGCGAAACAGCGCCGGGTCGACCTTGACCTGAGCAGCCACATACCGCACCGCAGCCTCCCCAGCATGGCGCGGGAAACGAGCCTCCAGCTCGAAGTACTTGAGCAAAACGCTGAAGCCCAGCTGGGTCACCGAGGCCTTGTTGCCCACCAGGCGCCAGTCATCATCCAGCAACGTTCACGACTCGATCAGCTCCTCCGGAGTCCACTCCCGCCGCACCAGCACCCCCGTGGCTCAGATCCCGCTGATGGTGGCGGCACCCTACGACCAGGCCAAAACTGCCTACTTTGGGGCTGGGGCCAGCTATGGGAGCGTGGGGCCGACCCGCTCGTCAAGCGGCAGTTCACCGACGGGAAGGGTGCCACATGAACGAATTACGGCTCCGGGACAGAATCCTATACGTAGATCGGCCCGCGATCATGGGCATCCTCAACGTCAACACCGATTCTTTTTCCGATCCTGGACCGCAGACGGTCGATCAGGCGGTAGAGAAAGCGCTCAAGATGTGGGAAGAGGGAGCGGCTATCATCGACATTGGAGCTCAGTCGAGCATCACGTTGCGTAAGCCTGTCCCGGTCGAGCGCGAAGTCGCGGAGGTCGGGCTAGTAGTCGACGAGGTTCTTCAGGCCTGCCCTGAGGCGATCATATCGGTCGACACGTTCAAGTTGCCCGTCGCTCGGGCGGTGCTCGAAAAAGGAGCACACCTCATCAATGACGTGTCCGGTTTACGTACTCCGCAAATCGCTTCGTTATGCGCTGCCCATCAGGCAGGCCTAGTGATTATGCACACGAGCGCGCCACCCCTCACGCGACTCCAGGATCCGGGCCTATGCCGGGATATCTCCGTGGAAGTTGTCGGTTATTTAGAGAGAGCGCGCGCGGTGGCGCTGGAAAGAGGGGTGCGGCCAGAGTCGATAGTCCTCGACCCAGGTCCTGATTTTACGAAAACTCCGGCGCAAACTATCGAACTCTTGGCCAGCATTCGAGATATCATCGAACTGGCTAATCCGATCTTGTTGGCGCTGTCTCGTAAAGATTTTATAGGTGCATTGACCTCTCGACCACCGAGCGCGCGGGGTGCAGGGTCGCTCGGAGCAATCGCCGCATTGCGACACGTTCCTCGTCAGATACTGCGAGTACACGATGTGGCCGCGACCCGAGACATGCTCACCGTGTTGGACGCGATCACCGGTAGGGCCTGTATCCCACCTAACCTGCGACTTCCTGAGCGGCTTCGACATGATCCCATCAGCGAAACGTACTAACGAGTCCAGCCAAGATACGGCGCTGTTGGCCTCTGACGAGGATCGGTACAGGATCCTGAGTGAGCTACGCGCCGACACGCGCGGCGGCGATGTCGATGTGTCGGTAGAGCGTCGCGCGGGAGACTTTCAGTGCTTTGGCGATTTGGGTCGCGGATTCACCACGGGCCAGCCGCGCGCGGGCCGCGGCGAGCTTGTCGGGGTCCAAGGCGGAGACCGACTAAAACCGTGGGAGGTCAACTTTTCGAGCGCCCGGTGATCCTCCGCAGCCGCCAGGTGCGGATCATCTGGGCACGGACCACGCCCCCGGAGGGCTGCGGCGGACCGGATGCCAGGGCCACCACGGGCGGGACTACGGCTGCGGGGAGCAGCGGTAACAAGTTGACCTCCCACGGTTTTGGTCGGTCTCACAGTGCGCCATCAGCCACGTCAAGGTTAGTCCGCACCAGTAGGTTGACCGCTGTGGATGCGCTGCCGGTGGTGCCGCAGCGGCTGTTGCCTGAGCCGGGAGCCGTGACCGCCATCCAGGCTCTGGAGGGGCTCGCGCTGGCCGATCTGGCCACCGATCACCGCCCGTATCTGGTGCTCACCATGGTGGCTACCGTCGATGGCGCGGCTGCGGTGGCGCACCGCCCCGCCCC
This sequence comes from Pseudonocardia sp., assembly GCA_019244295.1. GTDB lineage: Bacteria > Actinomycetota > Actinomycetes > Mycobacteriales > Pseudonocardiaceae > Pseudonocardia. The sequence goes on from JAFASX010000020.1 coordinate 6,021, forward strand.
GCTCAGCAACCCCGCTGACCGGCAGCTATTCCAGGAGTTGCGGGCGCACGTCGATGCGGTCATGGTCGGTGCTGGGACGGTGCGCACCGAGCGCTACGGGCGCCTGGTCCGCGACCCGGCCCGCCGGCAGCGCCGGGCCGCCCGCGGGCTTACGCCTGACCCGCTGGCCATTGTTGTGAGCCGCCGGTTGACCCTGACCCCGGACCTGCCGCTGCTGGCCGACTCGCATTCCCGGGTGCTCGTGCTCACGACCAGCGCCGCCGAGCTCGTGGGCTGTGTGGCTGAGGTCAGCTACCTGCGCCCGGCACCCGGTGGGGAGGTGGACCTGTCCGCGATGCTCGCCCGGTTGCGCGCCGAGTATGGGGTGCGCTCGGTGCTGTGTGAAGGCGGCCCGACCCTCAACACCTCCCTGCCGGCCTGGTAGACGAGCTGTTCCTGTCCATCGCACCCGCCCTGGCCGGCAGCACGGGGTCGCGCTCCATTATCGAGGGTGCTGTGCCAGACGACGTGGGACGCCCGCCGGCTCGGTCTGGTGATCATTCCTGCCTCGACCGTGTTGTTGGTGGCCTCATCAATCAGGATGAAGCTGCCCGTCTCCCGGTTGCGGTTCTCCTCGTCCGTCGAGGACCGTTCACTTGGCCGAGCAACTGTCGGGCACTAAATATTTTACACTGCGGTCTGTTTGCAATGAAAGTTTACACGGTGCTCCTTGGCGACGTAAAGTGGATGATCCCGAAGCGACTCGTAATCAATTTCAATGAAGTTCGTGGACTTTTGGCTCGAGTCCCAATAATCGTATTTCAGTTGAGCAGAGTCGCCCTCGACTAGCCCAAATAGCGCCAACTCCCGCGTGTTGCCTCTAAATCGATACTCCCAGTCGATGCGACGCTCACTGTTATGAATATCCTCGAGATTCCTCCGCATTAGTACTACGAGGATGTCGGGCGGTGGAGAATCAACGATTATTTTTAGCATATGAGGGCATTGTTACGATCACGTGGTCTTCTTCTGTGACAATTTTTCTCCATTTCTCCACGTCGTAAACTGCGAATTCAGCCTCGTCCACATAACCACTTAACGATGTCCAGTATCATGAGCGATCATCTTTGCGGTAATAGTTGTTCCCGAACGTTGCGGGCCCGTGACGACAATTCGTGAGTGGATTGCCATGTACTCAAACATCGGTCTCCGGTCAGATTGTTTGTAGCTCGTCGCGTAAGCGAGTTGGTTCGGCAAGTAAGTTTATGCCATCCTCTGCGGCAGACGGGTGCCCGTAGGCCTCTGGTGGTAGCGTACCGGCGCTCTTGATGGCTCCGCTGCGTAGCCCTCTGTTTGTAGTCGAAGCATGACTGGCCGATCTTGGTGCTCCCGCGGGACAGGAGGCACAAAAATCCGGGGATGGAGGGACGTTGAGAACTATCCGGTGTGGTCATGAGAACCTGCTGAGTGGTGGACGTTGGCTAGCAAGCCGGTAATAGACTCGGCGCGCTCGCGGATCAGGCTCATTCTGAGCTGCCACTCAACAGGTTCGGTATGCTCGGCGCTTGCGGTCATCTGGCCCGGCCATTTGCGGTACAGGAGTCCAACCTCGTGATGGAAGTACCCGGGCGCGATGACACTTGCCGCGACGAGCATGCCAGTGTCCTCAGAGCCCGGAACGTCCATCCAGCCCCCAATAGCAGTCAGGAGTTCACGCCTAATACAGATCGTAGTCGGGTGCACGGGCAGTCGATAATTGTGACCGCACCAGTGATCGAACACAAATCCTGGCTCGATTCTCCCGCTTGGCGGATCGTTGAAGCCGACAG
>JAFASX010000025.1 GCA_019244295.1 Pseudonocardia sp.
TTCGTGGTCCCGTTCCGAATGTAGTCGTGGGTCCTTTTCTCGGTCTTCGAAAATGTCATCGGCAACGTCGGCTACGTCCGGTCCAATGCCTGGACCTAGGTCTTCTCGTCACTCGAGAGAATCACAGCGCCCTCCGGAGGGTTGACGTAGAGACCGACCACATCGACCACCTTCTCCTCGAAACGAGAATCGGTGGAAAGCTTAAAAGTGCCCTGACGATACGGTTGAAGACCGTGTCCCCGCCAGAGCGAAGCCACAAAGTTATGCGATACCAAGATTCCTAACTTCTGCTTAAGATAGTTCGCCATCTCCCTGCTCGACCAGTGGGAGAGCCCAGTCTCCTCCGGTGGCGTCTGCTGGCTTAGCGCCAGGATTTTGGATCGAACCTCGTCTGAGATGTCAGGAGGGCGTCCCGTAGGAACTCGATTAACTAACCCATCAACGCCATATACGTGATACCGACCCAGCCACGTATACACAGTCTGTTTCGACGTGTCCGACATACGCGCAATCTCTGCGACCGAGTACCCGTCGGCGTACCACAAGACCATCTGCGCCCGAGCTGATACTGATCCGTCATAACCGGCGGGCCGGAGCAGTGCCTCAAGGCTAGCTCGACCTTCGTCCGTCAATTCCATGGCGTCCATGAAGATATTATGCCACAAGCTCTGGATAAATCAAAGACCTTCAATTACCCGGCAGTAGCTTAAGTTGATTATGTTGTTGGTCTGGTTTTGTGGTGGTTGGGCGTGGCGTCGGGATGTGTGTGGGCTGTGCTGTCATGGTCGTCGGTCATGAGTGAGGGTGTGGTGGTGTCGGCGGGTCAGGTGTTGCTGTTGGTGTCGGAGGTGGGTCGGGGTGGGGGGCTGCGCGCTAAGTGCGACTAGCTCTGTGCGGCTGTTTGCGTGACGGCGCCAGCTATCACCACTGCACAGGCACACCACAACATTTGTCGAATCGACACATGGTCGACTTTGCCTCGGCCAGCTATTCGCGTATCGATCTCAGCCTGGAAGTGACACCAGTCGCGACGCGACGGTGTTTGCGTCCGATGTCCGTCGGGTTCTCGACCGCGGCCGGTGATCAACAGCACAGCACAGTGGTTGGATCAAGCTCGGATCACTGTGCTGTGCTGTTGATCACCGGATCGGGATCACTGGGATTGTCGTCACCCAGATGTCGCATGGAACAGGCCCAGTTCGATTTCCTCGACCACTCCCGCTTCGATCAGCCGGGCGACGTCACAGGAGGCCGTCCGCCGCTCGACAGCGTGCACGTACGGTTCGCCAACGTGCGGCCGGGAGGCAAACCGGTGGTCGGTCATCTCCGGCTCGCCACCCCCGCGCATCCCCACCCGCCGCGAACGCACCTGAACCCGCGCGGTCACACGCACTCGCCACCACCCACCCGCACACCCTCCAACCCCAGGCATGATCAACTTAAGCTACGTGGCATTGGATCTCCGTCCGGCTCTCGCCTTCGCGCAGCGCGCAGGACCTGCCTAACCCATTCTGAGACGGTTACGCCGTGCCGCTCGGCGAGCCGGCCCAGCTCGGCGTACTCGTCATCATCCAGCAGCACCTCGAGCCACTTACTCATAGTGTGAGAATAGAGTCCTCACCTTGGAGTGTCCGCTGGCCGACGAGAGGGCAGGAGGTCCAGGCCCAGGTCCAGGGCAGTCACCGAATGGGTCAACGCCCCGACGGAAAGAAACTCCACCCCGGTTCGCGCGTACGCCCGAGCGACCGGCAGTGACAGCCCACCGGACACCTCAAACGTGGTCCGCGCACCCAGCTCGGTTCGCCGACGCACCGCGGCCGCGCACTGCCCGGGGGTGAAGTTGTCCAGCAACACCAGCTCCGCTTCAGCGGCTAGCGCCTCGTCGAGCTGATCTAGTGAGTCCACCTCCACCTCGCATCGCACTCCGGGCCCGGCAGCCCGGGCGGCGGTCAGCGCGGCGGTCACCGAGCCAGCGGCGAGCACGTGGTTGTCCTTGATCAGAACCATGTCGCCCAGCCCCATCCGGTGGTTACGCCCACCACCGCAGCGCACCGCGTACTTCTGCAGCAACCGCAGCCCCGGTAGCGTCTTACGGGTATCGAGAATGGTCGCACCGGTACCGGCCACCGCGTCCACCCAGGCCGCCGTTGCGGTAGCCACCCCGGACAGGTGACACATTAGGTTCAATGCGGTGCGCTCGGCGGTGAGCAACCCGCGCACCGACCCTCGGACCCGCAGTGCCGGCTCGCCAGCAGCCAGCCGCGAGCCGTCGGCTAGCAGGTCCAACACGTCATAGCGATCGCGTCCGAGCACCTGGTCCAGCACCGCGAGCACCGCCGGCACGCCGGCCAGCACCCCCGGTTGGCGGGAAGCAAACACAGCGACAGCCACCGCGTCGGCCGGCACCGTCGCCTCCGTGGTGAGGTCCGGGCCGTAACGCAGGTCCTCGGCCAGCGCGGTGGTTACCACCCGAGCCAGTTCGGTGGCGTCGGGCGCCACGATCTCGCTGAGGGAACTCACGCCGCGCCGACCCGGATCTCGTGACCGGAACGCACGGCCGGTGCCCCGTCCGCGCCCAGGCCGATCAGTAGGCTGGTGCGCTGGTAACGATCATCGGTGCGCGGGAAATCGGTACGCACATGGCAGCCTCGACTTTCGGTGCGGGTTCCCGCCGCCGCTAGCACAGCCTGGGCCAGCAGGGTCAGCGCCGCGTCCTCGACACCGGTTCGGTCGACGACCGGACGATCGACGCTCGCGGCTTCAATGGCGTCGGACGCTGACGCCAGTCCAGCACCGTCGCGCCCGATGCCGGCGGCAAGTGACATCGCGCGCTGAACCAGGCCGCGATCGGCCATCGGGGCCGACAACGGCGCGGCCGACAGGCACACCGGCACCAACCGCCGAGGGCAGGCCAGCTCGGCGGCTACCGCATGAGCTACCCGGCGGCCGACTACCAGCCCCTCTAACAAGCTGTTCGAGGCCAACCGGTTCGCTCCGTGCAGGCCATTGCGGGCGACCTCGCCGGCGGCATAGAGCCCCGGCACGCCGGTGCGGCCATCGACGTCGACCAGTACTCCGCCGCAGCAGTAGTGTGCAGCCGGACTAACCGGGATCGGCTCCCGGCGAGGGTCAACCCCGATCAGCCGGCAAGCCGCGAACACGGTGGGAAACCGGTCTGCGAAGTCACCCACCGCGCTCGCGTCCAGGTACACGCACTGGGCGCCGGTGGCGGCCAGCCTCCGGGTGATCGTCGCGGACACCGCATCTCGGGGAGCCAGGTCCTCCAGCGGGTGCTCGCCGGCCATCACCCGGTACCCAGCGGCGTCCACCAGTACCCCACCGTGCCCGCGCACCGCCTCGGTGACCAACGGGCGGCGCCCCCGAGCGGCGCGACCGGTGTAGAGCACGGTCGGGTGGAACTGGACGAACTCCAGGTCCGCCGCCAACGCCCCAGCCCGTAGGGCAAGCGCGACGCCATCGCCGGTGGAGGTCTCCGGGTTGGTGGTGCTGGCGTATAACTGTGCGTAACCTCCGGTAGCCAACAGGACCGCCGGCGCCCGTACCACCCCGGCCCTGCCCCGCCCGTCGCACACGAGCAGGCCGCCGACTGGCCCGCTGTCGCCACCGAGGCGTAGCACATCCATCGAGACGTGATCGGTCAGGATCGGCACTGACGCCCTGGGCCGGCGAGCGGCCGCCAGCAGCGCCCGCTCGACTTCCGCGCCGGTGGCGTCACCGCCAGCGTGCACGACCCGGAACGCGCTGTGTCCGCCTTCCCTGGCCAAGCTCAGCCCGCCGGATCCGCTAGCGTCGAACACCGCACCCAGCCGGCGCAACCCGTCCACCGCGGCCGGGCCGTCGGCCAGGATTGTCTCCACCGTCGCCGGCTCGGCTAGGCCACCAGCGGCGGTCAGCGTGTCCGCGACGTGGCGAGCCACGCTGTCGCCTGGCTCGTGGCCATCGGTTAGAACGACCGCGATCCCGCCCTGGGCCCACCGCGTTGAGCCGGCGTCGGCGGCGTCCTTGGTCAGCACGACCACCCGCAACCCGAGCTCACGGGCGGCGAGCGCGGCGGCGAGCCCGGCGACCCCGCTGCCCACCACCGCCAGATCAGCGGTGATTTCCCAGGGCCGCGCGTTCATTCCCCGCCCCCCGGTCGGCCGATGGCGATCATCCGCTGGACAGCGGCGCGCGCCCGCCGCGCCGTCACCGGATCTACCCGGACCTCGTCGCGGCCCTCCCGCAAGGCACGCAACAGCTTCTCCGGCGTGATCATCTTCATATAGCGGCAGGACGCCTGGTCGTTGACCGCACGGAAATCCACGTCCGGCGCGGCCCGGCGCAGCTGGTGCAGCATGCCGATCTCAGTGGCCACCAACACCGAGCGCGCGCTGGTCGATCGCGCGGCAGCCAGCATCCCACCGGTGGACAGGATCTTGACTCGATCCCAATCCACCGCACCGGTCCCGGCCAAGTACAGCGCCGAGGTAGCGCAGCCGCACTCGGGGTGGATGTACAGCTCCGCCTCCGGGTCCTCGGCGGCGCGAGCGGTCAGCTCGCGGCCGTTAATGCCGGCATGCACATGGCACTCGCCGGCCCAGACGCGCAGGTTTGCCCGCCCGGTTACCCGCCGCACATGCGCGCCGAGGAACTGGTCCGGCAGAAACAGGACCTCGCGGTCGGCCGGGATCGACTCGACAACCTCAACCGCGTTCGAGGAGGTGCAGCAGATGTCGGTCTCCGCCTTCACTTCGGCGGTGGTGTTGACATAGGAGACCACCACCGCCCCGGGGTGCTGGCGCTTCCACTCCCGCAGCTGGTCGGCATTAATCGAGTCGGCCAGCGAGCAACCAGCGGCCGCGTCCGGGATCAGCACGGTCTTGTCCGGAGAGAGAATCTTGGCCGTCTCCGCCATGAAGTGCACCCCACAGAACACGATCGTCGATTCTTCGGCGTCGGCCGCGACTCGCGAAAGCGCCAGCGAGTCGCCGGTGTGGTGGGCAACATCCTGGATCTCGGGCAGCTGGTAATTGTGTGCCAGCACCACGGCGTTCCGCGCGCGCGCCAGCCGGCGGACCTCCTCAGCCCAACCAGTGTCCACCCTCGGCGGCACCATCACGATCGTCCCAGTTGTCGGCATGGCTCTACCTCCGAAAGACGTTCATCAGCCGAGCACTCTCCAGCTCTGCTACTCAACCGGTTTTCGCCTTATAATCGAAAACATGGGCGATGTTACCAGCTGGCAAACGGAAATGGGACACGAAGTGTTGGCCGCAGTACTCCAGATCAGGGACGGCGCCCTGAATGTGTTGCTTTGGCAACGAGCCATGGAACCCGCGTTAGGCCGGTGGGCCTTGCCGGGAGGGCGACTCGGAGCGAGCGAAGACGTGCAGAGCTCGGTCAGCCGCCAGCTCGCGGACAAGGTTGACCTGCGCGAAGTCGCGCACATCGAGCAGCTCGGAGTGTTCAGCGCCCCGGACCGAGTCCCCGGGCGGAGGATGGTGGCCACCGCTTTCCTCGGCCTGGTGCCCTGTGACGCGGACCCCGCCGTGCCGTCCGACACGCGCTGGCATCCGGTGGCGGCCCTCCCCGATACCGCGTTCGACCACGCGGCGATCGTGCGCGACGCACAGGACCGGCTGCGGGCCAAGCTGTCCTATACGAATCTCGGATTCGCGCTCGCCCCCGCCGAGTTCACCATCTCCGCGCTGCGTGATCTCTACCGAGCGGCCCTCGGCCATCCGGTATCGGCCACCAACCTGCAACGGGTGCTGGCTAGGCGCGGGGTGTTGGTACCGACTGGACGGACCGCCGCATCGGGGCCCGCTGGTGGCCGTCCGGCGGCACTGTTCCGCTTCGCCGAGCAGCGTCTTCGGGTCACCGACGCGTTTGCGGTCCTGCGGCCGCCGAGTGGCGAGCCGGGACTCGATGGCGCGCCAGGCACCCGGCGTTCAGCCAGCGATCTGGTCCACCCCGTCGTAACGTAGCCGCGTGGCCAAGATGCTTCCGCTGTTCCCGCTCGGAACAGTGCTGATGCCAGGAACGCCACTTCCGCTACACATCTTCGAGCCACGCTACCGCCAGCTGGTCATCGACCTGGTGACCGGCGTTGTGTCCGGCAAAGAGTTCGGCGTGATCGCGGTTCGGGAAGGCTGGATACCAGACCGGGACGGTCAGAAGGGACTGCACCAGGTGGGGTGCAGCGCCAAGCTGCGCGACGTGCGCAAGCTGGCGGACGGGCGCTTCGAAATCGTCACCTGGGGGTCCCGCCGTTTCCGGCTACTCACGCTGGACACCCAAGCACGGCCATACCTGCTGGGCGCTATCGAGTGGCTGCCCGACACCGCTGATGACCCTTCCTCCCGCGCGTGCCTCAGCCGCCTGGCCAACGCCGCCAGGGCGGCGTACCGCAAGTACTGTGCCGCCGCGCGGCGAGCCGAGGAATGGCGAGAACCGGCCCAAGACATCGCCCCGGATGATTTGGCCCATCTGCTGGCCGCCGACTGTCTGTTACCGATCCGGGACCGTCAGCTACTGCTCGAGCAGACCCGTCCAGCCCTTCGGTTGCGGTTGGTGCAAACCCTACTGAATCGGGAGGCCATGCTATTAGCCGAGCTAAGCGCCGTGCCGGTACCGCTGTCCAGCTATGCGGTGGATCAGAGCGACAACTAGCTGTGATTACGCGCTGCGCCGTATTTCAGCGGCGTTCGTCGCTGTGCCGCATGCCGTGCCGGCTGCACCGCGCGGTCCAGCTCAACGGAGTTATCTGAACCACCATCCGGCGCGCGCAATCCGGACAGTAGCGGGGCGGCTCCAGCTCACGCCGTCTGGAGCAGCGCGAGTGGTCACCTTCGGCTGCGACCTGACCGCATTGGTCGCAGAAGTTCGGCAATTTAGATCGTCTTGCTGAGCGCTTTGATCGGCATGGCAAGCTCGCTGAGCAGATTTATGTCAGCCTCCGCTGAACGGCCAAGCGTCGTGAGATAGTTGCCGATGATCATCGCGTTGATGCCGCTCAGCAGACCCCGCCGGGCACCAAGATCACCCAGGGTCACCTCACGGCCACCTGCGAAGCGCAATACAGCCCTGGGCAGTGCCAGTCGGAACGCCGCCACGGCGCGCAAAGCCTCCGGACCAGACAGCAACTCACGGTCCGCGAACGGGGTACCGGGTCGGGGGTTGAGAAAGTTGAGCGGCACCTCGTCCGGCTGTAGCTCGGCGAGCTGGCTGACGAACTCGGCGCGTTGCTCGAGGCTCTCCCCCATCCCGATGATCCCACCGCAGCAGACCTCCATGCCCGCGTCCCGGACCATGCGCAACGTCTCCCAACGCTCCTGCCAAGTGTGGGTGGTGACCACCTCCGGGAAGTAGGAACGCGCGGTCTCCAGATTGTGGTTGTAACGGTGCACTCCCATCGCGGCGAGCGCGTCCACCTGTTCGCGGGTGAGCATGCCCAGCGAACACGCGATGTTGATGTCGACCGCGTCCTTGATCGCGTTGATGCCGGCGGCCACCTGAGCCATCAGTCGCTCGTCCGGGCCGCGTACGGCCGCCACGATACAGAACTCCGTTGCTCCGGTCTTGGCGGTCTGTTTCGCCGCCTCGACCAGCGCCGGGATGTCCAACCATGCCGAGCGGACCGGGGAGGCGAACAACCCGGATTGCGAGCAGAAATGACAGTCTTCCGGGCAACCACCCGTTTTCAGGCTGACGATCCCCTCGACTTCGACCTCAGGTCCGCACCAGCGCATCCGCACCTGATGAGCCAGCTCCAGCAGCTCGCTCAGCGCGGCGTCGGGAATTCGCAGCAGTTCGAGCACCTGCGCCGGGGTCGCTGGCTCACCACGCTCAAGCACCGAATCCCGAAGCCGCTCAAGGAGGTCACCGTCGGTCATCAGCACTCCTTGGGAACAGTTTGTCTCGTATTCTAGATCAGCCAGGCCGGTGCCGCGCCGAATGCGGCACGGGCAGCGCATAGAAACTCATCCGGCGCCAGCTGCCCGGATCCGGCGGGCAGCCGGCCGTGCAGCGTCACTCCGGTGACCGCAGGTAGGTCGACGAGGTTGCACCGCGCAGCCAGATCGGGCTCGGGCGGCCAACTGCCTATCACCAGACCGGCACAGCGCAGTCCTCGGTTGGCCAGCGCCTCGACGGTCAATGCCGAATGGTTCAGGGTGCCCAGCCCAGCCGAGACGACCACCAGCACCGAGGCGTCCAGCGCGGCGGCCACGTCGGCGATCGTGTGATCGGCGTCCAGCCGGACCAGCAGCCCACCGGCACCCTCCAGCAGGATTACGTCGTGGCCAATGCTTAGTTCCTTGGCCACCGCGACAATGCCTTCCACGGTTACCTTGGGTAGTCCGGCCTGGGCAGCGGCGGTTGCCGGGGCCAGCGGATCCGGGTAGCGAGCCAGTTCAATCGTGGTGAGCCCGCTCACGTCGCCAACCAGCCGGCGCACCTCGTCCATGTCACCGGCCTCACCGGGACCGACTCCGGTCTGCGCCGGTTTGACCACCGCGACCTGACGGCCCTGCGCAAGCGCCAGCGTGGCCAGCGCCGCGGTAACCACGGTCTTGCCGACGCCGGTGCCCGTGCCGGTCACCACCAACATGCCTCACCTCCCGAGCGCCTCGGTAAGCACGGCCCGCGCCAACGCGAGCTCATCGGAGCCCAGGTTGGCCCGGGCGGTCAACCGGAGCCTGCTCGTCCCAACCGGCACCGAAGGGGGCCGGAAACAACCAACCCGCAAGCCCCCCGCCAAGCACCGCTCGGCGGCGGCGTACGCGGCTACCGCCTCCCCGATCACCACCGGCACCACCGCCGATCTGGGCATGGGCGCCCCAACGACATCCGCGATCGCCAAGGCGTTCGCGAGCACGGCGGCAGGCAGCGCCGGTTCCCCGGCCAGCACCCGCAGCGCCATCAGCGCCGAGCCTACGCTGGCCGGGGCCAGCCCGGTGTCGAAAATGAAACCGCGTGCGGTGTCGACCAGGTGCTCGATCACCTCCACCGACGCCAGCACGGCGCCGCCTTGGCTGCCCAACGCTTTGGACAGCGTCACCGTGGCCACGACGTCGCCGGTCCCGGCCAGGCCGGTTTCGGCCAGCAAGCCTCGGCCGCCTGGCCCGCACACGCCGAGCGCGTGCGCCTCGTCGACCACCAGTACCGCGTCTCGGGCCCGCGTCACCCGATGCAGCGCGGCCAGCGGGGCGTGGTCGCCGTCGACGCTGCCGACGCTGTCAGTAACCACCAGCGCCCGTTGTTCCGCTCGGGCGTCCAGCACGTCGTCGACGGCCGCTATATCGTTGTGCGGAACTACCGCGATCCTGGCGCGGGACAGCCGGCAGGCATCCACGATGGACGCGTGATTGGCCGCGTCAGAGACGATCAGTGAATCCGGCCCGCTGAGCGCGGTAAGCACCCCTAGGTTCGCGAGGTAACCGGAGGAGAACACCAACGCGGACTCAAAACCGCAAAATCCGGCCAGCTCCCGCTCCAACTCGCTGTGTAGCGTAGTGGTCCCGGTCACCAGGCGGGAGCCGGTGGAGCCCGCGCCCCACGCGCGCAGCGCGGCTACCCCGCCCTCAACCACCCTGGGATCACGGCTCAGGCCGAGATAGTCGTTGCCGGCGAGATCAACGACCGGCTCGTCCGGCGTTCGGGCCCGTAGCACCCGACGCAGCCCGGCCGCTCGACGCCGCTCGGCGTGCTCGGCCAGCCAGCTGAGCGAATGGCGCAATCGGCTACCAGACGACATACGGCTGAGTCTTGCACCGTGCGCAAGCGTGGATGAGTCGACCCAACAGTGATCCAACTCCGTTTCTAGGTATGACCACTCCGCTCCGCGCACTCAAGCACGCCACACACATGCTGCGCGAGGAGATGACCTAGGGGTGTCGGCGGAGCGGATCGGCCGGGGCGCGGTGAACACCGCCGCGGGGTGGTGCGCAGCAGCCCGGCCAACCGGACCAGCTCGTCGCGTTCCTCCGGACCGGCCCGGTAGAGCTGGGCCAGCGCGGCGGTGGTGTCCTCGTCGAGGGTGCCGGCGCCGCGCGCCACAGACGTTAGGATGTCTGGCGACCGGCGTCGCAGCGCAGCTCGGGGTGCCGACCCCACCACACACAGAACGGCTCGGCCAACGCCCACGCGACCTCCCGTGCCTGCCGGTAAGTCTCGAGCAGCTCCGGTTCGACGGTAGCGCCTTCGAAGGTGCCATCAGCGGCGTAATGCATCCGCAGCGGATGAACGTCATCGATCAGCCAGTAGTCATGCTCGACCAACGTCGCAGGTAGCCGATGCTCGCCGACATGCAGCACCCGCACGCCCTCCCCGGCCGCGACGTTCGGGACGTAACCCCACTCGCACTCGTAGCGCTCGTAGTCGGTGATCGGCTCATGCAGCAGCCGCACTCGGTGCCGGTACAGCCCGGCGGCCCTCTCGGCGGCGAGCCGATCCAAGCATGGCTGCTTGCGAGCCGGGGTCGGGCCGGGCTCACCGGCGAGGTATCGGGCGAATTCAGTGCCGTCGAAGGCGACCTCGTAGGCGGGCAGCCGTTCCCACCGGTAGGCCGTGCGAGTGAAGTGCTCCTGAATGAAATCGCGCAGCTCAGCGGTGCTCAGCATGACCGGCCTGTTCCGAGAATGTCGGTCCGGTCGAGCTTGACCAGCACCTCACCCGGCCCGGCTCGGTGGGCGTAAGCGGCTATCAGTTCTGGGTCGGTGACTCGCCGCGCGACGGCCTGCACCTTGCCGGGTCGGTTGTCGATCTCACCGAGCAAGAAACAGGTCTCGTCGTCGGCACGGTCAGCCTGGCTGAGCACTCGGATTGGGTAGTTGGTCGTAGCCATGTGGATTCCCTCCTCGGTGGTCAGTGACGCGCATCTTGTACCATGGTCATCTTTAAAATGTCTATATCTGAAGGCTAGGATAGGCACGAACCCGTGGAACTCGATGGCGGACGCCGCCTAACCTTTAGGCCTTCTATGGCCTGCCTGCCGATGAGACCCTGAGCGTCGCGCGCCGCTGCCGACCTTGCCCGCGATCGAGAATTCCGCCGACCAGGTCAGCTTTGCGCCACAGCCCGCCGAGCGGGCCGGAACCTAGCTTCCCGAGACGGGGTTAGTGCTCATGTCGGAAAACTGTGGGGCTATCGCTGTCCGGTGCTAGCTGGGTGAAATCGCGGCCGCGGCACACACGGCGGCACACACGGCAGCGAGGTCGTCGACGCCGATGATGTAAGGCGGCATGGTGTAGATGAGGTCGCGGAACGGACGCAGCCACACCCCGTGCGCGATGGCCGCTGTGGTGGCCGCAACCACGTCGACCGGGTGGTCCAGCTGTACCACCCCGATCGCGCCGAGCACCCGAACATCACGCACCATAGGCAACTCCAGGGCCGGCGAGAGCCCCCGACGCAGCCCTGCCGAGATCCCGGCCACCTCGGCTCGCCAGTCCCGCCGGTGCAGCTCTTCGATCGAGGCAAGTGACACCGCGGACGCTAGTGGGTTACCCATGAACGTCGGCCCGTGCATGAGCACCCCGGCTTCGCCGTCGCTGATCCCTCGAGTGACCTCTGAGGTGCACAACACCGCAGCCTGAGTCAAGTATCCGCCGGTCAGCGCCTTGCCTACGCACATGACGTCCGGGCTGACTCCCACGTGATCGGCGGCGAACAACTCACCGGTGCGGCCGAAGCCGGTGGCGATCTCGTCGAAAACCAGCAGCACGTCGTAGGTCAGGCACAGTTCACGCAACACATGCAAGTAGCGCGGGTCGTGAAAGCGCATTCCCCCAGCACCCTGCACCACCGGCTCCACGATCACGGCCGCCAGCTCGTCGGCGTGCCGTTCGATGAGCTCAGCTAGCTCGACCACATATTCCGGCTCGAACGCCGACGGCGGTGGCCCGGCAAACACCTGTTTAGGCAGCACGTCCGTCCACAGCGTGTGCATCCCGCTCCCGGGGTCGCACACGCTCATCGCACCAAATGTGTCACCGTGGTAGCCCCCGCGCCAGGTCATCAGGCGATGCTTGGCCGGCCGGCCGCGAGAACGCCAGTACTGCAGGCACATCTTGATCGCCACCTCGACCGAAACCGAGCCGGAGTCGGCCAGGAATACATGTCGCAGCGGCGCGGGCGTGATCTGCACTAAACGCAGAGCCAATGCGACGGCGGGCTCATGCGTCAGACCGCCAAACATCACATGACTCATCCGCCTCAACTGATCGGTGATCGCGGCATCCAGGGCCGGATGTCGGTAGCCGTGGATGGCTGCCCACCAGGAAGACATGCCGTCGATCAGCTCGGTGCCTGCCGGACGACCACCGGCCGCTGCGGCTAGCCGCAACCGCACCCCGTGAGCCTCGGAAACTAGCAACGCTGGGGCGGACCCGGGCATTGACGCATACGGGTGCCAGACGTGCTCGCGGTCGGCGGCCAGCAGCTGTTCCGGTGTCACGGTCGGCGAGCCTAGAGCGCTCCAGCTCGCCACGCCGCACGGAGATCCTCCACACCCATCGGGTCGTATTCTACCCTCGATTGGTTATGGCACCTTCCGTCCCAACGCTGACCCGGCGCTGTGAGCTGGGCACGGCCAGTGCGCGTTCGCTGTCGCTGACCGAGCCCGGAGAGTTCGTGCTCCCGCTCGGTGAGCCGGTCTGGACCCAGGTGCTGTTGAAAGTGCTTGGCCAGCTCGAGGTGGAAGCCAAGTCCGCGCGCCAGGCGCTGGCACGCACGGCCGTCGAAGGGTTGCTGCACTCGGAGCGGGTCGGCCGACGGGCGCGCTGGTTGTGCATCCGGGCAGCCGGGCGGCGCGCACATGCGAGTCAACGATCACGAGCTGCTGACGCGATCGCGCCGCGCCATCGCGGCACGAACCAGGTAGCGCTGCAGCTTGCCGGTCGTGGTCTTGGGCAGCTTATCGACCACATCCACCCGGTGTGGACGTTTGAACGAGGCCAGCCCCGCGCGACAGAACTCGATCAGGTCAGCCTCGGTCAACGCCGAACCGGACTTGATCACCACCGAGGCCACGGGTTTGTCCAACCCATTGGCGTCGGGTAAACCGACCACAGCGGCTTCGGTCACCTCTGGATGTTCCAGCAGCCGGGCTTCCACCTCGCTCGGGCTGACCCAGATACCACCGGCCTTGATCATGTCATCGGAGCGGCCGAGGTAGGTATAGGTGCCGCTCCGGTGTGTCCAGTACCGAGCCATCGGCCTCGTCGCGCAGCTGCACCTGATAGCCGGGCACTGGGTGTCCCGAACTGCCCAGACGGACAGCTCCCGGATAGTTCGACAAGAAGATGTGCAACGCTTCCGTGGAGCCGATCCCATCCAGGATCTCGAATCCGAACCGGTCGCGCATTCTGATGAACAGGGTGGCCGGTAATGGTTCCCCAGCTGACACGCCCTGCCGGACGCTGACAAAGGCCTGGTCAGGGATCTCGCTGGCCAGGATCGCCGAGTAGAAGGTCGGCACCCCGAAGAACAGCGTGGGCTGGTGCCAGGAGACCACATCGGCTACCAGGCTGGGGCTTGGTCGGCCCGGTTCCAGCACCGTGCTCGCGCCAACCGAGAACGGGAAGAACACTGAGTTGCCGAGCCGTATGCAAAGAACAGCTTGGCCACCGAGTAGCAGCGATCGTCGTGGCGAATGTCAAGCACCTGTTGGCCGTAAGTTTCGCAGACGAACCGGATGCTACTGTGCCGGTGCATAGCGGCCTTCGGACTATCGGTTGTTCCCGAGGTGTAGAGCCACAGAGCGGGCGAGTCAGCCCAGCTCGGATACAGCGGGAAACACGTACCCTCATTGACCAACTCGTCCCAGCCGACGGCAGGCACAGCAAAACCGTGCGCGGCCACGCCGATAGTCACCACGTGAGTCAGTTCGACGCCGGGCCCGGCTATCCGCGCGACGGCCGCGCTGGCGGTGTCCGCGAAGTCGACCGAGGTGACCAGCACCCTAGCCCGTGAGTCGGCCAGCAGCCCGGCCAGATCAGCGGCGGTGAGCATGGTCGAAACGGGGACCGCGACCGCGCCAAGGTACATCGTCCCGAGTAGGCCAGCGACCAGCTCAGGACAGTCAGCCGCGAAAAACATCACCCGTTCCTCAGCGTGCACCCCGAGCTCAGCCAGCCCCGCCGCCACCCCTACAACCCGCTCGCCGAGCTGCGCGTAACTCAGCTGGCCACCGGGGTGTATCAGGGCGACCCGCTCTCCATCTCCGGTCGTGACCCGGCGATGGACCAGGTAGTCGGCCGCATTGAAAACCTCTGGCGGCAAGAGCGGCACAGTGTCCTCCTCGGAGTCCTCCGCAAAGTCCTCCTCGGAACCGAGAGGTAGAAACGCTGCCTACGGCCGGTCGAGGTGGTGCCCGCGGGTGCGTGACACCCACCGACCCAAGGGGGCTGGACCGTGACCGTATTCTGAGCTCCCAGCCGAACGCAGCCGACTCCCAGGGGGACAAATCGTGTTGATTTCGGTGCGGTGGGCGACCGCCACCGTCGTGGTCGCACTGGTTTTCACGCTGGTCTGGATGGTGTCCGAGGTAGCGTACGACCTCGGGAACGCCACCGCGCTGGAGATCGCGGCGGTGGCGGCCGCAGCGGTTGGGTTGCCGTTGTCATGGTGGTCTTTCCGGGGGCAGCTGCTCGACGAGCCGGCCGAGGTCACCTGGGTCACCTGGCGGCGAGTGCCGGCCGCCCCAGCACAAGTCCTCTCCCGTGCCGCTGACCAGGCTAAACTGGAGTCGGCCTTCAGCGGAAAGAAACCCCCCCGGGTGGTGGTTATCAGCGGGGCCTCAGGAACCGGCAAGACTGAACTGGCAGCCAGTTTCGCGCGAGCCCGTCTCGCCGAGCGCTGGCCCCTGGTGGCCTGGGTCAACGCGGGTACCAACGAGGAGATGCTGGCTGGTCTGCTGGAGTTCGCCGATGCGCTGAGCTTGCGGGTGGCCGAAGAGGGTTCCGCGCGAGCCTGTGAACGGTTGCGCCAGCACCAGCCCACCGGAACTCAACCGTCGGTGATCGTCTTCGACGGTGTGGTCGACGTTGACGCGGTGCGGCCATTCCTGCCCGATGCCGACGGCTGGCGGGTCCTGGTGACCAGCAGCGCGCCCAACGCCGGCCAGCTGGGCACGGAAATCGCGTTGGAGCCATTCGCGCTCGCCGAAGCCAGCAAACAAACCCAGCTGCCTGAGGAAGTGGGGCAGGCACTCGGCCGTCTTCCAGCGGCACTCGCGCTAGCCAGCGCCACCGTCCGGGAACACCGCAGTAATCAGCCGTACCTCACGCGGCTGCGTGAGGCGAAGCTAAACGTGGCACGAATGCTCGGCGATCGCCCCGGGAACGACGAGCACGCGCAGCGATACCCCAGCGGCGCCGCCGGGGCAATCCTGCTGGCCATGACCGACCTCGGCTTCGAGGCAGACGGGTTGGAGGCAGGCGACTCCGAGCCGCTCGTCCGGAGGGTGCTCGGGCTGCTCGCGGTGTTGTCCCCGGGCGGGATGTCGCATGCGTTGCTGTACGAGGTCGACGAACCGGCTCGGGTCGATGAGGTGCTTGAGCGGCTGAACCGTTGCTCGCTGGCTTTCAGCCGGATGGATGGCGACAGCGTCTTCCTGCACGAGCTCACGCGCAGAGTGGTCGCCGACCGGCTATGTGCCTCTTCAGCGTTGCCCTCGATCATCGCCGAAGCCGCCGGCCTGCTGCGGCGGGCCACCTTTGGCGATGACCAGGCGTGGGATCGGCGAGGCGAGGGCGATCTGCTGGTCGCGCACATCGCGGCGCTGTCCACCAGCGCCGGATCAGTGTTGACCTCGTTGCCGATCGAAACCACCGAACAGATACTTGGCCTGCGGCATTGGGCAACCCGCCAGCTCAGCGCAGTCGGCGACGGGGCGCGAGCGGTCGATATGGCCGATATCAGCCGGTCCACATGCGAGAAACTGTTCGGCGCTCAGCATCCTGACACACTGGTTGCCTCGGATAACCTGGTCATCGCCTACGCGACGGCTGGCCGAGCGGCTGACGGCATCCCGCTGGCTGAGGAGACGCTGGCGATCCGGGAGCGAGTGCTTGGCGCCGACCACCCGGACACCCTGGCCTCCCGGTACAGCCTGGCTTACGTGCACGAGTACGCGGGGCGCCTGGACGAGGCGGAGCCGCTGTATGACAACGCCTACATCGAGTATGCGCGAGTGTTGGGAGCCAACCACCCGCAAACGGCAACCGTCCACACCGCGCTGAATCGGGTACGACGGCTGCGGCCGCCGCAGGTCAAGGCCATGCCCCTCAACCGAGGCAGCCAGGTCCAAGTAGAGCCTTCAGATCACCCATCAGCGCCGAGCTGGGGGTGACTCGCAGACGGTCATCCAGCTTCAGCACGGTCGTGCGGGTCCCGTTGAGCAGCCGCAAGTGCACCTCGTGGCTGCCAGGGTGGCTGCCTAGGACGTCCTTGAGCTTGGACACCCGCGTCGGTGTGCAGTGGTCTGCACGCAGACTGACCTGCAGCGCGGCAGCGCTCCCACCGGCTCCGGCCAGGTCCGGCACCGCCAGGTCGTTTGCGATGAGTGACACCCGCTCGTCGCGTCGATTCACCCGGGCTTTGACCAGCACGATCGCGTCCTCAGCCAGGTCCATCCCGACCACCGCGTAGATCTTGGGGAAGAACAGCACCTCGATCCCACCGGCTAGATCCTCCAACTGCGCAACCGCCCAGGGCTCGCCGTTCTTGTTGATCCGGCGAGTCAGCGAGGCCAAGATACCGCCGACGGTGACCTGAGCGCCCTCAGCGACGGTCCCGTCCAGGATCGACGGGATGGTGGTGTCCGTCTTGGCCGCGAGCACCTGCTCTACCCCGTGCAGCGGGTGACCCGAGACGTAAAGCCCGAGCATCTCCCGCTCCACCGCGAGCCGATGCTTAGCGTCCCACTCCTCGGCCGGTACCGGGATGTCGAACACCCCGCCCCAGCTGTCGGTGGCGCTATCAGTTAGCGAGCCGAACAGGTCGAACTGTCCCATCGAAGCGGCCCGTTTGGTGCTCATCACCGAGTCCACGGCGTCGCTGTGCACCATGAGCAGGCCCTTGCGCGAATGACCCAACGAGTCGAAGGCACCGGCTTTGATCAGCGATTCAATGACTTTCTTGTTGCAGACCACCGCATCAACCGCGCGCAGGAAATGCGAGAAATCAGTGAAGGCGCCGGCCTCTTTGCGGGCGGCGACAATCGCGTCGACGACGTTGAACCCGACGTTGCGGATCGCGCCGAGGCCGAACCGGATGGCGTCGCCGACCGGCGCGAAGTCGCGCACTGAGGAGTTGACGTCCGGGGGCAGCACGGTGATGCCCATCTTGCGGCATTCAGCCAGATAGACCGCCGCTTTGTCTTTATCGTCACGCACGCTGGTCAACACCGCGGCCATGTACTCGGCGGGATAGTTCGCCTTGAGATACGCGGTCCAATAGGCGACAACGCCATAGGCGGCCGAGTGCGCCCGGTTGAACGCGTAGTCGGAGAATGGAAGCAAGATATCCCACAGCGTTTTGATCGCGTCTTCGGAATAGCCGTGGTCCTTCATCCCCTGGGCGAAGCTGCCGTGTTCCTTGTCCAGGATCTCCTTTTTCTTCTTGCCCATCGCCCGACGCAGCAGATCGGCCTTGCCAAGTGAGTACCCGGCCAGCTTCTGCGCGATAGCCATGACCTGTTCCTGGTAGACGATCAGGCCATAGGTCTCGCCGAGGATGTCCTTGAGCGGCTCGGCGAGCTCCGGATGAATAGGCGTGACCTCTTGGCGGGCGTTCTTGCGGTCGGCGTAGTCATTGTGCGCATTCGCCCCCATCGGACCGGGCCGGTACAGCGCGATCACGGCGGAAATGTCGTCGAAATCGGTGGGCGTCATCCGGCGCAGCAGATCGCGCAGCGGACCGCCGTCCAGCTGGAACACCCCGAGGGTGTCTCCCTGGGCGAGCAGATCGTAGGTAGCCGGGTCGTCCAGCTCGACATCCTCGATGACCAGCTTCGGCTTGCCGTTGAGCTCAATGTTCTCCAGGGCGTCATCGATGATTGTGAGGTTGCGCAGGCCAAGGAAGTCCATCTTGAGCAGCCCGAGGGTCTCGCAGGCGCCCATGTCGAACTGGGTAATGATCGCGCCGTCGGCTTCCCGACGCTGGATCGGGATGACGTCCAGCAGCGGCTTACTGGACATAATCACGCCGGCCGCGTGCACGCCCCACTGCCGCTTGAGACCTTCCAGCCCGCGCGCGGTGTCAATGATCTCTTTGACCTGCGGGTCGGCCTCATAAAGCGCGCGCACCTCGGTGGCTTCGGAGTAGCGCTTATGCGATGGATCGAAAATCCCGGAGAGCGGGATGTCCTTGCCCATCACCGCCGGCGGCATCGCCTTGGTAATCCGGTCGGCCACCGAATAGCCCGGTTGGCCAAACAGCACCCGCGCGGAATCCTTGATCGCGGCCTTAGCCTTGATCGTGGAGTAGGTGATGATCTGGGCGATCCGGTCCTCGCCGTACTTCTCGGTGGTGTAGCGGATCATCTCGCCGCGCCGACGCTCGTCGAAGTCCATGTCGATGTCGGGCATCGAAATGCGCTCGGGGTTGAGAAACCGCTCGAAGATCAGCTTGTGCTTGATCGGGTCCAGGTCGGTGATACCCAGCGCGTAGGCGACCAGAGACCCAGCCGCGCTGCCCCGGCCTGGCCCGCAGCGGATGCCGACCGATTTGGCGTATTGGATCAGATCAGCGGTCACCAGGAAGTATCCCGGGAAGCCCATCTTGATGATGACGCCGAGCTCGTATTCGACCTGCTTGCGGTAGCGCTCGGTCACCCCGTTGAGGAACCGTCGGTGCATGCCGCGCTCGACTTCTTTGACCAGCCAGCTCTCCTCCGTTTCCCCTTCCGGGACGGGGGCGCGAGGCATCAGGTCCTGACCCTCGGTAAAACTGACGCCGACTCGCTCGGCGATCAGCAGCGTGTTGTCGCAGGCCTCCGGGAACTCGCTGTCCCACTGGTCGCGCATCTCCGCTGGCGACTTGAGATAGAAGTCCTGGGCGTCAAACTTGAACCGATTGGGGTCGGCGAGCGTCTTGCCGGTCTGCACGCACAGCAGCACCTCGTGCGGCCTGGCGTCCTCGGCGTAGGTGTAGTGCAGATCGTTAGTAGCCAGGCCGGGCAGATCCAGCCGCTTCTTGAGGTCGAACAGGTCTTTTTGAACTTGTTTTTCGATGGCGATTCCGTGGTCCATCAACTCGCAGAAGAAGTTGTCCTTGCCGAAAATGTCCCGGTAGTCGCTGGCGGCCTGGCAGGCATCGTTAAATCGGCCCTGCTGCAGCAGCCGCTGCACCTCACCGGACGGGCAACCGGTGGTCGCGATGATCCCTTTGCCGTGGGTTTGCAGCAGCTCCCGGTCCATCCGGGGTTTGTAGTAGTAGCCCTCTAGCGACGCCAGGCTGGACAGCCGGAAGAGGTTATGCATCCCTTCAGTGTTTTCCGCCAACAGCGTCATGTGCGTGTACATCTCACCCGGGTTGTCATCGGAGATAACTTGGCCGCCGAGCGTCGCCCGCTTGCGCTCGTGTCGGCTGCCTGGGGAGAGGTAACCCTCTATCCCGATGATCGGCTTAATCCCGTGCGCTTTGGCCTTGCGCCAGAACTCGAAAGCGCCGTAGACGTTGCCGTGGTCGGTCATCGCCAGTGCCGGCATGCCCATCCGGACCGCCTCGGTGAACAGGTCGTCCAGCCGCGCCGCGCCGTCGAGCATGGAGAACTCGGTATGCACGTGCAGATGTACGAAGCCGTCGGCGGCAGATCCCGCACGGGTCATGGACAAACTCCTTCCCCGCTGGCAGCGACCGGTGGGATACGTGACGCCCACGCGGGCCGCGGCCGCCGGTGACGCGACGAGGGACAGCTCAATCTAGTCGCGAACCCCGTCTCGGATCGGAATCGGGCCTCGGTCGGCAGAACGCACTGCTCAGCACCCGCTTCAGCGTGTCGCGACGCGGCCGATCGCGGAGAATGCCACCAAAGCGTGCCTAACAGGAGGATGCCCGCAGTGACCGTATACCGCGCCGAGGTGACCCGCGTCACACCAAGCCGAGCAACTCATCAAGGGCTCGTCAAGGGCACGCGCTAGAGCACAGCCAAAGATGGAAACCCGCCAGGGCGGTGTCGCTCATGCGCTCGACCTGATCCGCGCTCGTGGTGGCGCGGCTCAGCTGTGTGTGCTGCGCGACGGACAGGTCATGGTCGACCAGGCGGTCGGATGCGCGCCAGGCTCTCTGTTCTGGATTTTCTCGGCGAGCAAACCCTTCGTCGCGTTGCTGATTCACCTGCTCGCCCAATGCGGCCAGCTCAGCCTCGACGACCCCGTCGCCAGCTACTGGCCGGGCTTTGGCAATCACGGCAAGGCCATGGTCACCATTCGACACGTCCTGCGGCACCGCTCAGGTATGTCCACCGCGCACGGCATGCTTACCGATGCTTTGGCCATGACCGATTGGGAGCAATCAATACACAATATTGAACGCGCCACTTTGCGCTGGCCGCTGGGAGAGGTGCTGGCTTACCAGCCAATCATCCACGGCTTCATCCTCGGTGAGGTCATCCGTCTGACCACGGGGGTAGACATAGCCGAGTTCTTACGCAGCGAGTTTCTCAACCCGCTCGGTCTCACCGACACGTATCTCGGGCTCCCTAATAATCTGTGGCCGCGACACGTGCCGATCCGGGCGACAAACGCGAGTGGCGTGCCCACCCAGTGGCTGGTCAACCGCCGGGCAATCCGTCAAGCGGTGATACCAGCCGCCGGTATCTCGACCACGGCCCGAGACCTCGCCCGCTTCTACCAGGCGCTGCTGTGCGATGGCGAACTCGATGGCGTGCAAATCATCAAACCGGCGGCTATTCACGAAGCCAGAAAGCTTTCCAGCGAAGGCGACATCGACAAGGTCACCAGGCTGCCCGTCTGGTGGGGACAGGGATTCCAGCTGAGCGCGTCCGCGCGCGACGGCAACATACCTGGGCCCATGGGACAGCTGAGTAGCCCAGCGACGTTCGGTCATAACGGCAGCTACTGCTGCATCGCCTGGGCCGACCCAACCCGGCGGCTCGCGTTCGCCCACTTGACGAACTTGCTGCCACTGCCGAGGGAGGGGATCCGCCACCATAGCCAGGTAGCCGACCCGATCCTGGCCGCTTGTTCTTGATCGGAACTGCTCAGAACTGTCGTACCGTCCCGACACGATGCGACTATGAACCCGGAGGTGACGCCACTATGTCTGTCCTACAGGAACGGTACCTGCGCGACGGTCCATGGACCGAACCCGAATTCCTCGCGCTCCCCGAAGACCGACGGGTCGAGCTGCTCGACGGGGAACTGCTGGTGAGCCCGTCAGCCAGCAGCCGACACCAGCGGCTGTCGTTCCGGCTCTGCGTCGCGTTGGAGGCTGCTCGGCCAGCCGGCATGGAAGTCCTCGAAGCGGTCAATGTCCGGGTCGGTCCTGACCGGATCCTGATCCCCGACCTCGCGATAGTGACCCGCCCAGAGGAGGACATCGCGGTCTTCGACGCCGCCGACGTCCTCATGCTCGTCGAGATTGCCAGCCCAAGCAACGTCGCAATAGACCGGGCGATCAAACCACAGCTCTACGCGGCCGCCGGCATCCCGTATTACGTACGGATTGAATGCACCGGTCCCACCGCGCTGCCCCACCGGCTCCACGACGGCCGATACATAGCTGATGGGGGCGGATCGGTTTTACGGCTTCAGGACCCGTTTCCAGTCGAGGTGGATCTGCCGAAGCTGCTGGGCGTTCGCCGCTAGATCCGCCGAGTGCCGCGCGTTCATTTCATCGGACGCTGTCCAGACCAGCTGAGACGGGCCAGCCGAAACTGTCGTACCGCCCCGGCACGATGCGACTATGAACCCGGAGATGACGCCCGGTCGGCGAGGGCCTCCGCCCGCGCCAGCCGGTCCCAGGCCTGCCCTCGGTCGGACCGTCCGGCGGCGATGACCGCTCCGATCAGCCACAGGGCACCGGTCACCGACAGCACATCCGGCTCGTTGGGGGCGTCAAGCGCTCGGCCATCCGCACCACGAGCGATTCGGCCTCGTCGACCCGGTCCGCCCGAAGCAGGCGCAGACCACCTGACGCGCTCGGGTAACCGGAGAACCCCCTGGGTGACGTCGAGCCGAGCGGCGCACCGCCTCCGCCCACTGCTGATCGATACCGATTGTTAAACGTACTTTCACACGTTCCATCCCACGTCTCGGTCACCGCATTCGACAGCGGGTCAGCGCCATTTGATCCCGCACCCGATGGAGGGCTGTTGGTCCTGCTCCACCGGCCGCCCGGCCAGCACCGCCTCGACTGCGGCCCGGACGTCCGCACAGGTCACCGGCACACCGCTGCCCGGGCGTGAGCCATCCAACCGGCCCCGGTAGACCAGCCGCCGCGCCGGGTCGAAGACAAACGTGTCCGGTGTGCAAGCCGCCGAGTAGGCACGGGCCACGTCCTGGGTCTGGTCGTAGAGATACGGGAACGTCCAGCCGTGCCGAGCCGCCTCAGCGGCCATCGCCTCGGGGCCGTCCTGGGGATAGGCGACGACGTCGTTGGAGGAGATGCCGACCATCGGGACGCCCTTCGCGGCCAGGTCGCGGCCGAGATCGGCCAGCCCGGCGGCGACGTGTTGCACGTACGGGCAGTGGTTGCAGAGGAACGTCACCACCAGCGCCGGACCGGTCAGCTCGGTGGAGCGGACCACGGCGCCGGTGGCGGGCTCGGGCAGGGCGAACGCAGGGGCGGGGGTGCCCAGGGCGAGCATCGTGGACTGTGCGGCCATGGCCACCAGGTTAGGGCCTACCCGCCGCCCACACCTCACGCAGTAGCTCCGCCACCTTGGTGGTGATCGCCGTCTCGGGCTGAAAACCCAGCGCCGAGCCGCGCAGCGCCCGCGGCACCCTCAGGTCCCCTGGAAGCACATGTCGCCCTGGTGCATGGGTCAAGAACTGATGGAATTGGCATCGCTGGTCGGTGTGCTCGACCAGGGTACGAGGCCCACTCGGGTCGATCTCCTCGTACGGCGCACTCGGATCACCAGCGAGATACACCAGCTGGTCGTCACACAGCCGGCATTTGCCTCGGTCGCGCACGCGTGGGCCACCCGACGGTGGTGGCAGCGATCCCGCCGGCTGCCAGACGCAGTGCGCCACGGTCGAGCTGTTCACTCAACGATCAGCAAACCGTATCGTCAGTGACCGGCTCGCTGCCGAACGGAAGGTGCGCACGATGTCAGGGCCCCTCCGCGCGGCGAGCCGCCGTCCGGCCCGGAGACCCGGCCGTTCGCGCTGCGATGGCTGGTCGAGATGAGGGTACCGACGCCGAGCGACGTCGTATCAGTATTGCCCGGTGCGGCAGGTCGTGGTGCACGTACACACCGGTGAGCCCCGGCCACCGGTCACGAAGCCAGCCACGATCAGCCACGAATGACGGTCGGTGGCACTTCCCTTACCGACAGGCCAACTAGAGGTCGAGCTCGTTGCGGATGGCCGAGTCGAGCAGGTCTGTCGTCTCCGGGCTCAACGCGCCGACCGGCCCTTCCAACCACGACCGATACGTGCTGGTGAGCCTGTCGGCCCTGACCCAGCCCAGCACAGGATCCCGCTCACCCAGACGCACCGCGACCAGGCTGGCCGGATCGGCCGACTCGACCGACGCCGTGAGCACCCACGGCTGATCGTCGGTGATCCGATAGATCGCGGTCACGACCACCCGATAGGGCGTGCGGACGTCCTCCTCACGCACGGGCCGCTCACGCTGGAACCTCCAGACCTCCCCGCGCCTCACGCCGCCGTGCCGTGCTGTCCACGTCGGGCCGCCGCGTCAGCCTCGGCCTCGCAACGCAACGCCAACTCGGCCTCGGCCAGACCAACACTGTTCAGGCCGAGGGCACGATCTCGAGCCGCCAACCGCCGCGCGTCCTCCTGATACATCCAGTTACGGGCGCAGCGCGCGATGTAAGGAGACAGCTCCATCCCCACCAAGGCCGCCTGTTGCCGGAACTGGACGAGCAGCCGCTCATCAACCGTGATGGTGACCTTCTGTGTGGCCATACCAAACACCATATCGCCCGCCTGGCGATAGGTCAGCCACCGGTCATGAAGGAATGAGGCCACGGGGGCGGAATCGGCCGACTCCGCCCGCACCCATGTCCAGGTCCAATGTGCGCGAGCCCTCGGACAGGGCAAACGGCGGCCCGCTCCAATCGAATCCAGTACAGATTTTCGTCTCCCCTTTCCGCCCCTCTAGCGTGCCGGTGAATCCTGCGGGGCGCGTCCGGGCCCGACCCCCGTGAAGGACGGCGCACGCGTGGCTGACCGCGGGTGTACCTGCGGCACTCCACCGACAAACAGACCGACGCCCGCCAGTGACACGCCTGACCGCCATGCTGGCCACCGGCGCCCCCGTCTACGAGGACCCCGCCACGTCCAGCCGCAAGCAGTCCTTGAACCGCGCCGGGTTCACCAAAGCTGCTGCACAAGGCGGCCGTCGGCGACACTATCCGCATCGCCGACGCCGCCCGCCTGTTCCGATCCGTCGCCGACATCCTCGCCCTGCGCCCGCTGCTCATCCGCCGCGGCCTGCACCCGCGCGTGGAGTCTGGACTACTGTCGGGCATCGACCTCGCCAGCGAAGATCCCGGCACCAAGATGATGGTCTCCGTGCTAGCGGCCGTCCTGGAGTTCCAGCGCGACATGATCAGCGAGAACACCCGTGAGGGCGTCGCGGCCGCCCAAGCCGCCGGCAAAACCCTCGGCCGGCCCCGCCGCCGTTCGTGCCGTCGGGCGTGTCTGCGGCTGTGTGTGATGCAGCTGGGATATTCCCCCCAGCGGCTTCGGTTGCTGGGTACAGGCCCCGCCCCGACGGGGCCTGTGCTTTCGGCGGTCGTGTTCGCGTCGTTGGCTGTAACGGGCGCCACTCGATGGGAGGTCGTGGTGACAGACCGGT
Source organism: Pseudonocardia sp. (assembly GCA_019244295.1). GTDB lineage: Bacteria > Actinomycetota > Actinomycetes > Mycobacteriales > Pseudonocardiaceae > Pseudonocardia. Next base: position 25,021 of record JAFASX010000025.1, read on the forward strand.
CGAGGCAGGCATGGCTGGAGGCTCTGGACCGGGTGCGGCGGGAGCGCTTCGTGCCGGAGGTGGTCTACGAGCGGTGTCGGCCAGACCGGCTCGGCAACGACTTCGCCGCGGTGTCTCGGGCGAGTGACCCGAGGCGGTGGTGGGGGCTGGTTCGCGCCGACGCGCCGGTGATCACACAGGTAGACGACGGTCGGCCGAGCGCGGCGGGGACGGGTTTCGAGGTGACGTCCTCGGTGTCGGCGCCGGGGATCGCGGTGGACATGCTGGAGGCGTTGGACCCGGCACCGGACGACTCGGCGACGCGCCGGGTGATCGTGCCGGGCTGGCCGGTGCTCGCCGCTCAACCCACCCGTTTGAAGAACATCGCCCCCGAGCTGGTGGTGGAGACCCTGCCCGGAACCCGGTGAAGCCGTCAAATCGGGGACGGAATCTCATCGCCAGGAGGAGATTCCGTCCCCGATTTTTGTGTCGGCTAGGTCCCGGTAGTCGACCCGACCCTCCTGAACGTGTCGTGAGCCGCAAATTGGGAGATCTTCAGACGGGGAAGCGGCGGATGGCGTCGTTGTAGGTGTTGGGCGTCGGTGAGGGGGCTTGCTGTAGACCTCCAGAGATTGCCAGCTGGCGTGGCCGCTGTAGGGCTGGATGAGGGCGTCATCGATGCTTTGGGTTTTGAGCCAGGTGAACAGGAAGTGCCGTGGCCGGGGGGCGCCATGTTGTGGGCCTGCCCGACCGCAGCGGCGTGGCGGGCGAGTAGGGCCCGGACACTGTGAGTGGAGTAGGTTTCTTTCAGGAGCTTTCGAACAGGTGAGCGCCTCCGGTCTTGCGGCGGCCGCCTGGCAGTCAGCTCGTCCACCCCGGCCACTTCGGCGTACAACGTCAGGATCTCGGCCCGGGCCAGAGACGGGACCAACAGCGTCAGACCCGAAGACGGGCGACACCGGCCCACTCGCTGCAGCTCGGGACATACACGTTCAGATACAACCGATCGATCGCTCGAACACCACATGATCAGCGAGAACATCCCCGGCACAACGCGGTAACGTCATCAACGGCTCCGGTCGTACACAGGCCACAAGGCCACCTACCGCCAACGGCGGTCCATACCGGGACACAGCGTGTCACCGCAACGATCCGACCGGAGCCCCGGGCCGTCTGCTCTTGTCGTCTTGGCGTACCCAGCCCGCAACGTCTCCGGGTTCAACCCCAACTGGGTGGCCACCCGGGCGACCGCCCCACGCCCAGACTCGTGCTTACGTTCCAGCTCACGCACCATCCCCACCACGCGCTGCGTCAACTCCACCGGGTGCTTCGTCACCACTGCCATGCCCATGATCCTTCCCAGAACCTAGGGCCTCCACCTGTTGAATGAGCAGCGCCACTTGCTCGGCATTCAGAGTCAGAGCGTGTGATGAGGATGAGATCGCCTTACTGGCCGGCGCTATGATCTTGATCGCCCCCTCGCGCGAACGGCCTCGGCGAATCCAGGCGGCAAGGGCGCCAGCGAGAGTAAACAACGCGCCACCGCTTCCAAGCGCAACAACAAGTTGAAAGATCATCGTCCTGCCGCCGTTCCGATCGATAGGCCACTAGCCACCAGCGTCACGGGGAAAAGCCACGTAGACACCGCCACCACCATCCCTGGCAATGAGGTCCCTACAAGCATGTAACCCATCGTGTTGGCAGCGAACATCGCGAAGCATCCGAAGCCGGAGAAGATGACGGTTAAACTTCGTTCACCCCGATAAACTGCGGCCATGAGCTCACCCAACGCGCCGGCCGACAATACGGCTGACACGACAAAGAGTTCGCCGCCGATCAGTACTTCGCGTAGGTCTAACTGGTTTGCGACCATCAACTCGCGGAAGCCAACGACGATCAATGGAAGCAAACCGAATATGACACCGAAAAGTACCCACACTACAAGTCGGATTACAACCATCCCCGGGGCGCTGTCGGCGGCTGCACGCCGATGTGGGTGACCGAAGAAAGTCCCGCCGCCGCGATAGCGAACGCTGGGGACGTCCGGAGAAGTCCGGAGGCGTGGCTCACACCCCCGTCGTGCGTGGGAAGACTGAGCCGCTGACCGAAGGTGAACATCGCCAGATGGCGTAGCATCTGGCTCGTCGGTGACCCCGGAGCCGCGCTGGCAGGCTACGGCCCCGGGAGTCGTTGGCCGAGAGATGGGATCTCGGACATGGCAGAGGGTAGCGCGCGCCGTGACGGGGGCACTGGCGGCGAGCCCACCCTGCTCAAGGCGTTGCTGCGCGAACGACACTGGCAGACCTACCGGCGGTTCCGCAGGGAGTACACCAAGGCGGCCGCCAAGCTGGACAAAGAACTCGCCGAAACGTGCCCGAGCGACAGCACGTACCGGCGCTGGCTTAGCGGCAGAATCGGCGGCATCCCCCGCGCGGAGCCTTGCGCCGTGCTTGAAGAGATGTTCCCCGGTTACACGGCCGAGCAGCTGTTCGAGCCGTACCAGGGCGACGCTCCGGACGCGAGCAGCGCCCAAGGTGATCTGATACCCGTACAGCTCGTCAGCGCCGACGGGCCTCCCGTTGCCGCCTGGCACGACCAGAGCATCACCGTGCCAACCACACCCGGACCTGCCGAGAGATACCCCGGTGCCCCGAGCGGAACGGATGAGGAGGCGGAGGACGTGAATCGGAAAGAGTTCCTGGCCGGCCTGGTAGCCGCCATAGCAGCGCCCGGGCTGGTGCTGTCCAGCTCCGAGCCGAGCCGCATCGGCGCGGCGGAGGTAGCTCGATATCGGCGGAATCTCACGCGGCTGTACGCATTGGATGATCACTACGGGGGGACCGGTGAGGTCTACGGCCTGACGGTGCGGTCACTGCGGAACCTCATGCGCGTTCTCGAATCCTCGTCCTACTCGACCGACGTCGGAAATGAGCTTCGGTCCATCGCCGGTGAAGTCATGGAGCACGCCGGATGGCTGGCGTTCGACGCCGGCCACCATCACGACGCCCGCTACTGGTGGCTGGAGGCCCTGCACGCCGCGCGGATGACCAACGACACCCGGGCCGAGGTCCTTGTGCTCGCCTCGATGTCGTGCGCCGCGAGTTATCACGGCCGCAGCCGCGAGGCAGCCGATCTCGCCACGACGGCGGCTCAGATTGCGCGGCGCGACCAGCCCAGCCCGCGCCTGCTGTCCCTTCTCGCGGCGCGCGAAGCCCTCGGCCATGCCTACGCTGGCGACCGCGACGCATCCCGACGAGCGCTTGACCAGGCGCACACCGACCTGCACCAGGAGGGCCGACACGATGCCGATCCGCCCTGGCTGAGCTTCTGGGGACCGTCCGACCTGGCAAGCCACGCCAGCCGCGCGGCCCACAGACTGGGCGACCTCCCGGCGGCCGAACGCAGCGCACGCGAAGCGTTGGTGACCGTCGACCCAGCGCGCTATCCGCGTAACCAGGCGCTCTACCAGGCCAACCTCGGCGCGGTGCTCATCGCGCGGCGAAACCTCGACGAGGGCCTGCCGCTGGTTGCCGGCGCCGCGCTACAGAGCGCCGATATCAACTCCGCGAGGCTGGCCACCAAGGTGCAGAGTGTGATCGTCGACCTTCAAGCCAGCCACGGAGACACTCCGGCTGTGCGCGATCTCGCCGAGTGGACAACCAACCATCTCTCGTCCCCCTCCCCATGGCCGACCACGATCTAAGCGACCCGCACCGTGACGAACACATATCTCCACAATGTCACCATCACACAACCGACGGGCGATCCCGACAAGCTGCGAGCAACCATCCAGCCCCTCTACACCGAGGTCTACGCCGAGCCACCGTACGAGGAGGGGCCGGCCGAGATTCAGGAATTCGTCGATCGGTGGAACTACCAGGCACGCCAGCCCGGATTCCGTCTCGTCCTCGCCCATGACAACATGAGTGGCGCGCTGATCGGCTTCTGCTTCGGATACCCGCTCAGGGCCACGACCCGCTGGTGGAAAGGCATGCTCGACTCGGTCGACCCCGCCGTTACCGTCGAAGACGGACACCGAAGCTTTGCCATTATCGAGCTTGCCGTGCGTGCCGACCGCCGACGTGAGGGCATTGGCCGAATGCTGCACGACACCCTGCTCGACGGGTGCGACCGACCGCGCGCGGTGCTGCTCGCCCGCCCCGAAGCCACACCCGCGCTCGCCGCGTACGCCAGCTGGGGATACCGGAACCACGGCCGGCTCCAGCCAGGCGCCCAGGCGCCCGTCTACCTCGCCTTGACCCACGACCTCACATAGCGAGCGCTAGTCACAGGTGGCGCACACGGTCCCCGGACGCACAGGGCATGACGAGGTCATGACCGCATGTGACCGCACATGACCGCCGGGTGGTCTGGAAACAGCAGCCGGATCTAGGCGACCGTTAGCAGCGTGACCGACTACGGAGAGTTGTCCTGGCGGGACTGGGTGTCCTACTATTTCGCGCGCTGGCGCACCCGGCGAGCTCAGCGACGGGCGAAACCGCGCCGGCGGGCCGCGCGGTGAGCTGCCGGTGCGGTCTCCCCATTAAGCCCCCGGCCGGGGTGAAGTGGTGGCGGCCGGACCCGGATGTCGACCCGAGCCCGGGCGTCGCCGCCATGGTCCGCTACCGAAGACCCCACCCTTCGGCGTGCCCCCCGCGTGGAGGACGGGTAGATCGAGCGCGGCGCGCTGGTGGCGAGCGCCGTTTCGATCACGAATCGCTGGCACCGTTCAACTGGAGCTTGTGGTTTGCTTCCGCGATAGGGAATGTGTACCTCCAGGCTACCCTTTGGTTCCGGCGAGACGACCCAGCCCGCGAGGGTAGCGCAAGCAGGCCTGGGAGGGTCGCCGTCAGGGCGACGGCGGTACGGGGCCGTCGTCGGGAACCGGGCCGACCAGCTCGGTTTGCTCGGGCAGCAACGGTGTCAGGGCTACCCCGGTCTCCGGCGTACCGACTGGGGCCGCGTCCACCGCCCGCACTCCTGGACGCGCGGCCAACCGATCCAGCCCGGCGTGATCGGCGCTGACCAGCACCGCGAGCACACAGCCGCACCCGGGACGGCTCAGCGCGGCCGCTTCAGCGGTGGCTATCTGGGCCGGGCGACTGGTCAGCCGGACGGTATCCGCGGCGGCGGCACGCGCGGCGGCCGCTTGGGCCAGCATGAGCTGGCGACGGACCGCCACCGCTGGGTCAGCGTCGTCCACCGGGGTCAGCCGTTGGAAGCGCAGCGCGGTCTGTACCCGGGGCAACGGCACCCGAAGCACCGCAGTGATCGGTCGCGTACCAGCGACCAGCGCGGCGGCCGTTGATGTATCGAGCTCGGTGCTGAGCTCGACCAGCGCCGGCACCGCTGGCCCACCCACCGGCGGCAACTTCACCGGCAGCCCGGTCAGATACGCCGCGACCGGCTGACCTGGCAAGGGACCCAATCGAACCGCGTCCGAGGAGCGGGACACGGACCCAGCGCCGAGTATGGACTGGCAACCAGCCAGCCAGGCCACCATCAGCAGCACTATCAGACAGGCCGCCAACGCCGCCAGATTTCGGTGTCCCAGCCGCAGGCGGCTCACCCGTCCCCGCGCAGCACGTCCAGCGCATGCCGCAGGTCGTCCGGGTACGGGCTGGTGAACTCGACCCATCGACCATCGCATGGGTGAGCGAAGCCGAGTTGGTGGGCGTGCAGCCACTGCCGGCTCAGGCCCAGGCTGGCGGCCAGGGCTGGGTCGGCTCCGTAGGTCAGATCACCGACGCAAGGGTGGCGCAAGGCGGACATGTGTACCCGGATTTGGTGCGTTCGTCCGGTCTCCAGCGTGATATCGAGCAGGCTGGCCGCCGGGAACGCCTCGACGGTGTCGTAATGGGTGACGCTGGGCCGACCACCGGCCACCACGGCGAAGCGCCAGTCGTGCCGGGGGTGGCGGTCGATCGGGGCGTCCACGGTCCCCCGGGACGGGTCCGGGTGGCCCTGCACAATCGCACGATAGCGCTTGGTCACTTCACGCCGCTTGAACGCACGCTTCAGCGCGGTGTAGGCGGTCTCTGACTTGGCCACCACCATCACCCCGGTGGTCCCGGTATCCAGCCGGTGCACGATTCCCTGGCGCTCGGCTGCCCCGGAGGTGGACAGCCGCAGCCCCAGTGCGGCTAGCCCGCCGGTGACGGTCGGCCCGTCCCAGCCAGGGCTCGGATGGGCCGCGACCCCGACCGGTTTGTCCACGACCACAACGTCGTCGTCGGAGTACAGCACAGTGAGTCCGTCGACGATGGCGGTGGCGTCGGGCTCGGTCGGCATCACGCGTGCCGGCTCGGGCAGGGTGATCTCCAGCCAGCTGCCAGCCACCAGCCGATCAGACTTGGCCAGTGCCCGTCCGCCCTGGAGTATCTGGCCCTCCTCAACCAGTCCAGCCACCACCGTGCGGGACAGCCCCAGCAGCCGAGACAGCCCGGCATCCACCCGCATACCGTCTAACCCATCTGGAATCGGCAGTGTGCGGGCCGTGCTCACGACTCGTGCCGTCCTCTGCGGTGGCCCGCCCGGGTGCCATCCAGCTCACAACCGAGCAGAGCCAACAACACCAACAACGCTCCGCCGGAACAGATCGCCGAGTCGGCGAGGTTGAACACCGGCCATACCGCGCCGTTCGGGGCGAACAGCGAGATGAAGTCGACCACCCGCCCCACCAGCGGGCCAGGGGAACGGAAGATCCGGTCGGTCAGGTTGCCCAATGCCCCGCCCAGGACCAAGCCAAGCGCGATCGCCCAGCCGCGCGAGCGCAGCCGACCGGCCAGCTTGACAATCGTGTACACCACCACCAACGCGACCAAGGTGAGCAACCAGGTCGCCCCGGTCGCCATCGCGAACGCCGCCCCGGCGTTGCGCACCAGCTGGAAGTAAAACACACCGTTGTACATCCGCACTGGGGCGACGCCCTCCAGCAAATCCACGGCCAGCACTTTGGTCACAACGTCCAGCAGCCATACGAACAACGCGACAACGATCAACAGCGTCACTCGGCGACGACGCCGGGGGCCCCAGTTGTCATTGACCGACGGGTCCCAGCCGTCATCCACTGGCTGAGGCCAATTGCCGTGCACGGCAAACGCGACGAACTGGGGTGACATGCACATGTCCCAATTGTCTATGACTGCCCGGTTTCGCCGCGCCACCGGGCTAACCGGCCAGCTCGGTCCACCGCTCGAATGCGCCGTTCGGCAACGGTCCGGCTGGTTGAGGTCGCTACCATCAGCAGTTGGTCTAGTTCGCGCAGCCGGGTACCCGGACCCGGGGTGAACCCGACACCGTCACGTACCACCAGGCTCACCGTGGCTCCGGTCGGTAGCCGCAGCTCGCGCAGGTACACGTTGTGAAGCTTGGATCCCAGCGGTACCCGGACCTGCAGCAGATCAGCTGACAGCTCATCCAACGGCGCGGCGTCTACTTCGATCTCGGTGGCCTCGGCCGATCTCGCGACCGCCAGCAGCCGGGCCACCCAGGGCAGCGTGCTGCCCTGCAGCAGGGTCAGCAACACCACCAGGACCAGCACGACGTCGACGAGGAGCCGAGCCGAAGCATTGCCCGGCTGCGCGGTAAGCGGGATCAGCGCCAACACGATCGGTACCGCGCCACGCAACCCGGCCCAAGACAAGAACGCCTGTTCGCGCCACGGCACTCGGAACGGCGATGCGACAACCACGACCGACAACGGCCGTGCGAGCACTAAAAGCACCGATCCGGCCGCCACAGCCGGTAGTAGCGCACCAGCCAACGCCCTCGGTGATGCGTACAGTCCGAGTAGCACGAACAGCCCTATCTGCGCCAACCAGCCGGTTCCTTCGGCGAAGGACAACACGTCGCTCCGATGCGGAAGCGCGGCGTTGCCCAGGATCAACGCGGCAACGTAGGTGGCCAGGAACCCCGACGCGTGCAAAGACTGGCCGACGGCGTAGCCGAGCACGCACACCGAAAGGGTGGCCAGCGGATAGAGCCCGGTCGCCGGCAACGCGGCCCGGCGCAGCGCCCATGTCCCACCTAAGCCAAGCAACGCGCCAACCGCCCCACCCACGGCCAGCTCGAATATCACTAACACCGGGCTCCACCACCGCAGCGGTTCGGCCGAAGAAAGCAGCACCACCGCGATCACCACCGGGGCGTCGTTCAGACCGGACTCCAGCTCCAGCGCCCCTACCAACCAGCGTCGCACCCTGACTCCCCGCAGCACGCTGAACACCGCCGCCGCGTCTGTGGAGGACAACACCGCCGCCCAAAGAAACGCCGTTCGCCAGCCCAAACCGAGCAACAGGTGCAGCGCGGCGCCGGTGACCGCGATGCTCACCGCCACCGAGGCGGTGGCCAGCGAGATCCCCACGCCAAGCGCGGGGCGCACATCGGCCCAGCGGGTGGTCAGGCCTCCCTCAGCAAGGATCAACACCAGCGCAGCCATACTGAGTGACTCGGTGAGCATCGCGTTGGAAAGGCGCACACCCAGCCCCGATTCGCCAAGCAACATTCCGATGCCGAGGTAGAGCAACAACGACGGCAGGCCCAGTCGCACTGAGACGCGCACCGCCACCACACTCAACAGCACGACAGCGGCCCCGATGCCCAATGCCGCGTCCAGGGAGAATCTCAACTGGGCCACCGCCGCCGGCCCACAGCGTCAGTCCGCGCGAAGCGCCAGCTCAGCGAGCACCATGCGCAGCGCATCCACGGCCCAACTCAGCTCAGCACGAGTGACGACGAGCGGAGGAGCCAGTCGGATCGTCGAACCGTGGGTGTCCTTGGCCAGGACGCCCCTGCCGAGCAACCGCTCGCACACCTGCCGCCCGGTGCCCAACCGGTCATCGATGTCGACTCCAGCCCACAGCCCGATGCAGCGCACCCGCCGCACGCCGTGGCCGATCAGGTCTCGCAGTTCGCCGGCCAGATGCTCGCCGAGTTCGCTGGCTCGCCGCTGGTACTCCCCGGTGCGCAACAGCTCAATGACCGCCCGGCCTACCGCGCAGGCCAGCGGGTTACCCCCGAACGTCGAGCCGTGCTCGCCTGGCCGCAGGACACCCAAGATCTCGCGGTCGGCGACGACCGCCGAGGCCGGCAGCACCCCGCCGCTAAGCGCCTTGCCGAGCAAATACATGTCGGCATCGACGCCGAAATGCTCGCACGCCAGCGTGCGGCCAGTACGGGCCAGCCCGGACTGGACTTCGTCGGCGATGAACAACACATTCGCGAGCGAGCACAGCTCGCGGACCCTGGCTAGATAGCCCGGCGGCGGGAGGATTACTCCGGCCTCGCCCTGCACCGGCTCCATCAGCACCGCCACCGTGTTGTCGTCGATCGCCTCGGCCAACGCGTCGGCATCACCGAACGGCACCGCCCGAAAACCGGGAGTGTAGGGCCCAAAACCGGCCCTGGCCGCTGGATCGTCGGAGAAGCTGATGATCGTGGTGGTGCGGCCGTGGAAGTTACCGCCGGCCACCACAATCGTGGCCCGCCCATCCGGCACCCCTTTGACCTGGTAGCCCCACTTGCGCGCCACCTTGATGGCGCTCTCCACGGCCTCAGCCCCGGTGTTCATCGGCAGCACCATCTGCTTACCGATCAGCTCGGCCAGCTCAGCGCAGAACGGCCCGAACCGGTCGTGCCCGAACGCACGGCTGATCAGCGTCACCCGCTCGAGCTGAGCCCGCGCGGCGGCCATGATCCGTTCGTTGCGGTGGCCGAAGTTCACCGCTGAGTAAGCCGACAGGCAATCCAGGTAACGCTGGCCGGCGACGTCAGTGACCCAGGCGCCTTCAGCCTCGGCGACCACCACCGGCAGCGGTGCGTAATTGGGCGCGGCATGCGCCTCCTGCAGCCGCAGGTGATCCGTCACGTCACGCACCGTCTCGCCCGGTGGCGTCCAGGCTGGCTGCCTGGGGAGGGCTCGGTCGTCAAGCAAACTCATGATCTGATCTCCAATGTGCAGCACTTCGCTCCGCCGCCGGCCTTGTGCAGCTCAGAAAGGTCCACCCCGATCGGCTGGTAGCCCCGCTCCCGCAGCTGCTCACTCAACCGCGTTGCCCGTTCAGAAAGCACCACGTGGCGGCCGTCGGACACGGCGTTGAGCCCGAAAACGGCGGCGTCCCGCGCGGTAGCCAAGATGGCGTCCGGGAACAGTTGGCGCAGCGTGCGACGACTCGCCGCGTTGAACGCCTCAGGATAGTAGGCCACGATGTGCTCGTCGAGCACAGCGAGCGCGGTGTCCAAATGGTAGAAACGAGGATCCACGAGGCGCAGTGACACCACCGGAAGACCGAACAACCGTGTGACCTCGGCATGCGCGCCTGGCGTCGTGCGGAATCCGGTGCCGGCCAAGATCAGCTGATCGCGCCCGCCGCCGACCACCAGGAAGTCGCCTTCTCCCTCGTTGACCTGCTCAGCCTCGGTGACCGAGCGCAGCCCGGCGCCGCGCAACCAGCTCAGATAAGCCGACGCCTCGCCAGCGCGTTCTGGATGGGCGAACCGCACACCCAACGCGTGCCCGTCGGTGATCAACCCGCCGTTGGCGGCGAAAACCATGTCCGGCAGCCCCGGAACGGCCGCGATGAGCTCGACGGTGTGCCCGAGATCCAGATAGATCTGGCGCAGGACATCCCATTGCCGCCGGGCCAGCGCCGGATCGACCGGCTCAGCCAGGTTCATCCATGGATTGATTACGTACGTCACCGCGAAATGATCAGGCGGGCACATGAGGTAGCGCCGGGGGCGGGCCCGACGCCCGACCACCGAGGTGGCGGTTGATGGCTCAAGAAGGATGGTCACGAAGCACACGGTAAGTCGGGACTCAAACGCAATCAACGCCATTGATTTGCGCGTATGTGTACGGTTTTTGGCGAATTCTGGCCACTAACAGTGGTTTATTGCGTCGAGCCCGACCGGCACCATGACCCGATGGATCTCATAGACCAACGCATCGTGGAGTGTCTGCTGCGCAACGGCCGAGCCACCTACGCCGAGATCGGCTCATACGTGGGGTTGTCCACGCCCGCCGCGAAACGCAGGGTGGACCGGATGCGCGCTAGCGGGGCGATTCGAGGCTTCGCCGTGCTCGTCGACCCCTCCGCGCTCGGCTGGACAACCGAGGCTTATGTGCAGCTGTACTGCCGGGGCACGGTGTCACCGGAGGAACTGCGCCGCAGCCTCGAGCAGATACCCGAGGTGGTCGGCGCCTGCACGGTCTCCGGCGCCGCCGATGCCTTGCTGCACATGTTGGCCAGCGACATCCAGCATCTGGAAGTGGCCATGGAACGGGTTCGCGACGAACCCAATGTGGACCACACCGAGAGCGTCATCGTGCTCTCCCGACTGATCGACCGAGGGCGCGGCTAAGCGACGCAGCTGATTGACACAGCTGATCGACGTGGCGCTCACCAGGCCAGGGTGACGGTGGCGCATGGCCGGGGTGGGATGTCCGCCAGCGCGCTGGCCACTTCGTCTACCCTGGTCGACGGCAAGCACAACCGTCGCGCTATCCACACCGGGTCCTCCGGCCCGAGGCTCGGGCGTTCCCAGCGGGTGACCGACGGCGTGATGCCCAGCTCGGCGAGTACGGCGATAGCATCGTCGGCGGTGGCCGGCTCCGGGCGGTGCACGTCGTGGAAACGTGCCCACAGCGGGTCCAGCCAGGCCATCGGATGCCGCGCGGTGAGCTCCATCACCACGCCTCGGCGGGCTGCGGTAGTCAACGCCACCACGAACGACGTGAGGTCAAGGGTGTTGTAGCCAACATGGTGGCACAACACCGCGTCGGCGGACCCGGCTTCGTCGGCCACCGAGGGCCACTCCCCCAACACCGTGCGAAATCGGATGCCCCGGGCGCGACAATCCGCGGCAAATACCTCGAGCATGCTGGGATCGTGGTCGATCCCGACCAGCTCCCCCGCGCGGTCGGCCACCGCGATCGAGGCCGAGCCGCCACCGCAGCCGACATCGAGCACAGCGCCTGGCTCACCATCGCCTCGGTCATCACTGAGCAGCGCAAGCGCGGCATCCCGCGAGGGGCTGTTGAGGGGCTCGGCGGGAGCCGCGAAGCGCGCCGGGTTGTGCCGCCACGGACTGACCTCCGCGGCTTCGAGGATTTCCGGTGGGACGGCGCGAGCCTGCTGCAACTGCCGCCAGCGGTCGGCGGCGCAGCCGTGGACGCCTCGGGGCGGGTGATTCGTCGGCACGCTCTTTGTCTGCCCGGTCACCGCTCCAGCATGACAGCAACCCAAGGGCACCGCTGCTGGTCAGCTCGGTTCGACTGATTCGCTCGGGCGCAGCTCGGCGGCACGCAACCGCATGGTCAGCACTTGCAGAACATCGCGCAGGCTGGCGATCTCCGCCGGAGTCATGCCGGTTGCTCTGGCTAGTTGAGGGGGTACGACCTCAACCGCTTCCCGCAGGCGAGCGCCGGCCGGCGTCAGGTGCACCACTACCGAACGCGCGTCCGAGGAACTACGCCGACGGCTGATGAACCCAGCTTCCTCAAGGCGGACCAGGATCGGCGATAACGTGGCGGACCTCAGCTGCAGCCGGTCACCGAGCTCCCCGACCGCCATCGACCGCCGTTCCCAGAGCACCAGCATCGCCAGATACTGCGGATGGGTCAGCCCCAGGGGAGTAAGCAGCGGCCGGTAACAACTCGTCATAGCTCTTGACGCGGCAACTAGCGCGAAGCACAGCTGCGTGTCGAGCGTCATGCCCTCCGGGTACGGTTCCGTCTCGCCGGTCACCGCCTCCGCGATCGGCCGAGCGGGTCCGTTCTGGTTGTTCATCACGTCCAGCACACCAGATTAACCACGTCCGAAGTGTTCCATTTTGGCTGATAGTACGAAAAGCACAGCGAAAGCTCCGCCAATCCCGACCCCGTGCCAACCGAACGGCTGGCAACCGATGGGGGCCACGGTTCATCAGCCGACCGCAGCGACGGATAGTGCATATGTGGGAACCTCCCATGGGCGCCTGAGCTTTCCATGTCGCCAGTTCAGTTTTCAATTAGTTACCACGGTCTGGCGATCCCCATACGAGTGAATTAACATGTCGTGACCTAGCTTTCCGTAACGGTTCGGGCCTCCACCAACACTCGGACCCCGGCGCCACCGGTCACCGTGCCCGTCAACGTCGGGGTATCTACTCTGCCAAACGACACCGTGTTCGCCAACACCTCGCCGGCGAGGAACTCCTGGTGCGCGCGTACGGCGTCGAGCACATCACCGGGCGCGTCCAGGGTGACGCTGATTCGGTCGGAGACGTCCAACCCGGCCTCCCGCCGGGCCTGCTGCACCAGCCGCACCACGTCCTTGGCCAACCCCTCAGCGGCCAGCTCCGGGGTGACCTCGGTATCCAGAACCACGAGCCCAGAGCTGCCCGGCAACGCCGCCGTCGCCTGGGCTCGGCCGTCCACCGCATCGCCGGCCACCAGTCGCTCGGAGTATTCCCCGGGCAGCAGATCAATGCCGGTGACGGTGACGGTGCCGTCGGCCGTCTGATGCCACTCCCCCGCCTTCACCGCGCGGATCACCTTTTGGGTGTCACTACCCAACCGGGGCCCACAGACCCGTGCGTTCACGGTGAGCTCGAAGCGGCCGTAGCGAGCCACGTCAGTGGACAGCGTCACCGTGCGCACGTTCACCTCGTCGGCCAGGATGTCCGTGAAAGGTTCCAGCACGGCGGCGTCAGCCGCAGCCACCACCAGAGTGCTCAGCGGTAGCCGCACCCGCAGACCCTGAGCCTTGCGCAGCCCCAACGCAGCCGAAGCCACCTGGCGGACCCGGTCCATCCCAGCCACCAGCTCCGCGTCCCGAGGTAGTTCCTCGGCGGACGGCCACTCGGTGAGATGCACTGAACGACCGCCGGTCAATCCCCGCCAGATCGCCTCGGTGGTCAACGGCAGCAGCGGCGCCGCCACTCGGCAGGTCACCTCGAGCACGGTGTGCAGCGTGTCGATCGCGTCCTGGTCGCCGGCCCAGAACCGGTCCCGGGAGCGCCGGACATACCAGTTGGTCAGCACCTCAGCGTGATCACGCACCGCGAGGCAAGCACCGGCGACATCGTAGCGATCCTGCGCGCCAGTGACCGTGTCGACCAGCTCGGCCGTCTTGGCCAGCACATAGCGGTCCAATACATGCGAAGAGCTGACTGTCCCGCTGTGTCCTTCGCTACCGGCGGCGTTGGCGTACAGCGCGAGGAAGTACCAGGTGTTCCACAGCGGCAGCATCGCCTGCCGCACCCCTTCGCGGATACCCTGCTCGGTAACCACCAAGTTGCCGCCACGCAGGATCGGCGATGACATCAGGAACCAGCGCATCGCGTCACTGCCGTCGCGGTCGAACACCTCCCGAACGTCCGGGTAATTGCCCTTCGACTTGGACATCTTCATGCCGTCGTCGCCCAGTACGATGCCGTGGGCGATGCACGATTCGAACGCCGGACGGTCGAACAGGGCCGTGGCCAGCACGTGCAGGGTGTAGAACCAGCCCCGGGTCTGTCCGTTGTACTCCACGATGAAGTCACCCGGGTAGTGGTACTCGAACCAGTCTGTATTTTCGAAGGGGTAGTGCACCTGGGCGAATGGCATCGAGCCGGACTCGAACCAGCAGTCCAGCACGTCAGGCACCCGGCGCATGGTCGAACGCCCGGTCGGGTCATCTGGGTTCGGTCGGGTCAGCTCGTCGATGTACGGCCGGTGCAAATCGGTCGGGCGCACACCGAAATCACGCTCCAGCTCATCCAGCGAGCCATACACGTCGGTACGTGGGTAGCGCGGATCGTCGGACTGCCAGATCGGGATGGGGCTGCCCCAGTACCGGTTGCGCGAGATGTTCCAGTCCCGCGCGCCTTCCAGCCACTTGCCGAACTGACCGTCGCGGATGTTCGCCGGCACCCAGGTGATCTGTTTGTTCAGCTCCACCATCCGCTCCCGGAACGCAGTGACCCGCACGAACCACGAGTCCACCGCCCGTTGGATGAGCGGGTTACCGCATCGCCAGCAGTGTGGATAGGAGTGCTGATAGGTCTCGTGGCGCAGCAATACCCCCTGCGCATATCCGGCGGTGCGCTCCTTCAAGTCCCGGATGATGCGCGGGTTCGCGTCGAACACCAGCATTCCCTCGTACGGCGGCACCTCGTTGGTGAACTCGCCTCGGGCGTCGACCGGCACCACCACCTCGATCCCGGCGGCGTCGGTGACCGCCTTGTCGTCCTCACCGAAAGCGGGGGCAATGTGCACAAGACCGGTGCCGTCTTCGGTAGTCACGTAGTCCGCGGACAGAATCTGGTGTGCGTTCGGTCGGCCGGTGAAGAAATTGAATGGCGGAATGTACACCGTGCCGACCAGCTCGGCGCCAGTGTAACGACGCAGCGGCGTGGGGTGTTCGCCCAGCTCACGGGCGTAATGCGCAAGCCTTGCCTGCGCCAGCAGATACCGCCGCCCATCCGCTTCGACGAGGGCGTACTCGACCTCGGGGTGAACCGCGACCGCGAGGTTGGACGGCAATGTCCATGGCGTCGTTGTCCACACCAGCAGAAACGCATCATTCAGCTCTGGGTCGGCTGAGACTATCCGCAGGCCGACGGTGACCGCTGGGTCTTGCCGGTCGAAGTAGACGTCGTCCATCTTGGTCTCGGTCGACGACAGCGGCGTCTCGCAGCGCCAGCAGTACCACAGCACCCGGAAACCCGAGTACACCAGTCCGTTGTCCCACAGCCGCTTGAACGCCCAGATCACGCTTTCCATGTAGGGCAAGTCAAGCGTCTTGTAGTCATTGTCGAAGTCCACCCAGCGCGCCTGGCGGGTGACGTACTCGCGCCATTCCGAGGTGTAGCGCAGCACCGAAGATCGACAGGCATCGTTGAATGCCGCGACGCCCATTTCCTCGATCTCGGACTTGTGCTTGATACCCAGCTGGTGCTCGGTCTCGACCTCAGCGGGCATCCCGTGGGTGTCCCAGCCGAAGCGGCGTTCCACGTGCCGGCCCCGCATGGTTTGGTACCGAGGGACGACGTCCTTGGCGTAGCCGGTTAGCAGATGGCCGTAGTGGGGTAGGCCGTTGGCAAACGGCGGGCCGTCGTAGAAAACGAACTCGTTGCTGCCGTTCTCACCGGCCGGGCGCTGGTCCACCGAAGCCTGGAACGTCCGATTGGCGTCCCACCACGCCAAGGTGGCGCACTCCATTGCTGGGAAGGACGGCTGAGCCGGGACCTGCCCTGGCTCATCGCCGCTCGCTCCGGTGATGCTGACCTTGGGGTACACCATGTCGCGATCTCCTCGTGCAGCTGAACTCGCTCCGCACGGGGACGAACCGGACGGCGTCCGGACCGCGGTACCACCCCGCTTGCCGCCAAACCACGCTGCTCGACGACCACTCATTACTGACGGCTATGACGGGCCGCACCCGTCCGGTTCTACTGAGGCGCCGAATTTACCCCCGAGCAAGCTGAGGACAACGACACCCGTTCTTCCGGAGGCTCCCCGGTGATGGCCGGATCAGTGCCTGACGTGAACAGGGTACCTCGGGTCAGGACGAGGACGCGGCCCGATTCCGTCCGGTGAGCACACGCACCGGCGTGCATACCGCACATGGGGTGAACTCGTACTCCACCGCTTCCTTGACCGGCAGCGGGATAGTCTCCCGGCCGGCCAAGATGGGGCAGCCAGCCAGGTGGTAGCGGGGCTGCTCATCGACCACCAAGACCTCGTCGGTCAAGTTAGCAACGATGCCTGAAGCAGCCGGCTCGGCGCGCTCCTCCGGCGGTTCCGCCGTGCCGCGCACCGCCGTGATGGTTTGCGTGACCTCAGCGGAATCCGGCGGTGGCTGCGCTATGTTGCCGGCTCGGGCTGGTTCGCTGTCGCTCGCGCCCTCGGCCGCGAGCTGGGCAGGCTCGCCCGACTTTTTGTCCTTCTTGTCCTTGTCCTCGGTCTCGCCGGCGGCCTCAGCGACACCGCCAGCCGCCTCCTCGACATCGGCGGACGGGCTATCCGACGACGAGCCCACCGGCCGGCCATTGCCGAGATTCGAGACCACACCATCGGGCTCATCGGGCTTGAGGTTCACCGGCGGCTGTTCCCCCGAGGTGCGGTCCCGGACCCGGGCATCCGGCCGGCCGGCCTCCACCGGCCGTCTCGGTATGGACTTCTGCTTACCCGTCGGCTCGCCCTTGTCGCCAGCCGACTCGGGGGCCGATTCGGGAGCCGTATCGACAACCGAAGCAGCGTCCTCAACCCGGTCCTCAACCCGCTGGTCCGGCTCGTCGTCGGTTCGCTCCGACGCCGCCGAATCATGCTCGTCGGCGGAACGCCCGAACCCGCGATCCGTCACGTTCTGTGATCGGGTGTCAGTGGGCTGAACCTCGTCCTGCTGAGCGCCAGGCGGTTGCTCAGCGGAGCTGGACGGTGTCGCCACGAGCGGCCGGCCAGCCGACTGGTCCCGGTCAACTCCGGCGACCTCGAGCTCTCGGTCCGGTACTCGGACCGCGCTGAACACCTCGGTCGCCGGATCAGCCGTCGACCCCACCGCGGGAATCGTGGTGGTGGGCGGATCGATCATCTCGGTGCTGGCCGAGCCGAACTGGGTCGCCCGACCTCCACCCTTTGCCGCGGCCCGACGCTGCACCCAGTCGTAGAACAGCGCTCCAGCCGCAGCCACACTGATCATGACGGAGACCCAAGCCCAGGCGGCGCTTCCGGTCACCAACGCGGCCAGGAGCAGAGCAAAGGCCACGAGTACAAATATCAGGACCACCAGTAGCACGGTTCACTCCGAGTTGACTACGGCGTACCCATCGTCCGCTGAGATCGTTGACATCGGGCAGGATCAGCTGCCGGCGTCCGCTCGGGAGCCGTAACCAGTCGGCGTGTAACCCTGTGTCGACGTCGAGCTAGCGCGGTTCTCCGCCGGAGCGGCAAAGCCCCGACCAGCGAGATCACGCAGCTGAGACTCCAGGTACGTCTTCAGCCTTGTGCGGTACTCGCGTTCGAACGTACGAAGCTCGTCGATCTTCTTGTCCAGCATGACCTTGTCGCGCTGGATGCCGCCGATGATTTCGCTGTGCTTGCGCTCGGCTTCCCCGACCAGCGCGGCAGCTTTGTCACGGGACTGGCGCTCCATTGTCTCAACCCTGGTACGGGCATCGTTGAGCATGGTCTCCGCGCGCACCCGCGCTTCGTTCACCAGCCCATCGGCCTTGGTCCGAGCTTCGGAGAGGAGCTGCTCAGACTTGGCCCGCGCGTCACTGAGCATGCCGTCAGCCTCGGCCTTGGCCTCGCCGGTCAGCCGATCCGCCATCTCCTGGGCAAGCCCGAGCACCTTGGCCGCCTGCACGTGATGGTCACCGCCCATGACCGGGCTCGGCTCCATCAGCTGCGGGGGAACGGGAGGCGGGGGTGGAGCGGGTGGCATGGCCATGGTCTGGCGAGCTTCTTCAACCGGGCGCTGACGCTGAACCGGCGCGCGGTTGACGTGGGCACGGGCCTCAGCCAAGTCACCCTGCGCGTTACCCAGCTGCTGCTCCAGGGTCTTGACCTGGTCGCGGAGCTCAGTGTTCTCTTCGATGAGCTTGGCAAGCTCGGTCTCGACGAGGTCGAGAAACGCGTCCACCTCGTCTTCATTGTACCCCCGCTTGCCTATCGGGGGCTTGCTGAAGGCGACGTTGTGCACGTCGGCCGGAGTCAGCGGCATCGGATCACCTCACGCATTCCGGGGCTTCCGAGGCCCTTACAGGTGTCATAGCAACCTCGGGTCGAGAAGTACATCTTTAGGGCAGTTCGGGTAGCGCGCCATCAGTATGACCACCACCCGAGACAGAACCATAATCGATGGGTCCAGTCCGGACCACCACCGCGAGCCCAAAAACTCACTGTCCGTGACGATGCCACGAGAGACACGCGAGACACGCCGAGCGGTACCGCAACCCACCGGGCGAGCCGCACGGCGTCAGTCTTGACTGAAAAAACCGCGCTCAGCGAGCTTTCGGCGATCCTCAGCGGATACGTCGACGCCCGCCGGCGAGAGCAAGAAGACTCTGCTGGTAATCTTGTCGATCGAGCCACGTAGCGCAAACGCCAGGCCGGCCGCGAAGTCAACCAGTCGCTTGGCGGCCGCGTCGTCGAGTTCGGTCAGGTTGATAATGACTGGGATGCCCTCGCGGTACCGCTCGCCGATCATGCGAGCCTCGTTGTAGCTGCGCGGGTGCACCGTGGTGATGCGTGACATAGGCAGCGCTACCGTAGTGAATGAGGACGGCGTTTCGGCGAGCTCGGGCACCGACGACGGGCCGCGCAACGCGGTTGAGACGGCGTCCACCGCCAGCGCGCCGTGCACCGATGGCCCATGCGCTGAGGCTCCGTGTACCGAAGCCCCAAGCCGGCTCCCTACTCGCGCCGATGTGGCCGGTGTGCTTGACGCGCCCACAGGCGCCGGCTCGGCTGACATCCTGCGGTCCGCCGCCGTCGCCACGACCCGCTCCGAACGTGGTTCCGGCGCGGAGTCACCATAGCCGGGTCGTTCACCGAGGTGTTCCGCTTCGCGGTCGGGCCCGTCCGCGTGGCGCCAACCACGACGTCCAGCATGATCGTGCCGATCATGCTGGTATCGGTCGTAGCCTACGTTGTCGTAGGCCTCGGCGTACGCTTCCATGTCCTCCGGGGGAACCATCCCGAAATATGCCTTCAGCCGGTAGAACGCACTCATGGCCATGGCCTCCCCATTCCTGCCAGCCGATATTCGGGCGGAACAAACACCCGCCACGGCGGCGGAATAATCCACCGGTAGCATTCCGTCATCGCTCACGGGGAGGTTATCGGTCGCTCACCTAGTAAGGCCGCTCCGACACGCACACACGTCGATCCATTGTGGATCGCCGCTTCCAGGTCGGCGGTCATCCCGGCGGACAGCACCCGGGCGCCAGGATGCTCCGCGCGTATGCGAGCAGCCTCCCGCGCAAGCAGCGCAAAGGCTTGGTTCGGATCAGCTCCGAGCGGAGCGACCGCCATGACACCCCGCAAAACCAGCCCTTCCGCGGCGGCGACCAGCGCGGCCAGCGCCGATGCGTTCGCCAACGGTATTCCTCCCCTGCTCGGATCACCGTCCAGACTCAACTGGAGCAGCACCGGCAACGGGTGGTGCCGCTCGGCTCGCTGCCGGGCGCGCGCGACAGCGGCGTCCAATGCGTCCACGAGCCGAGCCGAGTCCACCGATTCAACTCTCGCCGCCCAGGGCACCACCGAGCGGACTTTATTGCGCTGCAAACGGCCGACCAGGTGCCACCGCACGTCGATGTCAGGTCGCAGCTGGGCCAGCTCGGCGGCCTTGGCCGCCGCCTCCTGCGGGCGGTTCTCCCCGAACTCGCGTAAGCCGAGATCGACCAAGATCGCCACGTCACTGGCGGGACGTGACTTGGTCACCGCGAGGAGCGCCACGTCTTCGGCCGAACGGCCAGCCGCGGCACAGGCCGCCGCGATCCGACCACGCACCGAAGCTAGCGCGGCGGCAAGTTCCGCGTGTCGATTGCGGTTTCCGGTCAACTCCTTTCCAGCCAGCTCAACGCGGCGAACCGGCCAGTTCGCCGGTCCCGCCGGTACGAGTAGAGCCCCGGATCCTCCATCGTGCAGCGAGGGTCGGTCTCAACCCGGTTGATGCCGAGCGCACCTAATTGGGTCCGCAGCCCGGCACGCAGATCGAGACCGGGACTGCCGGTGCGAGTGGCACACGCGCTGTCCGGCAACGCGGCCTCCACCTGGTCTCGCACGGCGGCCGGCACCTCGTAGCAGCCGCCGCAGACCGCCGGTCCGAGCAATGCCTCGATCCGCCGCGGTCGGGCGCCCAGCTGTGTCATGGCGGCGACCGCAGTGAGCAACACACCTTCGGCCGCGCCAACCCGGCCGGCATGTACGGCACCGAGCACACCCTTTACCACGTCGCACAGCAACACCGGCACGCAGTCCGCGACGAGCACCGCAAGGGCAAGCCCGGGGCGATCGGTGACCACAGCGTCCACGCCATCGTGCTCATCCCGGCAGGGCTCAGTCACGACGGCCACCCTCACTCCATGCACCTGCCGCATCCAAACCAGGGCCGCTGGGGGCAAGCCGATCCCCCTGGCGAGCCGATCCCGGTTGAGCCGTACCGCCGCTGGGTCGTCACCGACGCCCGTCGACAGGTTGAAGGAGTCGAACGGCGGGCCGGAAGCGCCACCCGCCCTCGTGGTGACCAGCCGGTGAACACGCATCATCGCGACTGCGCTCAGCGGCGCATGAAGGGCGGCACGTCGACGTCGTCATCATCGTCGGGATCCGGCGCTTTCCGCTGGGCCGTTACCGGTGGCGGCGGCAACGGCGGTGGAGGCGGGGACACCGACGCCGCGGGCTGGGTCGATTGCCGCGGTGAGATGCTCTGACTCGGCGACTGCCCGGCCGCTGATGGCCCCCCTGGATCCGTCGGCCGGCGAGCCGATCCTGGTGTCATCCCGTTCGCCCGAGGCTCCGGCCCGGCGCTTGACGCCGATGCGGCCGCATCGACGCTTCGGGGAGCGCGGAACGCGGCCGGGTCGAGCTTCTTGTGCGTCGGGGCACCGCTGTCGAAGCCGGCCGCGATGACGGTGACCCGGACCTCATCGCCGAGCGAGTCGTCGATGACGGTGCCGAAGATAATATTCGCTTCTGGGTGAGCGGACTCTTGCACCAGCGAGGCAGCCTCGTTGATCTCGAAAAGCCCCAGGTCCGAGCCGCCCGCCACAGACAGCAGCACACCGCGAGCCCCGTCCATGGAGGCCTCCAGCAGGGGCGAGTTGATCGCCTTGCCGGCCGCGCTGACCGCTCGGCCCTCACCTCGCGCGGATCCGATCCCCATCAATGCGCTGCCGGCGCCGGACATAACCGACTTGACATCGGCAAAATCTAAGTTGATCAAACCGGGGGTGGTGATGAGATCGGTGATGCCTTGCACACCGGAGAGCAACACCTCATCGGCCGAGCGGAAGGCGTCCATCAGGGACACGCCCACGTCGCCGAGCTGCAGCAGCCGGTCGTTCGGGATCACGATCAGCGTGTCGCACTCGTTGCGCAGCTGGGATATGCCATCCTCGGCCTGACCGGCACGACGCCTGCCCTCGAACGTGAACGGACGGGTGACCACACCGATGGTCAGCGCACCCAACTTGCGAGCGATGCCGGCCACCACTGGGGCGCCGCCAGTACCGGTACCACCGCCCTCACCAGCGGTCACGAAGACCATGTCAGCGCCCTTGAGCACCTCTTCGATCTCCTCGCGGTGGTCCTCGGCGGCCTTGCGGCCCACCTCCGGGTTCGCCCCGGCGCCCAGTCCCCTGGTCAGTTCGCGACCGATGTCGAGCTTGACGTCGGCGTCAGACATGAGCAGGGCTTGAGCGTCGGTGTTCACCGCGATGAACTCGACGCCCTTGAGACCCACCTCGATCATCCGATTGACCGCGTTGACGCCGCCGCCACCGATACCGACAACCTTGATCACCGCAAGGTAGTTGTGCGGGGGTGTCATGCGCGGCACCTTTCTCAATGGCCTACTGTGTCATGGCCTAAGCTGTCAACCTCAACTAGAGACTGAGTGTTATGTCAGCTGTCTGCCTCGCACCGAAACCGTAGGGCTCGGCCCCCCGCGCGGTCCAGCAGACGCGCCGGACCAAGCCAGTACACGGTTAACCCCACACCTCTCAACGATGAATCGTCGGCAGTTCCGGAGCCGACACATCGTAAACCGAAGCGGACTGGGAAAGCAGCACGGCCAGCACCGCCGCCTTGCGGTCGGAATCGCCGGGATCGCCCCAGCGCACCTGCTTGCCGTTTGTCAGCCGCAGGATCACCATTCTGGGCCCGACGGCCTCGATCACCTGCAGCTGATCCCGCACTGTCGCCGGCAGCGCATCCAGCACGGCTAATCCGGCCTGGGTGGCCGGGTCATCCGGGGCAACCCTGGCAACGGCGAGTCTTGGCAGCGACCCAGCGTGTTCACCGGCCAGCCGGTAGGCCAGTCCGGTGCGGTCGACCAGCCGCGGGCCGTTCGGCGATGCCGCGACCGCGACCGGCCTGCGCTCGGTCACCGTCAGCTCGACGGTATCCGGCCAGTGCCGCGAAGCCCGCACCGAAGCCACCGACGGAATCGCTGCCACCGCCCGTTGCGCGGCGGCCAAGTTGACCAGCAGCAACGGCAGCCCATTGCGCAGACCAGACGCCGCCCGGATGAGCGCCGGTGACACGTCCTGCGCCCCAATCACCGTGACCGAAGCCAACCGAAACCACGCGGAGCGCAGCAACAGCTCCCGCCCACCGACCAGCCCGGCGCTAACCACCAACACGAGCAACAGACCCAGCGCAACCAACCGACGGCGCCGATACCGAGCTTGGGTCTCGTGGTCGGGAGCCGTCATCGCCCTCCTCCGCGCTCAGCTCACTTCGACGCCACTGTCACCGCCGACGCCACTGTCACCGCCGACGCGGCCCACAGCGCGCAGCCCCAGCTCGGTGAGCACCTCGGGTCCGAGCGCGGTGACATCGCCCGCCCCCATAGTGATGATCATGTCGCCGACGGTGGCCAATTCAACGAGAACCGCTGGCACCTCGACCCGGCGCGGCACGTAGTGTACCCGCCGCGCCGGCAACGGCACCGCGCCAGCGATCAATGCGCCGCTGACCCCCGGCTCCGGGTCTTCGCGCGCGGCAAACACGTCGAGCACCACGACCTCGTCGGCGAGCGCCAGCGCGGTACCGAATTCGCGGTAGAAAACACGAGTCCGCGAGTACAGGTGCGGTTGGAACGCCACCAGCAGCCGGCCATCGGCCACTTCCCTGGCGGCCCGCAGCTGGGCGGCGACCTCGGTCGGGTGGTGGGCGTAGTCGTCGTAAACCGCTACCCCGCCTGCCTGGCCCTTGAACTCGAACCGCCGCCGCACCCCGGAGAAGCCAGCTAGCCCGCGCAACAAACCGTCCATCGGGGCGCCGAGCTCCAATCCGGCCAGGAGCGCGGCCAGCGCATTGAGCGCCATATGCTCACCGAGGACGGCGATGCTCAGCGTGTGCTCGTCGCCGGCGCTCCGGAACCGCACCCGCCCGCCCATGCCCACGGGCTGGTAATCGATGAGTTCCGCGTCTGCCTCGCTGGAGGCGGTACGGCCGTATCGACGGACCCGGAGCCCGGCCGCCTCGGCTCGGGCGGCCAACCGAGCCGCGCCTGAGTCATCCACGCAACTCACCAGTGCGCCCCCAGGCATGATTCGCTCTCCGAACGCCTCGAATGCCTTCACGTACGCCTCCGGGCTGCCATGTTGATCGAGGTGGTCGACCTCGATGTTGGTGACCACCGCCACGTACGGACTGAGGTGGAGGAAGGAGCCGTCGCTTTCGTCCGCCTCGGCGACAAACACCGCGCCGGCGCCGTGGTGGGCACCCGACCCAGGGACCGTCAGGTCAGCGCCGATCACGAACGACGGGTCCCAACCGCAGCGCCGCAGCGTCACCGTGAGCATTGACGTAGTGGAGGTCTTGCCGTGGGTGCCGGTGACGCAGGCCGCCCGGTAGCCTTGCATCAGCGCCGCCAGCGCCTCTGCCCGGTGCAGCACGGTAAGCCCTCGCTGGCGCGCCGCCACCAGCTCCGGGTTGTCGGCCCGGATCGCGGTAGACACCACCACGGTCGGTGCGCCGCCGAGCAGGTTCTCCGGCGCGTGGCCGACCGCGACCCGGGCACCCTGCGCGCGCAATGCCAGTACGGCCTGGGAGTCCTTGGCGTCCGACCCGGAAACCGCGGCCCCCCGGGCCAGCAGGATCCGGGCGATTCCACTCATCCCGGCACCACCGATGCCGATCAGATGTACCCGGCCGAGCAAGCCGGTTCCAGCAATCGAACCGGTGGCATCGGCGTCGTTTGCTGTCATCGCCGCACCACCTCGAACACCAACCGGGCCAGCGCTTCGTCCGCCCCGGCGTGCCCGCTGCCGCGCGCGGCGGCGCTCATCGCCCCCAGCCGCGCCGGGTCGGTGAGCAGGGCGGTGAACTCCTCGACCACCCGGGCAGCGGTCAGTTCGGCGTCCGCCACCAACACCCCTCCCCCGGCGCGCACCACCGGCGCCGCGTTGAGCGCCTGCTCACCGTTGCCGTGCGGCAGTGGCACATACATGGCCGGCAAGCCCACCGAGGCCACTTCGGCCACCGTCATCGCTCCGCAGCGGCAGAGCACGGCATCAGCGGCCGCATACGCCAGATCCATTCGTTCCAGGTACGGCAACCCCACATAGCGGCCGGTGTCGAGCGAAGACAATTCAGGTACCTCGTGGCCAGCCCCTCGAGCGTGCAAAATCGCGATGCCGGCGCCGAGCAAGGCGGTTGCCGCCTGCGCGATCACGGTATTCAGACTGCGTGCGCCCTGCGAGCCGCCGAATACCAACAGCACGGGCCCTTCGGCCGGCAGCCCGAAATGCGCGCGGGCTTGCGCTCGAAGCACACCACGGTCCAACGTGCTGATCTGCCGGCGCAGCGGGATACCGACCAACTCAGCGCGCGGCAAACCACTGCCCGGGACGGCCGCGGCGACTCGCTGAGCGAACCGGGCGCCCACCCGGTTGGCCAGCCCGGAGCGGGCGTTCGCTTCGTGCACCACGATCGGCACCCGGCCTCGGGCCGCGAGATAAGCGGGCAGCGCCACGTAGCCGCCGAACCCGACTACCACGTCGGCCTCGGTACGCCGCAGTATCTCGCGGGTGCGCCGGACCGAGTCGAGCACCTTGGCCGGCAGCCGCAGCAACTCAGGGGTCAGCTTACGCGGCAGCGGCACCGGTGGGATGAGCTCAAGCGGGTAGCCTCTGGCCGGGATCAACGTACGGTCCAGCCCCCGTTCGGTGCCCAACGCGGTCACCCTGGTATCCGGACGCAGCCGTCGGACCGCGTCGCCGAACGCCAGTGCGGGCTCGATATGCCCGGCTGACCCGCCTCCGGCCAGCACCACCGACAGCGGCGCGTTCACCCTCGACCCCGTTGCGCCTCGGCGGACACATACCGGGCCGAGTGCCGGTACGGCTCAGGCAGCCGGAGCCCAAGCAACTTGGCCAGCCGACCCTGGCCATGGGTACGCAGCGCGGCCACCGCCTCAGGCTCGTGCCGGGCGGCGTTGGCCAACAGGCCGCCAACGAACAGTGCGGTCACCAGAGCGGAACCTCCTGAGGAAACCAGCGGCAGCGGGATACCTGTTACTGGCAACAATCCCACCACGTAGCCGATGTTGATTACCGCTTGGCCGACCATCCAGATGGTCAGCGCGGCAACTACCAGCTTGAGCCACGGATCGGTGTTACGGGCGGCGATGCGCAGCCCCACGTAGGCGAGCAGCCCGAACAGTACGAGCACAGCGACGGCCCCTACCATCCCCAGCTCCTCGCCGATGATGGCGTAAATGAAGTCGTTGTGTGCGTTCGGCAGGTAGGCCCACTTGGCCCGGCCCTGCCCCAGCCCCACCCCGAACAACCCGCCGTCGGCCAGTGAGTACAGTGCCTGCCGAGCTTGGTAGGCCGCGCCGAGGGGGTCAGCGGCATTCGAGGACAGAAACGAGGTGATCCGGCTCTGCCGGTAGCCGGCGGATAACCCCAGCGCGACCGCCCCGGCGATCCCTCCCACGGTGAGCGCGCCGAGCAAGCGCATCGGCACGCCCGAGACGAACAACAACGCATACAGCACGATCGCCAGCGAGATCGCGGTACCCAGGTCCGGCTCCAGCACGATCAGGGTGAACAGCACCAGCGTCACCGGCAGCACAGGTGACAGCGACGATCGCCAGTTGGCTAGCAACCGCTGCCGCGCGGCCAGCACGTGGGCCCCCCATAGCGCCAGCGCCACCTTGGCCAGCTCCGCCGGCTGGACCGATACCGAGCCGAGCACGAACAGCCTGCGCGCGCCACCGCGTAACTGCCCGATCCCGGGCACCAGCACCAGCACCAGCAAAACCACCGACACAACCAAACAGGTCGGGGCCAGCGCACGCAGCGTCCTGGGCCGGATCAGCAGCCCAACCCAGAATGCCACCAAGCCAACGAGGCAGAAGATCGCTTGCCGGCCGAAGACAGCATAAGACGAATCGCCCTTGGCTAACGACTCGACGCTGGACGCGGAGAGCACCATCACCAAGCCGAGCAGGGTGAGCAGGCCGAACACCCCCAGCACAATATGCAACGAGGTCAAGGGCCGGGCCAACCACGTGGTGAGTACAGCCCGCAGGCGCCTGATGTGCCCTCGCGCCGTAGGCCGGGCATGGATCGTCGGGATGGCACTCACTGGGCGGTTTGCGCGGTGACCATCGGCAACGCCGCCACGGCGGCCTCGAACGCCCGGCCCCGGGCGGCGTAGTCCTGGAACTGATCGAGGGACGCCGCCGCTGGTGCCAGCAGCACCACGTCACCGGGAGTGGCCAAGTCGACGGCCCGACGAACCGCATTGGTCATGGGATCATGTTCTCCCGGCGGGACCTTCGAGACGCGGACTTCGGGCGCGTGTTGCGACAGCGCGTCACAAATCGGCCCCTGATCGATACCTAGCAAGACAACCGCGGCCAGTCGATGGGCGTGCTGACGCACCAACTCCGTGATCGAAGCGCCCTTCAGCTGTCCCCCGGCGATCCACACCACTCGTCGGTGTCCAGCCAGCGCGGCATCGGCCGCGTGTGGGTTTGTCGCCTTGGAGTCGTCGATGAAACGTACGCCCGCTCGCTCACCGACCACGACGCCCCGATGCGGGCCTGGTCGATAGCCACGCAATCCAGCGGCGATCTGGTCGGGGGTTACTCCGACGGCTCTGGCCAAAGCGGCGGCCGCCAATGCATCCACCTGCCCTGGCGGTCCAGCGGGATGTACGTGCTCCACCGCGACCAGTGGTACCGGTCGCACGTCGAAGGCATAATCGACCAAGGTGTTGTCTAGCACCCCATACTGCCCTGGCACGGGGGCGGCAAGCGTCACGCCGAGCCGAGTCGGCGCACGGCACTGAGCCAGCGCGGTAGCCGCCATCTGGTTGTCCACTCCCGCCACAGCGATCCCACCACGCAGCACCCTCGACTTGGCCGCTAGATAGCCGGCCATTCCGCCGTGCCACTCCAGATGGTCTTCGGCCACGTTGAGCAGACAACCCGCCGCCGGCCGTATTGACGGTGACCAGTACAGCTGGAAACTGGAGAGCTCGACGGCCAGCTCCCGGTGTCCCGCGCGGACCGCATCAATGACCGGAGTACCCACGTTTCCGCAGGCCAGCACGTCACGTCCGGCCTCGGTGAGGATCGCGGTCAGCATTCCAACGGTTGTCGTTTTGCCGTTGGTTCCGGTCACCGCGAGCCAGCGTGGGGGTACCTCACCCGGTCCGCCTGGCTGAGTCCAACGCCACGCCAGCTCGGGCTCGCCGATGACCTCTGTCCCGTTCGCGGCGGCGGCGGTCAGCAACGGGTTGTCCGGGCGCCAGCCAGGGCTGGTCACCACCAGCGCGAGATCACACGGCGGGACGACCAGCTTGAGCTCGCCGACACATCCCGGTGGCAGCGACGCAAGCCGCCGCGCCGCGTCGTCGGCCACGATCACCCGAGCGCCCAACTCAACCAGTGCCCTGGCCGCCGCGAGCCCGGAGAGCCCAGCACCGGCGACCAGCACCAAGCGGCCCCGCAGGGCGCCCAGGCCGCCTACATTGTGAGACACGGCCGCTAACCTCCGGACGACTCGGCCAGCCACTCGCTGTAGAAGATCCCCAGGCCAATCGCGCAGCAAATCGCGGCCAGCAGCCAGAAACGGATGATCACCGTTGTCTCCGCCCAGCCGGCCAATTCGAAGTGATGGTGGAACGGCGCCATCCGGAACAGCCGCCGTCTGGTCGAGCGAAACACCACGATCTGCAATAAGACCGACAAAACCTCCACCACGAACACCCCGCCGATCACCACCAACAGCAACTCGGTCCGGGTCACGATGGACAGTCCAGCTATCAAACCACCCAATGCAAGCGATCCGGTATCGCCCATGAAGATCCGCGCTGGTGCGGCATTCCACCAGAGAAATCCGACACAGGCGCCCACCGCCGCCGCCGCGACCAGCGCCACATCGAGTGGGTCACGGACTTGGTAACAGCCGGCTGCGTTGGTCAGCGCGCAACTGTTGCGGAACTGCCAGAAACCGATGATCACGTAGGTGGCCAACGCCATCGCCGACGTTCCGGCGGCCAGCCCATCCAATCCATCGGTCAGGTTCACCGCGTTCGACCACGCGGTGACCAGGATGTAGCAGAACACTACGAAGCCGACCGCGCCGAAGGAGAGCACCAGGATGTCACGCACGAACGACGGCCGCATCGACGCCGGGGTCAGCCCATTCGAGTTAGCGAAACGCAGAGCCAATATTCCGAAGACCAACGAGGTGACCAGCTGACCGACCAGCTTGGCTGTCTTATTGAGTCCCAGATTGCGCTGCCGCCGCAACTTGATCAGATCGTCAACGAAACCGACGACGCCCAGTGCGGTGGTCAACAGCAGAACCAACCAGGCCGACGCCGTCGGAGTGCCTCCGGATTCGCCAGTGCTCACGTGCGCGACCAGGTAACCGACCCAGATAGAAGCCAGGATCGCCACGCCGCCCATGGTGGGAGTACCCCGCTTGGCTTGATGGCTGGCCGGTCCCTCGGCTCGGATCTCTTGCCCGAACCCCTGCCGGGCGAAAAACCGGATCAAGTAAGGAGTCACCAAGATGGACATGACCAGGGCCGCTCCAGCGGCAATCAGGATTCCCCTCATCACCCGCCGACCTCACTCGTCGCCGCTGTACCGCCGTTAAGCAATCCCTCGACCACCCGTTCCAGGCCGGCCGCTCTGGACGCCTTCACCAGCACCACGTCGTGCGGCCGCAGCTGTCTGCGTAGCAGATCCAGCGCTGCCGCGACGTCCGGCACCACCATTGAGTCCTTCCCGTAACACTCGATGCCCACGGCTACTAGCCGCTGCACGCCGAGTTCTCCAGCGAGCAGCCCAACCTGTGCGTGCGCCGTCTCGGTGAGGCTCCCCAACTCCGCCATCGGGCCAAGAACCGCCCAGCGGCGGCGAGACCGACCGCTGATCGCGCTCAGCGCGTGCAGCGCCGCACGCATCGACTCCGGATTGGCGTTGTACGCATCGTTGATCACGGTAACCCCGTCCGACCGGTCGGTCACCTCCATCCGCCACCTCGATGCCACCGTAGCGGCGCTCAACCGCGCCGCTATCTGATCTGGTCCGAGTCCAAGCTCGCCTGCGACGGCCGCCACCCCCAACGCATTGAGCACCTGATGTTCACCGACCGCGCGCAGCGCGACCTCCTCCGCCCCGGCCGCAGTGACCAGCCGGAACCGAGCTCGCCCCCGCTCATCCAGTGTCACGCCCTCGGCACACACGTCGGCACCCCGTACCCGACCGAAAGTAACGACCTTGGCGGCGGTTCGACCGGCCATCGCGGCTACCCTCGGGTCGCCGAAGTTGAGCGCCGCCACTCCGCCCGCCGAGGCGGCCGGTAACGCCTCGACCAGCTCGCCCTTGGCCGCCGCGATGGCATCCGCCGAGCCGAACTCGCTCATGTGCGCGCTACCGACGTTGAGCACCAGGCCGATCCGAGGCGGCGCCACCGCGCACAACGCGGCGATGTGCCCGATTCCGCGTGCCGCTAGCTCCAACACTAGGTAGCGGGTGTGCTCGTCAGCGCGCAACACGGTCCACGGGTGGCCCAGCTCATTGTTGAACGAGCCCGGCGGCGCCACCACAAACCCGGCTGGCGCCGCTGAGCCAAGCGCTGAGCTCAAAACTGAGGCCAGCAGGTCCTTGGTGGTGGTCTTGCCTGACGAACCGGTCAGCCCGATCACGTCCAGTTCGGGCAACCGCCGGACCAGGTGCGCGGCCAGCCGCGCCAACGCGGCGAGCACGTCAACCACCACCACGGCCGGAGCCCGCACCGGGCGAGCGGCGAGCACGCCGGCCGCACCGGCGGCAAGCGCGGCGGCGGCGTAGTCGTGGCCATCCACGTGCTCGCCGCGCAGCGCGACAAACAGTCCCCCCTTGGTCATGGCTCTAGAATCGAACTCAACGGTGCCGGTGATCAGCTCACTGCCATCGGCTGTGTCCAGCCGGCCGCCGACCACGCTGGCCAGCTCACCGAGCGTCATGCGAATCATCGGGCATCCTCTCTGGCCCGCAGGGCGGCGGTCAGCTCATCAACGTCACAGAACGGTCGTGTGACGTTGTTGATGCGTTGACCGGTCTCGTGCCCCTTGCCGACCACCACCAGGATGTCCCCCGCTTCGGCCCTGGCCACGGCGGCCGCGATCGCGGCCCCGCGGTCGCCGATCTCGATCACCTCGCCGAGCGGAGGCGCGGAGAGCGCCCCGGCCAGCATGGCGGCCCGGATCGCCTCCGGCCGTTCCGTCCTCGGGTTGTCGTCGGTGATCACTAACAGCTCGGCGCGGCTGGCGGCGGCGGCACCCATCAACGGTCGCTTGGCGGCATCTCGATCACCGCCGCAGCCCAACACCACCAGTAACCGGCCGCGTCGGCCAGTAACGGCCAGCCTGGCCCGCAAGGTGTCCAACACAGCCGCCACCGCACCAGGCTTGTGCGCGTAGTCCACCATCGCCAGATACGGCTGGCCCACATCGACCCGCTGCAGCCGGCCGGGCACCGAGACACCGGCCATCCCCGGGGCGGCGATGTGAGCGGGCACCCCGACCTGGCTGAGGCAGGCGAGCGCGAGCAGAGCATTGGCGACCATGAACAACCCGGGCGACAGCAGGGTCACCTCGGCGCGCCCACCCGTGGGGTCCACGGCGACGAACCGCTGGCCCCCGTTCTCCATTGGCCGGACCGACTCGGCACGCCAAGCCGGCTCCACCAAGCCGGCCGCAGAGACCGCGACCGTACCGGAGCGGACGAGCCGCCGACCCCACTCGTCATCGACGTTGACGACCTCGCTCCGCGCGCGGCCATCGAACAACATGGCTTTGGCTTCGAAGTATCGTTCTAGATCGCCGTGGAAGTCCAAGTGGTCCTGCGACAGGTTGGTGAACGCGCCGACATCGAAGCGGGTTCCGGCCACTCGATGGAGCGCGAGCGCGTGACTGGAGACCTCCATGACAGCGTGGCTGGCCCCGCGCTCTCGCATGATCGCGAATAAGGCCTGCAGATCCGGTGCTTCCGGGGTGGTCAGCTTACTGTCCCAAACCTCGCCGGCCACGACGGTGCGCACCGTGCCAACCAGCCCGGTGACCAGCCCAGCGGCCCGCAACCCAGCATCGATCAGGTAGCACACGGTGGTCTTGCCGCTCGTGCCGGTGATCCCGAGCACACTGAGCCGGGCGCTGGGATCGCCGTAGACGCTGGCCGCCAGCGCGCCGAGCACGGCCCGGGGGTTGGGATGCAGGAGCACCGGCACACCGGCGGCGGCCACCGCCGGTCGATCCGCCCCCGCCAAGTCCGTCAGCAGCGCGGTGGCACCCGCAGCGAGCGCGACGGACACGAAGTCGGCTCCGTGCGCACGCGAGCCGGGCAGCGCGGCGAATAAGTCACCGCGGCGGACATCAGCGGTGCGCAGCGTGACCCCGGTGATCGGGACGGCGGCAGCTCGCGCTTCGGATTGCCGGTCGCCCTTTCTAACGAGTCGAGCGCCGGTGAGCTGAGCAAGCTCGGCGAGCGGAACCGGCGTGATCGCGACAGGACGCCGGACCGCCGTCGCGGCACTCACGATCGGGGTCGCGGACACGGCCGAAGGCTACCGGCGCCCGGATCCGCCTCTTGCCGGGGCCGTCCCCTCGGCTCGCCCGCGCCACCCCGCTGCCTGCGCTCAGGTTCGCTCAGCGTTCGCTCAGTCAATGCAGTACCAACGGCACTGGGGGGGTGGGCTCGGTGCTCACCGGTATCCGCTCCCGTTGCGCGATCGTGGACGCTATCTCGTGGAACAGGCTCGAGGCATTCTGCCCACGCGTGGGGGCATCCAACACGATCGCCACCACGTACCGGGGCTGCTCGGCCGGAAAGATACCGGCGAACGTGATCCAGTACCTGGACTCGTAGTAGCACCCGCACGCCGGGTTGACTTGCTGGGCGGTGCCCGTTTTGCCGGCCACCCGATAGCCTTCGACGGCCGCCTCCGTGCCGGTGCCCCGCTGGTCCCCATGGCCGCGCTGGGTTACCGCGGTGAGCATTTCTCGAAGCTGACGAGCGGTCTGTGGGGAGACCACCCGCACAGGGTCGGGCCGCTCCTCGGCGTGCCGCACACCGTCCGGGCCTATCACGGCGGACACAATCCGAGGCGATATCCGCAGCCCGTCGTTGGCCACTGACTGATACATCCCAGCCAGCTGCAACACGGTCATGGACAGGCCCTGTCCAATCGGCAGGTTGCCGAACGTCGAACCCGACCACTCCGCCCGCGCGGGCACCCGGCCGGCACTCTCCCCCGGCAGCCCAACCCCGGTACGCACGCCCAGCCCCATCCTGGCCAGCATGTCGGCGAACCGGTCCGGCCCGACGTCGTCCGCGGTCAGCAGCGTGCCGACATTTGAGGACCGCGCCAGAATACCGGTGAGCGTGAAGCGCTCAGTGGGGTGGTTCCAGGCATCGTGGATGATCCGATCAGCCACCTTGAGGCTGTCTGGTACTTCGCGGGAGGCCATCGGGGTGCTCACCCCGTATTCCAGCGCCGCCGCCATCGTCACGATCTTGTTCACTGAACCCGGTTCAAACGGCGTGCTGACCGCCGGGTTGCCCAGCGACTGCTGCGTCGCGGCCACGATGTCGCGTGGATCGAATGTGGTGCTGTTGGCCAGCGCGCGCACTTCACCGGTCGCGGAGTCCAGCACGACCGCGCTACCGCCCTTGGCGCCCTGCTCCGCCACGTAGTCCGACAGCTGCCGCTGCACGGCGTACTGCAGGTCGGAGTCCAGCGTTAGCTGCAAGTCGGAACCGGGAACCGGGGCCCGCTCGGCCCGCGTACTGCCCGGGATCACCGTGTCGCCGCCCTCAGCGGTATCCACCACCCGGAAACCCGGGATCCCGGCCAGTGTGTCTTCCCGATACGCCTCGAGACCCACCAGCCCGCGCAGGCGATGCTGGTCAAGATCCCAACTCGCCGTCCCGATGATGTTCGCCGCGAGCGGTCCGCCGGGGTACTGCCGCGACTCGCGGGTCTCCTCGGCAATCTCCGGGAACCGTTCGCGTACGGCACGAGCCACGGCCGGCTCAACCAGCGGCGCCAAGACGACGTAGTGCTTGTCGGTGTTCAAGTCGTCGAAGAGCTGACGGGCATCGAGGCCGGTCAGCTGCGCTACACCGAGCGCAATCTCGGTCTTGCGGGCAAGCGCGCCGGGGCCCTGGTCGCGGGAGATGAGGAATGGGTCAGCGACGAGTGCCTTCGCCGCCACGCTGAAAGCCATCGGGATGCCGGCCCGATCCAACACTGAGCCGCGTTCGGCCGGCAACGGCAACCTGGTCATCCGCTGTTTAGCGGCCTCAGCGCTGAGCTGGCCGGCCTGCACCGCTTGTACCGTTACCAGCTTCAACCCGGCCACCACCAGCATGGACACCAGGATCATGCGGGCGAGCACCAACCTGCCGCCGGCCACGGCCCGCCAGCCGGGTGAAGCTGGTGGGCGCCGCCTCGGTGATGAGGCCACGGATCGGGCGCGGGTACTGCCCGCGGGGGCACGCACCTGCCTCAGCCCGCACCGGCGGCGAGTTGCTCGGGCAGCGCCGGGCTTTGAGCCGGCGGCGCTTCGCCCGGTGTGCCCTGAGCCAGCGGCGCATCCGGAGACGCCGGCGCGGCGACCGGCGACAGTTGCGCTGGCGCATCCGGAGGCGGCGCGGCAACCGGCAGCGACGCTGGCGCATCCGGGGGCGGCGCGGCAACCGGCGCTGGCGCGGCGAACGCCGCCTTGGGCGTGCCAACCAGCCGCACCGAGCCATCCGGCATAGCCACCAGCCTGGCTACGTCGGACATCGGCACCATGCCCATGTCACGGGCGGCCTGGGCGAGCGCCAGCGCCGAGCGCATCCCGGCGATCTCGGTACGTAACGACTCGCTACGCTCGGATAGGTCGCGGGTGGCATGCGCCGCCTCGTCCAGTCGATATGAATCAGCGGCCGCTGTCGTGGACAACCACAGCGAGGCGACCAGGCCAGCCGCAAGCAACAACATGACCACGAGCACGAATCGGGTACGTCCAGGCGGACCAGCACGCTGATCGTCAGCCAACCGCCGGTTGCGGCTGGCCCGCCTGGCGTAGGCGCGACCAACAGCCGCCGACTCGGTTCTCGGTCCGGGGACGATGGCACGCCGCTGGCCAGACGGGACGCGAGACGGACGCGTCCGTTCAACCGTAGGTCCGCTCATCGGCCCTCCGCGACTCGTTCGCCTGCGCGCAGACGTACCGAAGCCGCGCGTGGGTTTTCGGCGATCTCCCGGTCCCCGGCGCGTTCCGCACCCCGAGTGAGCAACCGCCACCTGGCCTCGTGCCCGGGCAGCTCGATCGGCAGGCTAGCCGGGGTTGTGGAGGTGGCCACATCGGCCAGTGCCCGTTTGACCAGCCGGTCTTCCAGAGAGTGGTAAGCCAGTACCACGACCCGGCCGCCGACAGCGGTGACGTCGAGCGCGGCCGGCAACACCGCGCGCAGCGCGTCCAGCTCGCCGTTGACCTCGATCCGCAACGCTTGGAACGTGCGTTTGGCTGGGTGCCCCCCGGTACGCCGAGACGCGGCTGGTATGGCGTCGTAAAGCAGTTGCACGAGCTCGTCGCTGGTGCGCAGCGGGGCGAGGGCGCGGCGGCGCACCACAGCGGCCGCGATCCGACTAGCGAAACGCTCCTCGCCAAACTCGCGCAGCACCCGGGTCAGCTCGTCCGGGGGGTAAGTGTTTAACACCTCGGCGGCGGTTTGCCCCCGCGAGGGATCCATCCGCATATCCAGCCGCGAATTACGGGAGTAGGAAAACCCCCGGCCGGCGTCATCCAGCTGCAGCGAAGAAACTCCGAGGTCAAGCAGCACGCCATGCACCCGCTCGATACCCAGCCGCTCGAGTACCTCACGCAGCTGGTCATAGACCGCGTATACCAACTGAATGCGACCGGTGTACTCAGCGAGCCGCTCACCGGCGATGGCAAGCGCCTGGGTGTCCCGATCCAGCCCAATCAAGGTCAGTTCCGGATGCGCGGCGAGCAGCGCGGCCGCGTGACCGCCAAGCCCAAGGGTGGCGTCCACGACAATCCTCGGGCCTGCGCGCAGTGCCGGATCGAACAGCTCCAACACCCGCCCCAACAGCACCGGGACATGTCGGGCAACCGACGATGGTTCTGGCACTGGCCGCCCCCTCTCGTTGATGCACCGCTGGCTGCTCACTGTTCCGACCGCGATGTCCCGAGGTCTCCGCTCCGCTCCGGGCGGACCTGGCACCGGGGAAGGTGCGCCAGGGCCACCAGCAGCGAAGAGGAGGCCTCGAGACACCCCTCAGCTCGCGCACTCAGAAGATGCCGGGCAGCACCTCCTGTTGGGCCTGTGCGTACGCGTCTTCGTAACGTTCCTGATAGGCCTGCCAGGCTTGGGCGTCCCAGATCTCCAGCCGGCTGACCGCTCCGATCACGACGCATTCTTTACTGAGACCGGCATAACGGCGCAGCTCAGCGGCGATCGGAATACGGCCCTGCGCGTCAGGGACCTGCTCATCGGTCCCGGCGAACAGGTAGCGCTGGTAGGCGCGCACCGACTCGTTGGTAAACGGCGCCTCAGCCACCTTGCGGGCCAGCTGCTCAAACTCGGCCCGAGGAAACACGTACAGGCAGTGGTCCTGCCCCTTGGTGATCATCAGCCCCCCTCGCAGCTCATCCCGGTATTTCGCCGGCAAGGTCAGCCGGCCTTTGTCGTCGAGCCTCGGGGTGTGCGTGCCGAGAAACATCGGCGTCGCCTCCCCGCCGAGGTCACTAGCCCGGCCCGAGTGGACCGACCGACATGGAACCACCCCTTGGCTCCATTGGCCACCACATTACCCCACTTTGCGCCACCGTCAACGCCCAGGCTGCCCCACCGTCTTCGGTAGACGCGGATACCCGCAGCTCATAGACTTCCCGAGCAGGTGGGGGGAAATCTTCATCCAGTGGCCTCGCCGCCGCGTCGAGTCGGGTTATTCGCCTGGTTTGGGCTCACTCCACGGGCCGGATCGGACCGAGTCGGGCCCGGACGGGGTGGATAGTGGGGAGCGGTGGAGAGGCCCGGGCGGAAGCCACACCGCACTTTCGCGTCAGTTCTGATGCCGGACGCCAGCCGGTTTGACAGACTGCGCTCGCTCCCCGAGACCAGGAGGTCGTATGACGACGACGGACAGCCGACCGGCGCCGATGTCGCTGCCCGAGCTCGCCGCCGTCACCGCGCGTATCGCCGACAACGTCGAGCGTGTGATCGCGGGCAAGTCGGATGCGGTGCGGATCGCGTTGATCACCTTGCTCTCCGAAGGGCACCTCTTGGTCGAGGATGTGCCTGGGGTGGGCAAGACGTCACTAGCCAAAGCCCTGGCCCGCTCGATCGACTGCGCGGTGAACCGCATCCAGTTCACCCCGGACCTGATGCCCAGCGATATCACCGGCGTGTCGGTCTACAACCGGGAGAGCTCCGAGTTCGAGTTCCGACCCGGGCCGATCTTCGCCAACGTGGTGATCGGCGACGAGATCAACAGGGGTTCTCCCAAGACTCAGTCGGCTTTGCTGGAGTGCATGGAGGAACGGCAGGTCACCGTGGACGGGATGACCTATCCGCTCGGTGATCCGTTCCTGGTCGTGGCCACGCAGAATCCGGTCGAGATGGAAGGCACTTACCCCCTGCCGGAAGCCCAGCGCGACCGATTCACCGCGCGGGTCAGCATCGGCTACCCAGACCTGTCCGCCGAGCTGGCCATGGTGGACAGCCATGCGGCAGCCGACCCGCTGAGCGAGCTGTCCCCGGTATCCGACGAGCGGGAGATGGTTGCTGTGCTCACCGGCGTGCGACAGGTCCACTTCGCGGCCAATCTGCGCCGATACGCGGTCGAGCTGTCCGCCTCCACCCGGCAGATGCCTGAAGTCCGGCTGGGCGCTTCGCCCCGTGCCACCCTGCATCTGGTGCGGGCGGCTAGAGCGGCGGCCGCGCTCGCTGGCCGAGACTACGTGATCCCCGATGACCTGCACACGGTCATCGTTCCGGTGCTGGCCCATCGGCTGGTGCTCACCGTGGAATCGATCACCGCTCGGCGAACCGCCGCCGATCTCTTGCGTAACCTCGTCGCCCAACTGCCCGTACCGCACGGTCCAAGGACCTGAGCGAGATGGCCCTCGGGCTCACCGGACTCACCACGCAGGGACGCTGCCTGCTCGCCGCCGGCGTCGCTTGCTCAGCGTGCTCAATCGCGCTGAACGAACGTGATCTGCTGCGCATCGGAACGTTTGTCCTCGTTATGCCGTTGCTCGCGGCATTGCTCGCCACGCTGACCCGGTGCTGTCTACACGCCACGCGAACGGTGATCCCCGACCGGGTTTCGGTCGGCGCCGAGCCGTACGCGCAGCTGAAGCTGGACAACAGCGGTTGGCTCCTCGGCGGGCAAATAGTGCTCACCGACGCGCTGCCCGATGCCCTGGGTCGCTCACCGCGGCTGACCATAGCCGCGTCACATCAGAGCGAGTCGTTCACCGTGGTGCGGTACCCGATCACCCCGGTGATCCGGGGCCGGCATCTGATCGGCCCGCTGACCGTACGGATCAGTGATCCGCTCGGGCTGGCCGAGTACGAGCGCGAGCTTGCCGGTCGGACGCCGTTGATGGTGTTACCACGAGTCACCCCGCTGAACGGTTCACCCGAGGGATTCGGCCATGGGGAAGGCAGCGCCGGGGCGACCGGGCGACGTCGAGGACCTGGTGAGCGTGATGCGCTGGTTCGGCAGTACCAGCCAGGTGACCCGGTGCGCACGGTGCACTGGCGCTCCACCGCGCGTCGGGACGAACTGATGGTGAGGTTGGAGGAACGGCCGTGGCACGGCGGGGTGACGGTGCTCATCGACCGGCGCGCGCGGGCCCATTACGGCAACGGCGCCAACGCCAGCCTCGAATGGGCGGTGGAGCTCGTGGCGAGCATATGCCATCACCTCATCACCCGAGGCCGACGCATCAGGCTGGTCGCCGAGGACGGCGTTACGCTGGCCAGCGGACGCGACACCGAGGCGCTGCTCGATTCGCTCGCCATGCTCCGCCCATCCACCCAACCCGAGTTGGTCCTAGGCGGGGACGAGGGCGACGACGGCCAGCTCATCGCCGTACTCGGCGCGGTTGATCAAGCTGACGTCGCTGTTTTGGCACGCCACCATTCAGGTGGATCAGGGCGCGCCGTGTTGCTCGACGTCGCGGAGTGGAACCATGCGCAACAGAAACAGCCCGCCCCTGACGTCACCGAGCCAGCCAGGGCGCTCACCGAGGCCGGCTGGACGGTGCTGATCGGCAAGCCAGGCTGTGGCCCGGCCGAGATCTGGCGGGACTTCTGCCAAGACCTGCCGATACGGCAGGGGACCGGACGGTGAACTGGCCTCGACCGCGCTGGGCCAAGCCGCGCTGGGACTCGCTCACTAGGGCGCAAGCAGCCGGTATGCCGGCCTTGGGAGTACCAGTTGCCGCGGCGGCCAGCGTCGCGGCCGGCTCAACCGCGCTTACCGCGGCCCTCAGCGGCTGGCGATGGCTCTGGCTCGTGCTGCTCACGGTCGGGCTGATGATGCTGATCGGGCTGATCGGGCGAGCTACCAACGCCTCGCTCGGCGGCGTGTTAGGTGCTCAAACACTCGGGCTTGCGCTGCTACTCGTCATGTTGTTCAGCGATCAGCGATCGCTGGGAGTGTTGCCTGGG
The DNA here is from genome assembly GCA_019244295.1 of Pseudonocardia sp. Taxonomy (GTDB): domain Bacteria; phylum Actinomycetota; class Actinomycetes; order Mycobacteriales; family Pseudonocardiaceae; genus Pseudonocardia. Next base: position 64,911 of record JAFASX010000025.1, read on the forward strand.
CCCTCGGCGATCACTGAACTGGTCGACCAACTAGCCTCGGTCGGTAACCAGATCGCGAACGGCATTCCCCCGGTACCGACGACAACATCCTTGTTGCTGCTGGTCTGCCTGGTGCTCGGCGTCATGGCGATCGTGGTGGACGTCCTGGCCGCGGCTGGACACGGACCAGCGGCCAGCGGGCTGGCGTTGCTGTGCTCATACACCGTGCCCACGACTATGGTCCGAGATGCGCTGCCTGACTGGACTCTGGTGGTCGGCGCGCTCAGTTACGCGATGTTGCTCATGGTACAACATCAGCGCCGACAGGCGGGCTGGGCTCAGCGGCCACCGACCGTCGCCGGTCCACGGTCGACGGCGCGCCCTGGCCTGGCTCGGCGGCTGCTCGGCTGGGGGCGATCGGTGGCGGCGAGGTACGCCGGGCTGCCCATCGGGCTCGCCATCTGCGCGGTATCGTTATCGGCCGCGTTGCTGGTCGGGACGTTCGCCACCGCGGTCGGTACCGCTGGCCGGTTCACCGGCGACGGAGTCGACGTCAGCTCGGGAGTTCAGTTCGGGCTCACGCCGTTCACCTCGCTGCGCGGGCAACTGCGGCAGCCAGTACCGACCGAGCTGCTGCGAGTGCGTGGTTTGCCCGAGGCCACCTACTTACGCGCCGTTGTCCTCAATCGCTACGTATCGCAACAGGGCTGGCAACTGCCGCTGCGCCGCCGTGGGGTCAAACTCGACCGCACGCTGCCCACCGGCCTGGCGACACCGATCGCCACCCGCCCAACAGTGATCGAGTTCGAGAACGTCGGTTACCGGGATCGGTGGCTACCGCTCTACGGACTGCCTATCGGGGTTACCCAGGTCAGTCCCGGACGCTGGCACTATGACCTGGCAACCACCACCGCGTACACCGATGGGCCGATCGCCGAGCAGCACTGGACCGAGCGCGCGGTGCTGGTCAATCCCCAAGTCGGCGTACTGCAGGACACCCTCCCGACCACCGACGTCGACCCGATCTACTTGGACACCGACGGGGTGGATCGACGAATCGGGCAGCTGGCAGCGTCCTTGACCAGCCGGGCACATACACCATTCGCCAAGGTAGTGGCGCTGACCAGGTACTTTCTAGATCCTAGTAACGGCTTCCGCTACAGTCTGCGGACCGCGCCAGGCAACACCGGCGACCTACTACTCGATTTCCTGGTGCGAAGCAAGGTGGGGTATTGCGAACAGTTCGCGTCCGCGATGGCGGTTATGTTGCGCACCGTTGGCGTGCCGGCCAGGCTGGCGATCGGCTTCGCCCCGGGTCGGCAGGCCGACGGCTACCGCTCGATCGCCACCTCGGACGCTCACGCATGGGTGGAGGCGTTCTTTCCTGGTCAGGGGTGGCTGACCTTCGATCCGACGCCTCGGGACAACAGTCACGGAGTCGTCCCCGACTACTTGGCCAACGCTCCTAAGGCGCCGGTCGTACCGTCTCGACCCGAACAACAACCCAGCTCACCGGAGCCCAATCTTGACCCAAGCCAGGACGCGGCCAACCCACCGCCTAGCCCGGGAAGCCCAGCCGCATCCCAACGGACCGGGTCGGGCAAACAAGCCAACGATAACCCTGGCCCTGGCCGGGATCGGCCGGGGAACAGCCCGGAGTCGCCGGCGAATCCCGCTCAGCGAACCGCGCTGCTGGTCATACTGGCTCTGGTTGGCATGGTCTCGCTGATCGGAGCGCCATTCACCGTTCGGCGGCTGGCCCGACGCCGACGGCTAGCGCTAGCCGCTCACGGTGGCTGCGAAGGGGCGGTCGCGGCATGGCGGGAGCTTCTCGCTGAATCGAGGGACTGCGGTGGCCAGCTTCCAGGAAACCTCACTGTCCGAGCGGCCGGACATCGAATAGTTAGCGCCCATCGCCTGCATGATGCGTCGTCGAACGCCGTGCGAACGGTAGTCACCGCGCTGGAGCGGGGCTGGTACGCGCCGAGCGCCGACCCCAACTCTGGCCCGAACCTGGTCGACGCCCTGCGGATGATTCGGCACTGCCTGCGCCGTTCCACCTCACTCACGCTTACGGAGCGGTTGTGGCCCCGTTCGGTGCGTCCGCGACTACGAACACGCCGTCCACTACACGGAGGTACGGGTCACCCCCGCTGAGCCGGGACTGTCAGTCTTGATCGAAACGGCGGCGGAACCGCTCCTCCATCTTGCCTCCGAACCGACCCCGCTCAGACTCCGGGCCTTTGCTCGGCGCTGTCTTGCCGCCACCGAGCGATGTGACCGCCAAGACCGCGCCCGCCAACATCACGAGGAAGCCCACGACGCTAACCACTGGCACGTTTGCCAGCCAGATAGCCCGCACGGCGACCCCTACGACAAGTAGCACTAGACCAAGAACAAACAACACGAAACCTTGCAGCCGGCGCCTGCGCGTCGGCTTTCGCAGCCGACCCGCGCGCACGGTCGACGCAAACTTTGGGTCCTCCGCTATGAGCGCGCGCTCAATCTGGTCGAGCAGCCGCTGCTCGTGCTCGGAGAGTGGCATCTTCTTTCGCCTCCGGCACATGGATTGGTCGTTTGGGTGTCACGCCGTGCCAGCACCACCCAACGCGGCGCCCTGGAGCGGGCGTTAGGTACGAGCATACGAGTAACGGCAAGTTGCGACTACCCAGACTCGTAAAGAGAACCGGAAGTTACGACACACGATCACATTCGAGGCCTGTCGCACTCCGAACGTCGCGCGATCACGTGTAGCCTAGCCGCCAGAACCAAAAGCTCCGGCGTGCCAGCCACTAGCGACTCAAGCTCCTCCACGCCTCCGGGATCGGCATCAACCACCGACGAGGGGAGCAACCCTTCGAGCACTCCATCGCCCTGCACCCGCTCGATCGATAGCCCCGCCACGGCTTCGAGGAGCCGCCGCAGGACCGCCATGTCGAGTCGGCGCTGCAACGGGTCGCCGGGTCCCCACCGGCCAGACGGATCGGTCAAGACGGCCCGTGCCTGGGCCAGCCGCCCAGCGTGTGCCTGGGTGAACGCGGCCGCGTGCCGACCCGCGACCAGCAGCGACACCGCGCCACCCGGGGTAACCGAGGCCGCCAGTTGCGCGACCGCGCCTATCGCGTCGTCAACCACCTCGAGCAAGCCGTGTCCGAGCACGAGGTCCGCCTCAGCCGGCCGGACTGCCTCGGCCAGTGAATGGACATCGCCCTGGACGGCGACCACCCGGTCGGCCACCCCGGCGCGCGCGGCCCGGCCACGCAGCGCCGCCAGCGCATTCGGGCTGGTGTCGACCACGGTGACCGCGCAACCATCAGCGGCCAGAGGAACGGCCCACACCCCGCTGCCACCGCCCACGTCGAGTACTCGAACCAACCGTTCGCCTCGGCGCGCCCGCGCCCGGGAGACCTCCGCCCGCAATGTCCGGCGCACGACTCCGTCGTCCGCCGGTAGCTCATTATCCGAGCCAGCCGTCTCCGGTGGCCGGACGTCCGACCTGGAACGCACGCTAGGTACGCCGATGCTGGTATTCATCAAACCCTCAGTCATGCCGTTGGTTACGCACGGCCTGCAGCGTAGTCATGATGTTGCTTGCCAGCTTGTCCACGTGGCGGAGGCCCTCAACGGTAGATTGTCCCACCTGCAGGTGGTTGCCGTGCTCAGCCCCAACGGTAGGTTGTCCCACGTGCAGGTGATTGCCGTGCTCAGCCTCAAGGGTGGGGTTGGCAAGACGACTGTAGTCCTTGGCTTGGCCGGCGCGGCCGTCCAACGCAACTTGCGCACGCTTGTCGTCGACCTCGATCCACAGGCGAATGCCACCGCGGCCCTCCGTCCTAAGCCTACGGCCGCCAGCATCGCAGACGTTCTCGACGAGCCGCGACGATCGGTCATCAGTAACGCGATCGGGGTCAGCGCGTGGAGCAACGACCTACATGTGCTGGTCGGCAACGAGGCCACAGAGCGGCACAACCACCCCGGCCCGACCACGAAGCAGCTCGCCCGCCTGAATCGCGCGCTGACCCGGCTTGGCGACGACGTCGACTCCGACCCGGCTGCCATTTACGGCTTAGTGGTCGTCGACTGCCCACCCTCGCTTGGTCAGCTCACTCGCTCCGCGTTGGTCGCGGCTGACCGAGCGGTGCTGGTCACCGATCCGACAATCTTCGCGGTGACCGGCGTCCAGCGCGCTTTCGAGGCCGTTCAAGACGAACGGGTTCGAGGCAATACCCGTCTGCAACCACTTGGGGTATTGATTAACAGGGTGCAACCCCGATCCTCCGAGCATGCCTTCCGGGTGGCCGAGCTGCGAGAGCTGTTTGGGCCCCTGGTGCTGCCCGCGACAGTGCCGGAACGTTCCGCGATCCAACAGGCTCAAGGTGCGTGTGTGCCGATTCAGCGGTGGGACACGCCCGGCGCTCGCGAGGTCGCCGCTGTATTCGACGGCCTACTAAGTCGGGTACTGCGCAGCCGCCGTAGGCCGGGGCACGCCACGCGACCCAGCGCGGCTAGCAACGGCGCGCCACCGAGCGGATGATCTCAAGGAACTTTCTTAACCTGACCACAAGATCGTCGACTGCGGCAATCGTCATGACAATCTCCTGTCCTGGCTCAGGAGCGCGCAGAATCTGGATAGAGGCTGAGCTCATCCCGCGCTAGTCGGCGACGCGAATCAGGTCCCACACCCCAGGCCCAGCCCGCATGCGAAGCACAAACTCCTGGGCGGGCTTGTGGAGCTCAGCCGAAGACTGAGCGAGCACTCGCCAGCAGCGCACTCGATCTCCCCCAACAGGCATAGGCGATGGGAACGGCCACGGCGACTCCTCAATCCACCGTTCGCGCACGTCCGTGACGAAGAAACGGGGCCCCTTGCGCATCGGACGACGCTGAAACTCGACGGGCTCACCGTCCTGCCATCGCACTTGAATCGGCGTCGGCTGCCGAGAACTGAACCGATCAATCAGCGGACTCATCTGACGTCATCCTTCCCAGGCACCCCACCGAGCGAACCGCTTGACAAAGACTCAGCAAGCTCTGGCACACTTCTGTGAAAGCTCACCGAGCGGGTCAACCGGATCGATGTGATCTACTCGAACGTATGTTCGATAGTACTAGTAGAGCGCGTCTCGGGAGGAGAGTCAAGTCCAACTGGCGATCGGACAACACAGCCGACCCACCGGCTTGGTCAACCGACCCCACTCCGACGTCTGCGGCGCCCCACTCCGTGTCGCGCCGATGCCATGTAGCATTGTTGACCACTATGCCCGGTGGACTGCTCACATTCGTGTGCGCGAGGATCGTGCCGCTGGCGGCCGTGCCGGCCATGAGCGGCTTGGTCGATGCCGCATCGGTCGCTGACCGATGACCGCTGCGCCACCTCAGGTCGATGTGAGATTCCTCTCGAAGGAAGAGTTTTTGGCTCACCTGACCGAGGCGCTAGAGGTCTACGTCTTGGCAATGGGCTATCCGAAAGCGACCATTAAGCAGCGCGCTCCTCTCTGGCGCGAGCACACTTACCGCCCTGGCTGGCGGGCGATTGGGGCCATCAGCAGCAAAGGTCGGCTCATTGGGCTTGCCTATGGTTATATTGGGGCGGGCGGGCAATGGTGGCACGACGAGATCCAGCGTGGGTTGCGCGCGGCTGACCCGACCAAGCAGTCATGGCTTACGGACTATTTCGAGCTCAGCGAGCTGCATGTGCTCCCGCAGGCACAAGGGGGCGGGATCGGCGAGCGGCTGTTGCGCGGTCTTCTTTCCGACGTGACCACTGCGACCGTACTGTTGTCCACGCCTGAGATCGATCCAGCACGACCGGGACGCGCGTGGCGGTTGTACCGAAGGCTCGGATTCGTCGACGTGCTGCGGGCGTATTACTTCGTGGGAGATTCTCGACCGTTCGCGGTGCTCGGCCGTCAGTTGCCGCTGCCCGATCGGCGCGCGACATAGCCAAGCGGTGCTCGTGCCGTCGGCATCCCGTCGGCGCACTCCAGCCCAACGCGGTGCCTGGCACGATGGAGGTGTGCCCGAGCCGCCCTGCCGCCAACCGAGGGTGGGGGTCTCAGCTTCACGTCCGCGTCACGCCCTCGCCCGCGTGGTTTGGCTGATCGCGATTGCCTTGGTTTTCCTGATCGGGCTGGTCAGCGGCTGCACCCGAGTGCGGACCGCGCTCGCTGTACAGGGTAACGACACGGTTGCCGGCGAGATCGTGATCGCCAGGGCTGGCGGGCCGCCGCCGGCGCTCGCGGTGCCGTCCGCATTGGTTAACCGAGTAGCGATTATCCCGTACCAGTCCGAGGACTACCAGGGCTCCGTGTTGCGTTTCGCCGGCTTGCAATTCGATGAAGTGAACTCCCTGGTGGCGGTGGCCCCGGCGGCCGAAGGTCGGTTCCGGCTGGCTCTACGCCGAGCGGGCAATCGCATCCTCCTCAACGGGCAGGTCGACCTCACGGCGTTGCCGGTGGATCGGGCGGACGTGCAGGTCAAGGTGGCATTTGCCGGCGATGTGCTGAGTACCGATGGCCGGCTGGCCGTCCACACCGTGAGTTGGAGATTCGACCCGGGGCGGGTAGGGAAGCTCAGCGCCGTAGTTCGTGCACCGGACCCGGCCGCGCCGTCGGTATGGCAGTGGGCAATCCTGGTCGGCGCGCTGGTCGCCTCGACGGCACTCGCGGTAGTGCTGCTGGCCAAAGCCGAGCGCAACCCGCCGGTCCGCTGGGCGAAACGGGTGCGATGACCCGAGCCACGCGTCCGCTTTCCAGAAACACCACCCCCAGGAGCTCACACCCGTGACCGTTCGCTCCATCCATGAATCCATGGCGCAGCCCTGTACATCAACCGCCGCGTCGACGCGCGACGCATCGGCCGTGCCGGTAACCGCCGCGGCCGACAAGCCAGCCGAGACCGAGCCCGACCGTCAGCTCATCACCCGAATTGAACACACGCTTGCTAATTACCTCGCGCGGCGAATAGACGACGCCACAGCCATTCATCCGGTACTCGCTGAAGCGGCCGGGACGCTCACGGAGTTCGTGCTAGGTGGCGGGAAACGTATCCGTCCCACGTTCGCCTGGTGGGGTTGGCGAGGAGCTGGTGGCGATCCCCACGACGTTAACGTTCTGCAAGCGGTGAGCGCGCTGGAGCTAGTCCAGGCATCCGCGCTAGTGCACGACGACTTGATTGACGCCTCCGACACTAGACGGGGACGCCCGACGCTCCATGTCGAGTTCGCCGGTCGACATGAGCGGCATAGCTGGCGAGGAGCCTCTCAGCGTTTTGGTGCGGCGGCCGCGATTCTGCTCGGCGACCTCGCCCTGGCCTGGGCTGACGACATGTTCAACCACGCGGAGCTCAGCGATGGCCAACGTCGGCGGATCCGCCCGGTGTGGGCCGGAATGCGCACAGACATGCTCGGCGGCCAGTATCTGGACAGCTGGTGCCAGGCCAGTGGTGCTGACACGGTCGCCGCCGCGCTTCGAGTCAACCGCTTCAAGACCGCCGCGTACACAGTGGAACGCCCGCTGCAGCTGGGCGCGGCGCTGGCCGGCGCACCGCGGGAACTGGTGACGGCTTACCGCCGCTTTGGCGTCGATATCGGGACGGCGTTTCAGCTTCGCGATGACCTGCTCGGCGTGTTTGGCGACCCCCAGGTTACTGGCAAACCCGTGGGTGATGATCTCCGCGAAGGCAAACGCACGGTACTGATGGCGCTGGCCATCCAGACCGCGCGAACACGGCGGCGAACAGCCGAAGCTGAAGTCCTGACCAGTGCGCTCGGCGACCCCGAACTGGACGCCGAGGGCGTGGACAGGGTGAGAAACATCCTGTGCGAGCTGGGCGCCTCCGCCGAAGTCGAACGCTACATCGAACAGCTCACCAAGTGCGGCCTCGCCGCCCTGGCATCCGCCGAGGTCGCCCAGCCGGCCGCGTGGAAGCTGGCAGAGCTCGCGCTGGCCGCGACTCGACGACGGCACTGAAGCTCGTGATACGCCAGCGCGGGATGGCCGCGCCAACCGATCACGTCGTGGTCGTGGGCGCCGGGCTGTCCGGCCTCGCGGCCACCCTACACCTACTAGGCGCCGGCCGACGGGTCACGGTCTTGGAGCGTGCCGACCACCCAGGGGGAAGGGCCGGCCGGCTGGATCTACACGGGTCAGCCGGCGATTACCGCCTCGATACCGGGCCAGCCGTGTTGACCATGCCCGAGATCGTCGACCGCACGCTCGCGGCGGTGGGCCAGAAGTTGTCCGACCGGGTTGAGCTGATCCGTCTGGACCCGGCATATCGTGCCCGCTTCGCGGACGGATCGACGATCGCTGTGCACACCGATCCGAAGGCTATGGAAGCTGAGATCGCGGCTGCGGTCGGCCCGCGCGACGCGGCCGGCTACCGGCGCCTGCGGCACTGGCTGAGCTCGCTGTATGAGACGGAGATCGATTCGTTCATCGGCGCGAACATGGACTCACCGATGAGCTTGCTGACACCTGACCTAGCCAGGCTGACTCGTCTTGGCGGATTCGGACGCCTCAGTCGGGTAGTCGGCCGATTCGTCCGGGACGACCGGCTCCGGCGGATCTTCACGTTTCAGGCGCTGTATGCCGGCGTATCTCCGCTGAGCGCCCTCGCGGTCTACGGGGTCATCGCGTACATGGACACCGTCGCCGGGGTGTGGTTCCCACGCGGCGGGATGCGTGCGCTGCCGAGCGCGCTCGCCGACGCTGCCACCGAGGCCGGCGCGACGTTCCGCTATGGTGCGCGCGCGACTAGCCTGATTCGACGCCACGACCGCGCGGTCGCCGTGCGCTATCTCGCCGCGAACGGTGAGCTCAACCAGGTGGACGCGGATGCGGTGGTGCTAACGGCCGACCTCCCGGCAAGTTACCAACTGCTGGGCCGCGCGCCACGCAGACCGATACGCTTGCGCTGGGCGCCATCAGCTGTTGTGCTGCACACGGGAGGGCCGGCGCCGAAAAACGACGATCCGGCACGGGCCCACCACACCATTTCCTTCGGGTCGGCGTGGGTCCAGACTTTCGATGAGATTCTACGCCGAGGCAAGCTGATGTCGGATCCGTCAATGCTGCTCACGACGCCGACAGCTTCTGATCCCGAGTTGGCACCGCCGGGACACCAGCTGAACTACTTGCTAGCTCCCTGCCCGAACCTCGAGTGCGGCAGCGACCTGGACTGGTCCCGAATCGGCGCTGCCTACGCCGATGAGTTGCTCCAGATCGCGCACACTCGGGGCATCATCGGCCCCGGCTCGCGCCACGAGGTGTCGCTGCTCGTCACGCCAGCCGACTGGGCAGCCCAGGGTTTCGCCGCGGGAACGCCGTTCTCTGCGGCGCACACAATCGCCCAGACCGGACCCTTCCGCCCGGGCAACCGTCCGCCCGGATGGTCAAACGTTGTGCTCGCTGGCTGCGGGACCACCCCTGGCGTCGGCGTACCGCCAGCTTTGATCTCCGGACGATTGGCCGCCGAGCGGATCATCGGCGCTCGTGCCCGACGGTAAGACAGGCACCTGGGACTCGCGGTCGATCACCGGCATGCGAGCATATGTCGGAGATGACCTCCCAGCCACAGTTATCGCCGCCCCTGGAGCCTGTGTCGCCGCCCCCCGGGCCATCCAAGCCTGATGACGCCCTCAGCGCGGTGACCCACTCCGCGCCGATGACCAGCACCGTGGTTGCCCAGCCCGACGCGGACCCGATCATCCTCAGCCGACCGTCCCTTGGGCCGCGCACCGGTGGCGGTCGCCGCACCAAGCCACTGTTGCTTGGCTTGTGGGGCAGCGTGGTAATCGCTTTTGCCGGCATGGGGGCCGGCGGGAAGCTGGTCCGCGATCCGATCCTTGAGGGCACCCCATTGGTGGCCGCCAGGTTCGGCCACGGTTACGACCTTGCGGTCCTCGGCGTCTACCTCGGGCTGGGTTTGTTGGTATGGGCTTGGGTGTTGCTCGGGCGCGAGGTGCTGGCACGGCGGGCGGGTGGTCGCGTAGTGCTCAGGACGGCGGTGGTGTGGATCCTGCCGGTGGTGGCGGCGCCGCCGTTGTTCTCCCGTGACGTCTTCAGCTATCTCGCCTACGGCGAAATGCCACTGCGCGGGTTCGATCCATACAGCGGCGGCCCAAGCGCGCTAACTGGGCCGATCGCGGACAACGTTCACTGGTTCTGGCAAGACACCCCGGCTGCCTACGGTCCGCTGTTCATTCTGCTCGCCAAGGGCGTCGTCTCGATAGCCGGCGAGAACATGGTCGTGGGCGTCATACTGATGCGACTGGTGATGATGGCGGGCCTGGTGCCGTTCGTCGCCGCGCTGCCCGGCCTGGTTCGGCATCTCGGTGGGCGAGCGTCGGTCGCGGTCTGGTTGGCGGTGGCCAATCCCGTGATGATTCTGCATCTGGTCGGAGGTCCGCACAACGACCTGTTGGTGGTGGGGTTGCTCAGTAGCGGATGCCTCCTAGTACTCGACCGCAAGCACGCGGCCGGGATCGCCCTGGTCACCTTGGCCATGGCGGTCAAGGCCACCGCGGGGTTCGCGTTGCCATTCCTGGTGCTGGTCTGGGCAGCCCGCCTGGAAGGTCCACACCGCGTGCGGGTGGTGCGTGCGTCGGCCGCTGGGATCGGCGTTTTCCTCGTGGTGTTCACGGCGGTATCGGTGGCCGCCGGGGTGGGATTGGGTTGGCTGTCCGCGCTGAACGCGCCGTCCAACATCGTCAACTGGTTGTCGTTGCCGACCGGTGTCGGCCAAGTGCTACACACTGTGGCCGGGCTTTTGATCCCTGGCCTGCCGGAAATGCCATTCGTCATGGTGACCCGGGTAATCGGCGGCCTGGTGTTCCTCGTGATCGCGTTCAAGCAGTGGCGGGCCGCTAGCGCCGGCGGAGCGGACGCGGTGCGCCGTGCCGGCGTTGTGCTGATGTTGCTCGCCCTGCTATCCCCAGCGACCCTGCCCTGGTATTACTCGTGGGGTATGGCTCTGCTCGCCGCTGTGCCGTGGACCGCGGCCGCCATGTCCCGGGTGATCTTCATGTCCGTCTTCCTCGTCGTGGCCGCCTTTCCGTCCGGCGAGGTCGCCCTGTACGCATTTGGTTACTTGGCCCTCATGCTCATCGGCGCGGTGATCGCGGCCAAATCGTTGCGCTCTCCTGACCCATTGGGCCAGTGGTCAGAGCAGCGAGATTTAACGTCAGGACGACGCGAGTCCAGCCATCAGCCGGCCGGCTGATGGCTGGACCGGGGCTGATGGCTGGATCGTCGGTCTGGGAGCTCGATGCGGCCGGCATCACTAGTGCCTCTTTGCGGTCCGCCTACCGATATTGCAAGACCCTCAACGCCATCCACGGTCGTACTTTTTATCTGGCCACCAGGCTGCTCGCGCCCGCGCAACGGCCTTTCGTACATGCCCTGTACGGGTTCGCGCGATACGCCGATGAGGTCGTCGATGCCCGACACAACCCGCGCTCGGCAGCCGCCCAAGCCGCCGAGCTGAACATCCTGGCAGCTAACCTGAGTGCCACTCTAGATGGACAGCCCGCGACCAACCCGGTCCTCGTCGCGGTGGCTGACACCGCGCGGCGATACCAGCTGAATCCCGCCCACTTCGAGGCGTTCCTTGACTCGATGCGGATGGACATCGAGGTGTGCAGCTATTCGTCGTTCGACGAACTTGGACGCTATATGTACGGATCGGCAGCGGCGATTGGTCTGCAGATGCTACCCGTTTTGGGCACCTCAGTGCCGAGGGAACTGGCCGAACCGGCCGCAGCCGCACTCGGCATCGCCTTCCAGCTGACCAACTTCCTCCGCGACGTCGGTGAAGACCTCGACCGAAATCGGGTGTACCTGCCGGCGGACGAGTTGGCCGCATTCGGCGTGGACCTCGAACTGCTGCGCTGGTGTCATCAGGCTCGCCGCACGGAACGCCGGGTACGCCGCGCGCTGGCCCACCAGGTGGCACGCACCCTTGCGGTATACCGGCGCGCGGCCCCCGGGATCGCCCAACTTGCACCTCGGTCACGGCCGTGCATACGGACGGCGTTCGTCCTGTACAGCGGAATACTGGACCAGATCGTCAACGCCGACTATGACGTATTCAGCGGGCGGGCCTCGGTACCAATCCAACGTCGGCTAGCGGTTGCTCTGCCACAACTTGCGCTTGCGCAGGTGACCCGGTTGTCCGGTGAGGCTCCTTTTAGAACGCCATAGCTTGGGCGCGTCGTTTGATCTCTCGGCCTCGGTTCGAACGCAGCGCGGCAATCGGGGTCCCGGGTAGGGAGTCGTCATCGGCGAATAGCCAGCGTAGTATCTCGTCGTCGGCGTAGCCACCGTCGCGCAGCACGGTAATCGTGCCGGCGAGGCCCTTGACCACCACCACGCCGTCCAGAAAATCCACCGGCACCGCCAAACCTCCCGCACGCCGCACAGCGAGCAGGTGACCATCCCGAATCAGCTGATGTACTCGACTGACCGGAACCCTCAGCTGTGCGGCCACCTCCGCGATGGTTAGGGCCGGTACTCCTTCGGGCAGCATCCCGGTTGCGACGGATGTCTCACTCACGCCGGACACCATGCCACAACCGCGGCTTTCAGGGCAGTGGGTGGCGCCCATTGGCACCGCTGCTCCGCTGTTTTTGACGGCTCCGTACCATCGCAGCGTGGTCACCGACACACACCATCTGGCCGGAGCGCTGCTCGAGCAGCGATACCAAGTTGGTGAGCTACTGGCGGTCGGCGGGATGTCCCGCGTGTACCGCGGCACTGACGTCCGCCTCGACCGGACGGTCGCGATCAAGGTCATGGACAGTCGGCTGGCCGCTGATCCGAGCTTTCGAGGGCGTCTGGAGCGCGAAGCCAGAGCCATGGCACGCTTGGACCACCCTGGGGTGGTTGGTGTCTACGACCAGGGCGAGCATCAGGTCGGATCAGAGCGGTTGGTCTACCTGGTGATGGAGTTCATCGATGGGGGCACGCTGCGCGATGTCCTGCTCGAGCGGAGCAAGCTGGAACCGCCGGAGGCCTTTGCCGTCCTCGAACCCGTGCTGACCGCACTGGCGGTCGCTCACCGGCACGGCATGGCGCACCGAGACGTCAAGCCGGAAAACGTTCTGATCAGCAAGTCTGGCGCGGTCAAGGTGGCCGATTTCGGCCTGGTGACGGCCGCGGCAAATACCGCGGCCACCGCGGCGGGCACGATCATGGGCACCGTTGCCTATCTGTCCCCAGAGCAAGTCGTCGGCGAAGGGGTCGGTCCGCCCAGCGATGTGTACGCGGCCGGGGTGATGCTGTTCGAGCTACTGACCGGGGTGCCGCCGTTCAGCGGGGAACACGCGGTCTCGGTGGCTTACCAACACATTAACTGTGACGTCCCGGCACCGTCCACACTGTTGCCCTGGCTGCCCCCGGAGCTCGACGGCTTGGTTGCCAGGGCGACCGTACGCGACTCGCGGGAGCGCCTGCCAGACGCTGAGACCATGCTGTCTGCCATGCGAGGGGTGCGCGCCGCACTGGGCTTGCCGACGGTACCGGCACCGGTGCCCGGGTCAGCACCGCAACCATCAAAGTCCCGCTCCGGTCTGAGCGATTACCGCACCGAGGACCGGCCAAGTCCGAAATCCACTCGCGCGCTAACCGAGTTAGCCCAGCCGGCCCCACCCATCGTCTTCGGACACAGGCAGCGGAAGGCGGTCGGGTGGGTCGGTGCCGTGCTGGTGTTCGGGATGCTGGTGGCTGTGCTGGGCTGGAACCTCGGCGGGGGCAGCGGAACCCGCATACCAGTCGTAGTCGACATGCCGCAGACGACGGCACAGCAAGCGATTACCGAGGCCGGCCTGACACCGGTGGTCACCGAGCGGCACGACGACAGGGTGCCAGCCGGAATCGTCATCGACTCTACCCCGGCGGGTGGGTCCTCAGTACGGGACGGAAGCCAGGTCACACTGATCGTCTCAACCGGGCACCCAAGAGTCCCCATGATCGTCCCCGGCACTCCGGTAGCCGCGGCTGAAGATGCGATACGAGTCGCGGACCTAACGCCGGCCCAAGACGGCGCCGTACACCGTTACCACCCAAGTGCGCCGGCTGGCAGCGTCATCGGCACAACGCCACCGGCGGGCAGCGAGCTCACCATCGGGGCACCGGTGACCCTGGTCCTCAGCCGGGGGCCGGAGCACCACGACCACGACGACCGTCCGAGTAATGGCATCGGAGCATCCATCGCCGATGCCATTACCCGCCAGCTGGAACGTGCCTTAGGAGGTGGCCGGGGCGGCTGAGCTCCGCGAGCCGTTACGCGCTGATCAACCCCTGAGCATCTCGGCGACCAGAAAAGCCAGTTCGAGGGACTGCTGAGTGTTCAGCCGCGGATCGCACGCCGTCTCGTATCGGCCATGTAGGTCGATGTCGGAAATCTCCTGCGCGCCACCGAGGCACTCGGTGACATCTTCACCAGTGATCTCCACATGTAGCCCACCGGGGTGTGTACCAAGGCTGTGGTGCACTTCGAAAAATCCGTGTACCTCATCAATGATCCGGTCGAAGTGTCGGGTCTTGTAACCGGTCGTGGACTCCACGGTATTGCCGTGCATTGGGTCGCACTGCCAGACGACCCGGTGCCCGGAAGCGGTGACCTTCTCTACGATTGGCGGCAGGACATCACGGATCTTGGTATTGCCCATGCGGCTGATCAGGGTAAGTCGGCCGGGCACGCCATGTGGGTCAAGACGCTCGACGTACTCCAGTGCTAGCTCTGGAGTAACGCTCGGACCGATCTTCAACCCGATCGGGTTTTCCAACAGCTCAGCGAACGCGATGTGTGCGCCGTCAAGCTGGCGAGTCCGTTCGCCAATCCAGAGAAAGTGACCAGAAAGGTCATAGAGTCGAGGCTCGTCCAGCCGAGTATCGAGCCGGAGCATGGCGCGCTCGTAGTCCAGCAGCAGGGCCTCATGACTGGCGTAGAACTCCACGCTGTGCAAACTGGGGTCATCAACGCCACAGGCGGACATGAACCGCAGACCCCGCTCGATCTCGACGGCGAGGGCCTCGTACCGTTCGGCCGCCCGCGTGTTGCGCAGGAAGTCCTTGTTCCAGTCATGCACTGAGCACAGGTCAGCCATCCCGGCCGCAGTCAACGCCCGAAGCAAGTTCATCGCCGCGGCAGCGTTGGCATACGCCCGGATCATCCGGCTCGGGTCGGGCACCCGAGCCGCCGGATCCGGCTTGATCGAATGCACGATGTCGCCTCGGTATGACGGCAGCCCGAGCGCGTCGACCGTCGATGAGCGCGGCTTGGCGTACTGCCCCGCGATTCGGCCGAGCTTGACCACCGGCATGCTCGCGGCATAGGTGAGCACCACGGCCATCTGCAGCAGGGTACGGATGTTTCCTCGGATATGAGGCTCGGTGTTGTCGGCAAATGTTTCGGCGCAATCCCCGCCCTGCAACAGGAACGCCTCGCCTCGAGCCACGTCGGCCAGCCGCTGGCTAAGACGGTCAACTTCCTGAGGCACTGTCATCGGGGGAACGCTCTCCAGCACCATGCGGACGTGTCGCACGATCTCGGGGTCCGGCCATTCCGGCTGCTGAGCAGCTGGAAGGGCGAGTGCTTCATCAAGCCGGGTACGCAGCGTGCTCGGCAGCGGCGGCAGCTCGGGCAGCTTGTCGACCGGTACATCCACGGTCCAGTTCACGTGCCTACCCTATGCGTTGGTCAGCCGCGAGCGTCTTCGGGTGCAGGCGCACCCGAAGAACACTTATCCGAAAAACACCTCGGCCTCGGCGTAGAGGGCCGGATCCACGGTTTTCAATGTGTCTGTAGCCTCCGACAACGGAACCCGGACGATGTTGGTCCCGCGCAGCGCAACCATCTGGCCCCAAGCCTCGTCGCGCACCGCGTCGATCGCGTGCAGCCCGAATCGGGTAGCCAACCACCGGTCGCGGGCACTCGGAGTGCCGCCGCGCTGTACGTGACCCAGCACCGTGGTGCGGGCTTCCTTCCCGGTGCGCTGTTCGATCTCGCGGGCGATGGACTCGCCGATCCCACCGAGTCGGACGTGCCCGAACGCGTCCTTTTCAGCGGTGGCCAGCTCCATGGTGCTGTCCTTCGGGGCAGCTCCCTCGGCGACCACAATGATCGGCGCGTACTGAGTCCGGAACCGACTCTCCACCCATGCGCAAACCTTGTCGATGTCGAACGGGATCTCCGGGATGAGAATCACATTCGCGCCGCCCGCCAGGCCCGAATGCAACGCAATCCAGCCGGCATGCCGGCCCATCACCTCGACGATGAGCACCCGATGGTGTGACTCCGCCGTAGTGTGCAACCGGTCGATTGCTTCGGTAGCGATACCGACGGCGGTATCGAAACCAAAGGTGTAGTCCGTGCCAGACAGGTCGTTGTCGATCGTCTTCGGCACACCGACCACATGCACGCCCAGCTCGTGCAGCTTGGTGGCCACGCCGAGGGTGTCTTCGCCGCCGATGACAACCAAAGCGTGCACCCCGAGGTTCTTCAGTGTCCGGCGAATCCGTTCGACACCGCCATCGACTGAGAACGGATTCGTCCTCGAGGACCCCAGGATCGTCCCGCCTCGGGGCAGGATGCCTCGGACCGCCGGGATGTCCAGCGTCATTGTCAGGCCCTCTAATGGGCCACGCCAGCCGTCCCGAAACCCGACGAAGTCATAGTCGTACTCTGGCACGCCCTTACGGACGATGGCCCTGATCACGGCATTCAGTCCGGGGCAGTCGCCGCCTCCGGTAAGCACTCCAACTCGCACGGACGGAAGGCTCTCATGCCCGTGACCTGAGCACCACAGCACCCGTCCGAGCCAGCTCCGCTTCGATCGCCCGCCATCGTGCCAGATTGTGCCGGGCATCGGCCAATGCGTCGTGTGCGTCCGAGGGAGCCTGGGGCAAGGCGGGCCGACCAGCGTCCTCCCAACGCTGCCGCAACTCGCGGGTGAACCGGGGAAGCGGCCGGGGCAATGCCTGCATCGGACCCCACAGCTGACACAGCGCCACGTGGTCGTAGGCCGCGATCCAGGCCCACAACTCAACTTCTTCACCCGGCTCGGTGAGAAATGCCAACAGGTCGTCCTTGATTTGAGCCCGGCTACGCCATGTGGGGCTGCCCGGAGACGGCAACTTGGGCAACACGTTCGCCTGAACCCACGGCCCGGCTCTGCGTTCATCGAACTCCGTGGAGACGGCGTAGAACTCGCGGCCTCCGGTGTCAACTACCCCGATCGAGACCAGCTCGATCGTCTGACCGTCCTCAATGAACTCGCAGTCGTAGAAGAAACGCACCTCAAGCTCAGCTGGCCTTCGTCCGGGGCAGCCGAGAAGCCGGTCGGCCAGCGGCGGTTTGCTTACCCACCGTCTGTTTACCGAGCCGCGCGGCGTCTTCCTTGGCCTTGGCCGCGTAGATATCGACGTACTCGTTCCCGGAAAGCTCCATCAGCGCATACATGATCTCGTCCGTCATCGAACGCTGGATGAAGCGGTCGTTCGCCATACCGTGGTATCGGGAGAAGTCCAGCGGTTCGCCGATCTTGACTCGAACCTTGTATGGCCGCCATATCTTCGACCCGATCGGGTTTACTCTGTCGGTACCGATCATGACCACCGGGATCACCGGAACCTCGGACTCCAGCGCCATCCGAGCGACCCCGGTCTTGCCCTTGTACAACCGGCCATCCGGAGATCGGGTGCCCTCCGGGTAGATCCCAACCAACCGCTGCTCTCGCAGCAGGCGGTTGCCCGTATCCAGGGCCGCTCGGGCGGCTGAGCCACTGCCACGATCCAGTGGGACCTGGCCCACCGCGGTGAAGAAGCTCTTCGTCAGCCAGCCGCTAAAACCCGGTTTAGTGAAGTATTCTCGCTTAGCCATGAAAACGATCCGGCGATCAATCAGCAACGGCAAGAAAAAAGAGTCGGCCACCGCAAGATGGTTGCTGGCCAGTAACGCCCCCCCGGTAGCCGGAATGTTCTCCGCGCCCTCGATGGTTGGCCGGCACCACAACCGAAGCAACGGTCCGAGAAGCACGAACTTAAGCAACCAGTACAACACTTGGACGCCGCCTCCCCTCCCGCGACCGCTGACATCAGCCTACGGAGCCCTTGGTATAGCCGACAACGCAGACCGGCCTCCCACTTGCACCGCATCCGTGGCACGATGCCCTAGTGAGCCCGGCGGACCCCGAAGATGGTCACGGTGCCGACTCCGCCAATGTGCCCTCGACGTTCGAAGAGATCGTCGCCGGCTGGCGGGCTGAGGGCGCCGTGCCGAGTTGGCCAGACGATCACAGCTCCGCCCGGCTGGTGCCGCCCGGCGATCCAGGGAGTGACCCCAGAACCAGCCCTAGAGCCGAGGTATCCGCCGACTCCTCCGAGAATGACCACTTCGTCCCGCCCGATCCGCCACCGTTGCCGCACGTCGGGCGGTCCGCGCTGGTGGGGGTCGGCTTGCTGGTATGTGGTCTTTTGCTGCTGACCACGCCGAAGGCGCTGGGCATCGTTCAACCGCTCGCTTTGCCGCTGGGGCTGCTCGCGCTCGCCAGCGGACTAGTGTGGCTGGTGTTGCGCTCGTGGTCGGGATCAGGCCAGTCCGGCGACGATGGTGACGACGGCGCGGTGTTCTAGGTTCTAGCCCTCTCAACGGGTCCATCAGCCTCGGCTAGCGCTCACCCCGCGACATGATCGCGAGCCAGCGCGGCGGCGCCAATCATGCCGGCCTCCGCGCCGAGCTGGGCGGTCCGGATACGGGCAAGCGGTCGGTACTTGCCACCGGTGAGTACCCGAGCGTAATGCTCCCGAGCGTCGTCCAAAAACAGCGAAGCGGAGCCGGACACGCCGCCGCCGATGACGACCAGCTCTGGATCGAAAACATCGGCGACCAGAGCCAACCCCTCTCCCAACCAACGGGCGAGCTCGGCCATCGCCCGTTGCGCGAGCGGATCACCGTCTCGGGCCGCGATCGCTACCTGCCGACCGGTGATGCCCCGGGCATCCACGGCCGCCAACCGAGCCAACGTCGGCGAAGCACCGGGATTGGCCGCCAACAGCTCGATCAGTGTGGTGACCAACGCGGTCCCGCTGCAGTAGCGTTCCCAGCAACCGGCCTTTCCGCACGGGCACGCCCGCCCGTCCGGCACCACCCGCAGGTGCCCGAGTTCAGGCGCGACACCGTGCGCCCCTCGGAACACCTCGCCATCGACCAACAGCGCCGCGCCGATCCCGGTGCCCAGCGCGACGAACAACATGCACCGGGAGTCAGATCGGGCGCGGGAGCTGGACCCGAAACGCCGCTCGGCCAACGCGGCCGCGTTGGCGTCATGCTCGATCACCACCGGCAGACCACAACGCGCCGCGAGCCGATCGGCCACGCGTACGTTGCGCCACGGCAGATGTGGAGCAAACCGAACAACTCCGCGGTCGGGGGTGATGAAGCCGGCCAACGC
>JAFASX010000059.1 GCA_019244295.1 Pseudonocardia sp.
CGCTCCCAGGGCGATCTCCTCAATACTGGGCTGGGTCGCCGCGGTAAGAGCCACGGAGTCCCCATCGCAACTCAGGCCCGCATTGATCCACAAAATATGGACGGTAGGGTCGGTCGCATTATCTGGCGTCGGCATTGTCGCCCCTTATGGCGTGTCAGACGCTGCGAACAAGCGCAGCGTGCGGCCTGGTGTGGTGGGATAACTGATCTTCTACCAGTTCGGCGGTGGCTATAGTAAGTGGCTAAGACCCCTAGTGAGCTCTGTCACCGAACCGTTTCCGCTCGGGTCAGGCAGTGGGGCTAACGTCTGGGATCAGGTTTCGGAATCACCCGAACGTGGAGTGAGTGACCCGCCGGGCGAGGTCCACCGTCCAGCGCGGGCCGGGGATTACATTCTGCCCCGGTACGGCATGGATGACAGGGGGTAGCGGTAATGGCGAGCATCGAAGAGGTTCGCGCTGGCATTGCGCTGGCGAACGAGAAAGCTTCCGAGAGCATCGGCGCGCTGCAGCAGGCGCAGTCTCAGCTGGAAGAGGCCCATGTCGCCCTGCAGCGAGTCACCGAGGGCAGCTCACAGGCTGACGTGAACGACGCCGATGCTCAGCTCGCTCAAGCGGTGAGCTCGATCGCCGACCTGCAACAGATGGTCAAGCAGGCGATCAGCACCTCAGAAGGCATCGCGGCGCGCCTGTGACTGAGCCATCCGTAGCAGCCTCACTCGGCGAGGTGCGGGCCGGATTGGCCGAGGTCTCCGAGCATCTGGGCACGGCTTACCGTTGTGCCCGTACCGCGCAGCAGCGATTGGTGGAGGCGGTGGGGTTGCTGAGCGAGCTGGACCGGGCCCACCACGATCAGCTGGTATCGCCCGAGCTACTGCGGGCAGGCCACGAGTTGACGCGCGCGCTGGAGTTGATCAGCGGTGGCGCCGATTCGGTGGCGGCTATCGCGGCACGGTTATAGAGCCTTGGGTGGCGATGTCCTGGTGGCGACGGCTGTCCGGAGTCGACGGTGAGCAGGAAGCGCCGAGGCCGAATCACGAAGGCGTTCGACGACCTCTGCGTCGCGGTCGGCAGTGCGCTGGGTGCCGCGCGGACGGTACGTGAGTCGGCTGTTCGCGAACACGCCCACACCATGGTGGAAATGTGGCTGCGCGCGACCGGCTTGGAAACGGCCCGGCAGGACCCTCGCTTTGCCCGGGTATTCGCGAACGAGCGGCTCGCCCAGCCGATCCGGCGAGTCGCCGAGGACCAGCTTGCTATCTTCGGCGACTGGGTCTCGACCGAGCCGGCCCGGCTGACTGAACTGGTTGCTGAGGCTGCCCCTGGCGCGTCCGGCGAGCCGCCGCGGCGATGGCTCGGTGGCGTCGGCAAGGTCGACGGCGGCGGTCCAATACCGGAGCTGTGGCGGATCGGCACCGCCACGGTCGACGACGCTCCGGCGCATCAACCGTTCCCGGTGGCGGTGCCGTTGCTGGACGAGTCGCACCTGCAGGTGACCTCGACCCCGCACACCCGGATGGCGGCCGAGTCACTCGTGGAAGCCCTGCTGCTGCGGGTGGTCAGTTACTTTCGGCCGGGGATGGTCGCGTTGCATGTGTGGGACGTCGGCCAGCTCACTGGCGCGATGCCAGGGCTCTACCCGCTCACCCGGACCGGTCTGCTCACCGTGCACGACCCAGCCCGCCTGAGTGAGTTGCTCGAGGAGCTGTCCGACCACATCCGGCGGGTGCACACCCGAGTGCTGGTGGACGGTCACCCCTCGCTGCGCGCACTGTCCGCGACCAGCGCGGGGCGGACCGAACCGTGGCAGGTCGCGGTGCTGGTGGGCAACCGGGCCGCGTTGGCTGACGATGACCACCGGGCGCTGCAGCGAGTGGCCCGCAACGGCTTGGCCTGCGGTATCCAACTGGTGCTCGTCGACGTGCCGGTGACGGTGAGCGCACCGATCGAGACGATCACGCTGCTCGAGCCTGCCGCCGCCAACGACGCCACCACCGCCGTGGCCGCGCGCTGCTCGATGACCGGTCCACACACCACCGTCTGGCTGGACGAGCCGTTTGCCCGCGACCGGGTAACCTCGGCTTGCCACACCATCGCCGACGAGCTGGAGCGCTGGAACAGTCGCATCGGCACGTTCGCTGACCTGCTTCCGCGAGACTGGTGGTGGTCGGCGAGCTCCACCACCGGCGTGCGCGCACCGGTTGGCTTCCGAGACGGGGTCGCGGTGCAGTTGGCGTTGTGTGACGCCTCCCCGCATGCCTTGGTCGGCGGTCCGAGTGGTACCGGGAAGACCAACTTTTTGCTCGCCATGCTCGGCTCGATGGCCGCCCGCTACTCACCGGACGAGCTGGAACTCTACCTGCTGGACTTCAAGGAGGGCGTCTCCTTCGCCCAGTTCACCCCGGGCCGGCGGGATCCGAGCTGGTTGCCGCACGCGCGCCTGGTCGGAGTCAACATTAACACCGATCGGGAGTTCGGGCTGGCCCTGCTGCGTTTCCTGGCCGAGCAGATGCGTCAACGCGCCGAGGCGGCCAAGGCGCACGAGGTGACCAAGCTGGAGGAGCTGCGGGCCGCCGATCCGAATGGGCGTTGGCCTCGGATCGTGGCGGTGATCGACGAGTTCCAGTTCTTGTTCGCCGAGCGGGACGCGGTGACCAGGGAGGCGGCCGGGCTGTTGGAGGACGTGGCTCGACGGGGTCGGTCCCAGGGCATTCATCTGGTGCTGTCCAGCCAGGACGTATCCGGTATCGAGGCGTTCTGGGGCCGTCCGGCGATCTTCGAGCAGTTCGTGCTGCGCGTCGCGCTGCCCCGGTCGCGCCGCGTGCTCGCCGAGCTCAACGACGCCGCGTTGACGTTGCCGCGCTGGCACGCTGTGCTCAACCACGAGTCCGGCATCAAGCATGGCAACGAGGTGCTGCGCATCCCGGATGCCACCGCGAAGGGCACCATTGATGCGCTGCAGCACGAGCTGTGGAAGCGGTGCCCGACGACGGTAGCCGAACCTCGGTTGTTCGATGCGGGCCGGACGCCCCGGTTGGCCGACCTGCTTGCCGGGGCGAGCTTGGTGCCGTGCGAGGCGGCCCGCGATGTCGCCAGGGTGGCGGTGCTCGGCCAGCTGATCGATGTCGCCGGCAGCGCGGCGACGGTGCCGCTGAGCGCCACCCCGGGCCGCAACCTGGCGGTGGTGTCGTCATCGGCGGCGGATGCCGCGTCGGTGCTGGGCGCGGCGGCGCTGTCTTTGGCTGGTCAGTACGTTGCCGGTGACGCTCGGTTCACTGTGGGCATGCTTGTGCCGGAGGCGAGCGTGCCGGCGTTCGAGCTGGTCGAACGGCTGCGTGGGTGGGGTCACGGGGTGGACACGGTCGGTATCGACGACTTCGCCGCGCTGGTGGCCCGGCTGGCCGCCGACGTCACTGGGCGGCTGAGCGGGGGCGAGCATCGCCGCGAGCCGCACTATCTGTTGCTCTACGGCGTGGACGGGGCGAGCGGGGTGCTGGAGCGCAAAGATCCGGATACCTTCCGCACCGGGCTGGACAGCCTGCGCCAGGTGATCAAGGGCGGCCCCGAGACCGGGCTGCACGTGCTGGGCTGGTGGCGCAGCGTGCAGCGACTGCGGGCGGTGCTGATGATGGGGGCCGGCGTGGACGACATTGGCTGTTGGGTCGCGTTCGATATACAGGGCAGCGAGCTGGGTCCCCTAGCACCCGCGCCGGTGAGTTGGTCCCCCCGGCCGGCCAGGGCGCTGGTGTTCGACCGGTTCACCCAGCAGCGCCCAGAGGTCCTGATCAGCCCGGATATCACTGGAGTTGTGGCATGAGCGCCGCCTGCCGGTACAAGGACATCATCGGTGGGATGTCCGAGGCCGCGGCCGCACTGCGGCGTGCGGACACCGAGCGCGCGGCCGCGCTGGCCGAGCGATTGGTTGAGCTGGACGAAGCAATGCGCCGAGCCGCCGAGCGGTCCGCGCTCACCGCGCTGGGTGTAGGGCTGCAGTGGGAAGCCGCGTTGGAATCGCTGTGGGGCGAGCACTGGATGACGCTGCGTCCATTGCCCGCGCCCAGCCCCACTCCGCACGCCACACCGAGGGACCTCGACTACCTCGACACGGTCGTGGCCCAGCGTTACGAAGCGTTGCGCGAAGCGGTCCGCCGCCGTCCGCTGCTCGGCCGTCGCTGACTTCCCACCTGATGCGCGAGACGATCGCTGTGCATCGCCGCCTGGCGGAGATGGACTATCGGAGGTTCGCCCCCGACTTGCCCTGTGCTCTGGAAGACGAGCCGGCCGATCCGGACTCCGACGAAACGAGCTCGCCAGCGGCGCGTTTGGAGTACCGCCGTGAGGCGGTTGCACTGTGGCGCGAGCTGGCCGATTGGGATGCCGATCGCTATTTGCCTGAACTGGCCCGCTCGTTGCAGGACATGGCCTGTGCCCTCGCTTTCCGGTACAGGTCGTTGGAGGTCCTGCCCGTCCAAGACGAGGCCATCATGTTGCATCGCCAGTTGAAGGCAGGTGACGCACTATGGTTCCGCGCGCGCTTGGCAGACTCGCTCTCGCTGAGCGCGACGGACCCTTCACCGTGAGATCGGTGTCACCGAGTGCGGGTTCGCCGATCGCAGCCCCACGTCCGACGATCGTTACGACGGGCTCCAGTGTGCGGGCACACTGGATGGCACAGTTCGGACGGTCGTGGAATTGTCAGGACGGGACATGGATCGGCGGAAATTCCTGCTGGGCTCCACCTTCACAGCGGCGGCCTTCTCGGAGCCTGCGCTGTTCGCGCTCACCGTGCCTCCGGCCGAGAACACCTCGCGCGTCTCGGGGCGGCGCATCGGGATGCCCGATGTGGAGATCATCACCGAGAACATTGCCCACCTTCGCCGACTCGACCACCGCTACGGCTCGGGCCGAGTCCGCGAACAGGTCGTGCAAACTGACCTAGCGACCGCTCACCTCGTCGGCCGTGACTACGAGCACGCGGCCATACTCGGCCGCGATGCCGTGCGGACCGCTGTCCAGGTCAGCTCAACGCGCACACTCGACCGGCTACGCACGCTGCAACGGCAGGTCCACCTCTTGCGCACCAACTCGAAGCACCTCGGCGAACTGGACGAACGGATCACCGACCTGCTCACCCGTAACCGCGCCCACCGAGACGAGCACACCACCATCTCATGACCGACTCGATCGATTTCGACGCCGCGCGCATCTATGCCATCCCCATGCGCGCTCGATTCCGGGGCATCACCGTGCGCGAAGGGATGCTCATCGATGGTCCCGCCGGGTGGGGCGAGTTCTGCCCGTTCGCCGATTACGACGACGTGGTGTCCGCCTTCTGGCTGGCCACCACGATCGAGCAGTGCACAGTGGGCTGGCCTGAGCCGATACGCGACCGCATCCCGATCAACTGCACCATTCCGGCAGTCGGACCGGAACGCGCTCACGAGATCACTGCCACGTCCGGGTGCCGCACCGCGAAGGTCAAGGTCGCCGACCATCCCGACTCGCTGGCCGAAGACCTCGCCCGCGTGGAAGCCGTCCGCGACGCCCTCGGCCCGGACGCCGCGATCAGGGTGGACGCCAACGGCGTCTGGGACGTCGACACCGCCATTACCCACATCCGCCAACTCGACAAGGCAGCGGGCGGGCTGGAATACGTCGAGCAGCCCTGTCGCACCATCGACGAACTCGCCGCTGTTCGCCGCCAGGTCGACGTGCGCATCGCCGCCGACGAATCCATCCGCCGCGCCGAGGACCCCTTGCGTGTCGCGGTCGCGGGCGCGGCCGATGTCGCGGTGATCAAGTGCACCCCGCTCGGCGGGGTGCGGCGTTCGTTGCGGGTCGCCGAGGCCGCCGGTCTACCGTGTGTGGTCTCCTCCGCGCTGGAAACCAGCGTCGGCCTGGCCGCGCAACTCGCCCTTGCCGGGGCACTGCCCGAACTCGACTTCGCCTGCGGCCTCGGCACGTTGTCCCTGCTCGAAGGGGATGTCGTCTCCGGTGCCGCCTCGCTGCGCCCGGTCGACGGCTACATGCCTGTCCCGCGCGTGCCACCGACACCCGACTCCGCCCTGCTCGACACCTATGAGCTGACCGATTCGCACCAGGCCGCACGGTGGCGCGACCGGCTCGCCCGCGTCCGGGACGAACTCGACCGACCCCGCAACGGCTCCTAAGCACGGCAACTACGCCGACACCTGCGAGTCTTGCAGATTGGTGGAGGAGAGCCAGTGTTTGGAAGGACGAGCCAGAGTGTCTGAGGGCGCCGACGACGGACTGGCGTGTCACCGTCACGCCCGTCGGGCAACACATCTCGCTGGCCGATGTGCGCTTTGCGCGGGGCGCGAAGCGGTCCGTCGCCGTCGGCTGATCGGCCGTCGCTGACCTCAGTCTCCTCGCTGAGGTCAGACTGACTTATAGTGAACAGAAATTGCTTTATCGGGTGACGTGTCGTCGATGAGGTCGGATGCGGCGGTGGAGATGCTGGTGGATGACGAGCTGAGCAGGCTTGACAACTGATGGCCCCTGTGCTGGTGCTGACCATGGGCACCCCTTCGGCGCTTGCCGCTCAGCATGACCTGGTAGCCGACCTCGACCTGTATGAGCTACCGCAGACTGAGCTGAAGCAAGCCCGTGGTTTGCTAGTGGGGCCGCATGTCGACCAGGTCTTCCTCTCCCAATACGAGACGAAGCTCGACCGCTTCGTGCATGGAGGCGGTCGTTTGGTGGTGTGCGCCCAAGTGGCGCTGCCGTTCGCCACCGGCCTGACCCGGTTCATCCCGTTGACCTACCGCAGTGTGTGCGATTTGACCGTTCACCGGCTGGCCGCGCACCCGGTGTGGCGGGGTGTGGCTCCGGAAGACCTCACCTTTCGCCGAGGGGTGGCCGGTTTCTACGGTCGAGGTTTCTATCCCGACCCGCCCCGCTGTGCTCAAGTGGTGCATGGCCTTGGCCCGCGTAGGCTCCCCTTGGACCTGGTGTATCCGCTCGGCGACGGAGAGGTGTTGCTGCACGGCGGCAATGATTTGTGGGGCTATGCCGACGATGACACGACCGCTGCCCGGATGACACCGCAGCTGCTGGCCTGGGTGCTTTCCGAACCGCCGGAGAAGGCATGAAACGCAGGATAGGCATGCTTCACGGCGGTGCCTCATACCACGTGAACACTCTGACCGACCCGACAGTACTCGAGCATGACATCACCTCGTTGTACCTGCCTGGGCTCGTTGACAACTCAACCCGGTCTCAGCTTGCTGACCTCGAAGCGCTGCTGATCTGTGACCGCCTGCATCCCGGCCTGTTACGCGAACATGCCGGAGCTCTACTCGGTGTAGCGGATCGAGGCGGCACGATCGTTGTGCTCGGCGAAGTCGAGGCCCATACCTGGCTATCCGACGTGGACTTTTCACCCCGCCCGACGAACTTCTGGTGGTGGCTGACCGGGGAGTCCCCCGGCATCCGTCGGCACAACGCCGATCATTCGATCTGGCATTACGTAGGGCCTGAGGACGTGGTGTGGCACTACCACGGCATCCTTTTACCGGCGAGGGACGTGACACCGCTGGTATCGACAGACGACGGTGGTCTGGTCCTCTATGAAGATCGGAGCAGTACCGCCGGCCGATTGCTGGTCAGCACTATGGACCCGGTGCATCATCACGGAAGCAACTTCATGCCGGCCGCAACCCGGTTCCTCTACGGATTGCTGCGCTGGTTGGCGGCTGACCCCGAATGACGCCGTGATCGAGAAACAAGCGAGCGGAGGTGTACATCGGGTTCGGTGCTGCCGCGGCTACCGCGGCGCTGCTGCCGCGGCGTTTCCGCCGCGACTTGGTCACCGCCCACCCGGTACCCGCCGGTCGCCCTGACTTCAATCGTCGTCCTCGTCGCGGGCCAGGAATGTGGCCAGCCGGTCTACCGCCACTTCGAAATCCGGGTTCAGATCGACAAAGGTGCGCAGCCGCTCGGCCAGCCAGCCCAGCGTGACCTGCTCGATACCGCGTCGCTGTTCGAGCTCTTCGATGCCTCGATCGGTGAAGTACACGCTGGGACTCTAGGGCGTGTCCTGGCCGACTTCGCTGGGTGGCTGCGGATCCGGCCAGGGCAAGCTATTAAAAGGGCGGCGGTGGTTGGGTTGAGGTTAGGTCCACCAGCTGCTGGTCTTGTGGGTCCGTGGCGGGTGATACCGCCGAGCGGGAGGTAGCCCCTCGTGATCGAGAATGGCGAACTGCCAGCCGCTTCCCGATGGTGCGCGGCGACAATGTCACGAGCGACCGTGGGCAGGACCGGGCCCCTGCCCTCCCCAAAGTGTGTCGCTCTCGTACGTCCAGCTCGGGGCCTCTGACAGCTACGTAGCCTGGTTGTGGTAAACGACGGGCTGGTCGCCCTCGATGTAGGTCACACCCGGTTGGAAGCGAGCGGCTTCGATCTGCTTGGCGGAGGCGGTGGCCACGACGACCGCGACTCGGCGGTACTCGGTGAGCTTGGTCATTCCGGTGATGGCGACGGCTCGGTCGGCGGCGGGGAGGTCGGTGCCGTGGACCATCACCCGGAACTGGCCGTTGGGGTTCTCGGCCATCTGCGCGGCGAGTGGAGGGGAGATCGGCGCGGGCTCACGTGGTTCGGCGAACGCCGGACCCACGTCGAGGACGGTGGCCGCGACGGCAACGAAGAGCGCAGCGGCGAAGAGCACGGTGGCCCAGCGCCGTCTGGCGGGCATGACGGCCACGGCGATGTCCCCCTTATCAGGATCGTTGTCCACGTTATCGGGGGACGAGCTGACTTGGGGTGACATCCGTGCGATGACGTCGTGCGCCGCTAGATCCGGCTCAGATCGGGGCTGTCTCTCTGTCGTCCAGCGCCAGGCCAACCCCCTCCTCGGGCTCCCGAGGCGGAGCCGGCTTGGCGCCACGCTCGTCCAGGCTGCCAGCATGCCTTGACATAGGTGCCGGGTCCGTTGACCATCCAGCGCGGGCCCGGCCGGCTAGGGGTTATGCGATTTCTAGTGATCGCGCGAATTCTTGTGATCGAGAAACTTGGCCGCCTCGAGGACATCGACCAGACCAGTGCCCTTGTCGAACGAGGAGGTGTACTCGCCGACACGGACGTACGGGACAGACCGGCCGTCGTACTTGAACGCGGTCCGTTTCAGTGCGTCTTCCACATCGCCCGGGCTGGCGTGCGGGCTCAGCTGGAACAGCTGCGCGATGGCCCCGGCGATGTGTGGCGCGGCAAACGAGGTGCCGACCACCTCCTGAAAGTTGCCCCCGTCCGGGCCCAGCCCCATCGACACTGCTGCCATCATGCAGTCGACGAAGAACGGGCGACATGCAGTGAGAATAGGCTCACCCGGGGCCGAGATGGCCGGCCATGTGGATGGGTCGCTCGCCAGGCCCCGCGAGGAGGAGTCCGCGACATGGCGCCGGGTCAGATTGTACGAGGCCACCGAGACGATGCCTGGGGTCGGGTCCTGCCCAGGCGGGTTGCTTTCGTTCACGGTTCCGTCGCCGTCGGCGTTGCCATTGGCCCAGACCGTCATGACGCCCTCGGCCGCTAAGGCCCGCTGCAGCTTCGCTGTGGCCGACCTCGGGTCGAAATTCCCGCCGTGTAGGGGCCCGTAGGAGTTGTTGGTAACCTTGATCGGCGGACATTCCTTAGACGAGGAGCCGGAACCGCACGGCTGCTTGTGGTTCTCCAGCACCCAGCTGAGCGCGGTATTTGTAGCTACCAGATCCGCTTGCGGACCCCTATCGGTACCGACAATAATAGCGGCATCCAACGACACTAGTTTGGCCCCAGGGGCCGCCCCCGAAATCCTCCTACCGTCGGAGAGGGTGATCGGGTTGCCGACGGCGATGGCGCTGACACTAGTACCGTGCCCTTGGGCCAGGTCGGTCAACGTGGTGTTACCCACTTCTCTGCAGCCCATCATCTCCAGCGGACCGCAGACCAGGTTGTTCACCACCTTCCTCCCTGAAAGGGAGGGGTGGGTCGGGTCAATACCAGTGTCGATCACCGCGACCGAGACCCCGGATCCGTTCAACGGCTTACCGTTCGCGCCGGTCAAGTCCCGCGCGGCCTGGGCGCCGTGAGTCACCTCGTTCGAGTTGTCTGTGAACAGCTTGACGAGCTGGTCGGCTTCCACGTAGGTCACACCGGGCTGGGACCGGGCCTGCTCGACCTGTTGCGGCGTCGCTCGCGCAACTACGATACCGACCTTCCGGAACTCAGTCAGCTTGGTCATTCCGGTCTCGCTCACCGCCCGGTTGGCCGTAGCCAAATCGATGCCGTGCACCATCACCAGAGCGGGCACGCTCGCCGATTTCCTCACCGGCGGTCCGGTCAACGAATCCGACACCGGTGTAGCCACCGCGGTGCCCACCGTGATCGAACTGATGACAAGACAGACCCCGACTACTAGACTGGCTGGCCGACGCCGGCCCCACGCACGAATACGGAACACAAAACCCTCCGAGAAACCTATCAAGATCGCACGATACGACAATCCATTGGGCCTAACTGAGGCGGTCCCGACGACGATCCGTTACAGCACTCGATCAGGTGGCCGGCCCTATCGTCCGCTCAGTCCGCGCGAGGCTGGTGAGTCGACGCATCGAGCGCGCTGTTAAAATGCTGCGCTCGAGTGGCGCCCGGTATTCCTTATGTCCGCAATGGCCGATTGGTCGGCAACTTCGGATGAAGATCCCCGCCTGAGGCCCGCAGGTCACAGGTCACGGGTGACCCGTCAGGGAACAACCGACGGATAGGGTATGGCGGGTCTCTGTTGAACGGTCGCGGTAACGGAGTCCACCGCCCACGCCAACATCGTCGAATAGCTCCACCATCGCGGGCGGATCGGCTTCATCCCATTCCCGCGGCCGCGGTTCGGTCAGTTCTCGAGACCATGGGACCACCCCGGTAAGCCAGGTCCAGGCTTACCGGGGTCGCCCCTGAACTCGATCAGTCGTCGGCGAGGGCTTGCTCGATCAGCCGGGCCTGCTCAACCTCGTGCACCTTGCCGGAACCGGCCGCCGGGGCGGCCATCCGCCGCCGTGACACTCGCTTGATCCTGGCCAGTCGGTCGGGCAGCGCCTCGGGCAGCGCCAACCCGAGGAACGGCCAGGCGCCCTGGTTGGCCGGCTCTTCCTGCACCCAGCGAATGTCCTTGGCCGCATTCGGATAGCGGTCCAGCGCGGCGGTCAGCTTCCGTTTCGACAGGGGGTAAAGCTGCTCCAGCCGAACCAGCGCGATGTCATCACGGCCCGCCTTGGCCACCGCGGCGGCCAGCTCCCAATAGATCTTGCCCGTGCACAGCAGCACTCGACGCACGCCGCCTTGTGGCCCCGGCTCGGCGGCGAACTTCGGGTCGTCCAGCACCGAATGGAAGCTGCCGTGGGTGAACTCCTCAAGCGGGCTGACCACCTGCTTGGCACGCAACATCCACTTCGGGGTGAATACCACCAACGGACGGCGAATACCGTCCAAGGCGTGGCGGCGCAACAAATGGAAGTAGTTGGCCGGCTCGCTTGGCACGGCGACCAACATCGACCCTTCCGCGCAGAGGGTGAGGAACCGCTCGATCCGGCCTGAGGAGTGGTCCGGTCCCTGCCCCTCCATGCCGTGCGGCAACAGCAGCACCACATTTGCGGTCTGGCCCCACTTGGCCTCACCGGAGGAGATGAACTCGTCGATAATCGGCTGCGCGCCGTTGACGAAGTCACCGAATTGAGCCTCCCAAGCGACGAATGCGTCCGGATTGGCGACGGAGTAGCCGTATTCGAAACCAAGCGCGGCGAATTCCGACAGCGCCGAGTCGTAAGGCAAGAAGCGTTCCTGCCCTTCACCGAGGTTACGCAGCGGGTAGTATTCCTCGCCTGTCTTGCGGTCAATCACCACGGCGTGCCGCTGCACAAAGGTGCCGCGCCGGGTGTCCTGGCCGGATATCCGGACCAGCTTGCCGTCCATCACGATCGAGCCCAGGGCAAGCAGCTCGGCGAACGCCCAGTCGACGTTGCCTTCTCGCGACATGGCCAGCCGTCGTTCCAGCACTGGTTTGACCCGTGGATGGACGTTGAAGCCCTCGGGCAGGTTGACATGCGCATCGCCAATCCGTCTGATGACCTCAAATGGTATTGAAGTCGTCACGTGCTGCTTGACGGTTTGCTCGCTTTCCACTGAGGGACTGGCGACGATCTCGCCTTTCTCTAGCTCGCGGACTTCGTTAAACACGTGTTCAAGCTGGTTGGAGAAGTCACGCAGCGCATCTTCGGCCTCGTCCATCGAGATGTCGCCCCGGCCGATCAGTGACTCGGTGTACAACTTGCGGACGCTGCGTTTGGCGTCAATTTTCTCATACATGGCTGGCTGGGTTATCGAGGGGTCATCACCCTCGTTGTGACCCCGGCGGCGGTAGCAGACCATGTCGATCACGACGTCGTTGTGCCAGCGCTGCCGATACTCCACGGCCAGCCGGGCGACCCAGACGCAGGCCTCCGGATCGTCGCCGTTGACGTGGAAGACCGGCGCGCTGATTATCTTTGCCACGTCGGTGCAGTACTGCGAGCTGCGTGAGTGTTCCGGCGCGGTGGTGAAGCCGACCTGGTTGTTCACCACGATGTGCACTGTGCCGCCAGTGCGGTAACCGCGCAGCAACGCCAAGTTCAGCGTCTCGGCCACCACGCCCTGACCGGCGAACGCCGCGTCGCCGTGCAGCACGACCGGTAGCACGGTGAACCCCTCGGGGCCGCGGTCCAAGATGTCCTGCTTGGCTCGGGCGATGCCCTCCAGCACCGGGTCGACGGCCTCCAGGTGGGACGGGTTGCAGGCCAGCGACACGGTCGTCTCACCGTCGCCGAACATTCGGAAGTACTTGCCCTCGGCGCCGAGGTGATACTTGACATCGCCGGAGCCGTGCGCTTGACCAGGGTCGAGGTTGCCCTCGAACTCTCGGAAGATCTGACTGATCGGTTTGCCGACGATGTTGGCCAGCACATTCAGCCGGCCCCGGTGGGGCATCCCGATGACGACTTCGTGCATCTCATCCGCGGCCGCCGAGTCGAGTACGGCGTCCAGCAGCGGAATCACCGTCTCGCCGCCCTCCAGCGAGAACCGCTTCTGCCCGACGTACTTGGTCTGCAGGAACGTCTCGAACGCCTCGGCCGCGTTCAGCTTGGACAGAATGTACTTCTGCTCGGCTACCGGGGGTTTGACATGCGGGACCTCGATGCGCTCCTGCAGCCAGACCCGCTGGGCGGGGTTGGAGATATGCATGTACTCCACGCCAACCGTGCGGCAGTAGGAGTCTCGCAGCACGCCCAGCACGTCGCGGAGCTTCATGTGTGTCTGGCCGGCGAACGCGCCGACCGCGAACGTGCGCTCCAGATCCCACAGGGTCAGGTCGTGGGAGAGAATGTCCAGGTCAGGGTGGCGGCGCTGGCGATAGTTCAGCGGATCGGTGTCGGCCATGAGGTGGCCTCGGGTGCGGTAGGCGTCGATCAGCTCGAGCACCCTGGCCGTTTTGTCGACTGTGCCTTCGGGGATGTCCTGCACCCAGCGCACTGGCTCGTAGGGCACCCGCAATGAGGCGAAGATCTGGTCGTAGAACCTGTCCTCGCCGAGCAGCAGCTCATGCACCCGACGCAGGAAGTCGCCGGATTCCGCGCCCTGTATGATCCGGTGGTCGTAGGTCGAGGTCAAGGTGATGATCTTGCTGATGCCGAACTCGGCAAGCCGTTCGTCGCTGGCGCCCTGGAAGGACGCCGGGTACTCCATCGCACCAATCCCGATGATCGTGCCCTGACCGGTCATCAGCCGAGGAACACTGTAGTTGGTGCCCAGGATGCCGGGGTTGGTCAGGCTGACCGTGGTACCCGCGAAGTCCTCGGCTTGGAGGTTGCCTGAGCGCGCTTTGCGGACCATGTCCTCGTAGGCCGACCAGAACTGCGCGAAGCTCATCGCCTCGCAGCCCTTGATCGAGACCACTACCAGCGAGCGCTGCCCGTTCTTGCCTGGCAGGTCGATTGCCAGGCCGAGGTTGACATGCTCGGGAGTGACCACCGCCGGCTTGCCGCCGGTCTCGGCGAAATGCCGGTTCATTGACGGAAAGTCGGCCAGCGCTCTGACCACGGCATACCCGATGAGGTGCGTGAAGGAGACCTTCCCGCCTCGGGTGCGTCGGAGCTGGTTATTGATCACGACCCGGTTGTCGACGAGCAGCTTGGCGGGCACCGCGCGCACGCTGGTGGCGGTGGGCACCGACAGCGATGCCTCCATGTTCCGCACCACGACGTTGGCGGCGCCGCGCAGCTGGGTGGCCTCCCCCTCCCCCTCGGGGGAGACTGACGCGGCGGGCTTAGCGGCGCGTGAGGTGCTCCCCGCGGCGGGTTTCGAGTCAGGAACCGGCAGGCTGGCGTCGAGCACTCGCGGGCTCGAGGGCCTCGGGCCGGTGGTCGTCGCTTCGGTGGCCGGGCGGACAATGCCGTGCGCCGGGGTGTCCGCCTGGCCGTTGGTCGCTTGACCGTTGGTCGCCTGGGTACCGTGGGCGTCGGCGGTTGGGCCATTGGTGACCGAACCGTCAGCGCGGCGGCGGTAATCGGCGAAAAAATTGTGCCACGCGGAGTCGACAGACGATGGATCGTGGAGAAAGCGTTGGTACATCTCCTCGACGAGCCACTCGTTGGTACCGAACTGCGCGGTCGGGAACGGGGGGACCGACTCGGCTGACGAGCTGCTGGTGGACACGGTTGACGATCGCCTCACTTGATGATTGTAGTTCCTACTGCCGCTTCGGCGCTCTAACCAGGTTAGTCTCCTCGTCGGATGGGTCCACCGCAGTCGCTTGCTGAGGCGTCTCGTTCATCACTCGGTGAGATCCTAGGCGCGCCGGCCATCAAGCCTACCCGGTTCGTCGTGAGGGGCGGCCAGCACGCATTGTGTCTGACCTAATCTACAAACCGTGAGGAAGTACGGATGGCGGATCGCGAACACGGAATGGCTTATGTGCCGAGGCTGATCAAACCTGTGCGTACGATCGGGCGGCGGCGCTTCGACTTCTCCCGCCAAGTGGCGGTTATGGCAATCATCAACCGGACCACCCACTCGTTCTATGACGTGGGGGTGACCTTCGAGTTGCGGAAAGCGGTCGAGGCGGCGGAGAAGGCCGTCGCGGATGGGGCTGACTGGCTTGACATCAGCGGAGTGCCGTTCTTGAATGGTCCGGACGTGGGCGCGGATGAAGAGCTTGACCGGGTGATTCCGCTGGTGGAGGCGGTACGGGAGTGCACGGATGGGGTTATCTCGATTGACACGTTCCGCCCCGATGTCGCTCGGCACGCGATTGCCTCTGGCGCCGATGTGATTAATGACACTTCCGGGCTGCGAGATTTGGCGATGGCGGATCTCGCGGCGGAATCCGGGGCATCATTGGTTATCACCCATTCACTGGCGCCTCCGCGTACGCCATTGCCGAGGCCGAGCTATTCTGACGTGGTTGTGGAGGTGGCGGAGTTTCTGCGGAGCAGAGCGGAACTCGCTATAAGCCGGGGGTGCGCGAGGAGCAGATCATCACCGACCCCGGACATGACCTCCATAAGAACACGTATCACTCCCTGGAACTGACCCGTCGGCTTGACGAGATCGCCGCCATTGGGTACCCGATGCTCACAGCCGTCTCCAACAAGGACTTCATTGGAGAGGTCACGGACTGCCCGCCTGGCGGGCGGCTGGGCGGCACCCTGGCCGCGGTTGTGATGTGCATTCTCCAGGGCTCCCGGATCGTCCGGGTGCACAACGTGGAGCCGGTGATTTCGGCTGTTCGCACCACCGAGGCGGTGCTGGGGTGGCGACAGCCGGTAGCCCCCGTACACAACCTGGTTTGACCGCCTCAGGCCGGTGAGACCTCGTCGATCTGTTCGAGCCATTCCGGAAGCGCCGATCCGGCGCGCCACAGCCCCGCATAGTGGCCGCCGAGAGCCAGCAGCTCGTCGTGGGCGCCCTGCTCAACGATCCGCCCGCCGGACAGCACGATGATGCGGTCGGCTCTCGCCGCGGTCGCCAGCCGGTGCGCCACCAGCACCGTGGTGCGCGGGCTGGCCAGGCGGTCGCCGGCGGCCAGCACGGCCACTTCGGTGGCGGGGTCCAGCGCGGCGGTAGCCTCGTCGAGCAGCAGCAGATCGGGGTCGACGAGCTCGGCGCGCGCCAGCGCGATTAGCTGACGCTGCCCCGCCGACAACCCCTGTCCCCGCTCACCAACCGGCTGGCGGAACCCACCGGGCAGCGCAGCGATCATGTCTAGGGCGCCGACCGCCGTCACGGCCCGTTCGATCTCGGCCGGCGATGCGTCCGGACGACCATAGGCGATGTTGGCGGCCACGTCACCGGTGAACAGGTGCGCCTCTTGGGGAACCACACCGAGCCGATGCCGGAAACTCGCCAGCGGATAACGGCGCAGGTCAACCCCGTCCACCAGGACCTGGCCGGAGGTGACGTCATAGAAGCGCCCGAGCAGCTTCACCACTGTGGACTTGCCGGCCCCCGTCGCCCCGACCAGTGCCACCGTCTCACCTGGCCGGACATGCAGCGACACCTCGTGCAGCGCATCGCGTTCGGCCCCGGGGTAACGGAAGCTCACGTTGCGCAGATCAACCTCCCCGCGCAGTCGGCCGGTCAGCTCGACCAGATCGTCGGCGGCGGCCTGGGGCACCGAAGTCGGGGTACGCAGCAGCTCGCCGATCCGGGCCAGCCCCACCTTGGCCTGCTGGTAGCCGTCGAACACCTGGGACAGCTGCTGTACTGGGGTGAAGAACATCGCCAGATACAGCAGGAACGCGGTCAACACACCCGGGGTGAGCGCTCCCTCCGCGACTCGGTACCCGCCGACCCCCAGCACCCCGGCCTGGACCAGCTCGGACAACAGCGTGACGAATGGGAAATAGGTGGCGATATAACGCTGCGCGCGCAGCCGGGCGTTTCGGTAGGCGTCACTGAGCGCGCCGAATGCTCTCGCGCTGCGCTCTTCCCGCGCGAACGCCTGGGAGACCCGCAGCCCGTTGACGTTCTCCTGCAGGTCGGCGTTGACGAGGCTGACCCGTTCCCGTGCCTGGGTGTAGGCCACCGAGGCCCGCCGCCGGAACACGTACGTGGCCACGGTCAGCACCGGCAGCGCGGCGAGCGCCACCGATGCCAGCGCCGGGTCGGTGAGCAGCAGCGCGACCGCTATCCCGATCAGGGTGAGCAGGCTGATCACCGCCTGGGCCAGCCCGGTTTGCAGGAACGACGAGAGCGCGTCCACGTCAGTGGTCATTCGAGTCATGATCCGGCCGGCGGGCTCGCGCTCGTAGTAGTCCAGCCCCAGCCGCTGCAGGTGGGCGTAGCTGCGCACCCGCAGCAGGTAGAGCAGGCTTTCGCCGGCCCGAGCGGTGATCACGGTCTGGGCGGCGGTGATCAGCCAATCGGCGGCGACCACCAGCAGGCCGAGCCCTGAAGCGAGCGCGAGCACCCTCGGCGCGTGCGCGATGATCCCCCCGTCCACCGCCAGCCGGGCGAGCGAAGGGAACGCCACGCTGGTCAGCGCGCTGGCCGCAACGAGCGCGATACTCAGCGCCAGCGGCGTCCTGACCGGGCGCAGCAGCTGGGGCAAGGTGAAGTCCGAGCCGGGCGCGGTCGGGTCGATCGGGTTGTCGGCCGAGCCGAGGACGGGGTGATCCTTCGGCTCGGGCAGCGCGGCGACCGCGGCCAGTAGCGTCGGTGTCCCCGGCATGGTCAGCGCCGCCGCCGTCCGGCTTGTCGCGGTGGCGGCCGCGGTGGCGTACGCGGTGCCGCCGTCCTTCGGCGGTGTCTCCAGCTCCGGTGGGAGCTGGCTTGGCCACAGCTGCCCGGCTCGGCTCGCCGGCTGATCGGGTTCGTCGAGCACCGAATCCAGCGCGCCGCGAGCGACGAGCTCGCTCTGGGTGCCGCTGTCGACCACTCGCCCGCCGTTGAGTACCACGATCCGGTCGGCCAATCCCAACGTGGAACGCCGGTGCGCGATGAGGATCGTGGTCCTGGTCTTGGTCACGGTGCGCAGGGTGTCGTGAATGGCTGCCTCGGTGCGGGCGTCGACCGCCGAGGTGGCGTCGTCCAACAACAGCACCCGAGGATCGGACAGCAACGCACGGGCCAGCGCGATGCGTTGGCGCTGACCACCGGAGAGGGTCAGTCCGCGCTCGCCGACCACGGTGTCGTAGCCGTCGGGTAGCGCATCGACGAACTCCGCCACCTGAGCGGCCTGCGCGGCGGCAACGACTTCGGCGTCGGACGCGTCCGGACGACCGTAGGCAATGTTCGCCCGGATGGTGTCGGAGAACAGGAAGGCCTCCTCGAACACCACACCCAGTTCGCGACGCAGGGTAGCCAGGCGCAGCTCGCGCAGCGGGACTCCGCCGATCCGGATCTCGCCCTCCTGGGGGTCGTAGAACCGGGGCAGCAGCAGCGCCACCGTGGACTTGCCTGACCCGGCCTTTCCGACCAGAGCGACCGTCTCGCCCGGCGCCACTCGCAGGCTGATCCTGTCCAGCACCGGCTCCCCTTGGGTATAGCCGAAACGCACACCGTCCAGCTCGATGCTCAGCGGACCATCGGGCAGCGTCCTGGGATGCGGCGGATCGGTGAATTCCGGCTGGGAGTCGATCAGTTCGTAGACTCGCTCCACCGCGGCCCTGGCCAGTTGTCCGGTAATCACCAGGCTGCCGATCATCCGAGCGGGTCCGACCAGGTTGCCGACGTAGGTGGAGAACGCGAGGAAGGTACCGATGGTGATCTGGCCGTGCATCGCGAGCAGCCCGCCCGCGCCGAGCACCGCGACGAGGCCGAGCGACGGTAACGCGGTCAGCCTCGGGGCCGTGCGCGCGGTCAGCCGGGCCGCGCGCAGCCGCTCGCCGTACAGCCGCAGCGCGCGCTGGCGCAGGTGTTCAACTTCGCGGGCCTCTTGGCCGAACCCCTTGACCACCCGCACCCCGGTGACCGTCTCCTCGACGTGTTGGGCGAGATCGGCCGCGCGCTGCTGGGCTGACCAGGTGGCCGGGAACAGGATGCGCCGAGACTTCGCGGCGACGAGCATGGCCACTGGCAGCATCACCAGCGCGATGACGGTGAGCAGCGGGGACAGCCACAACATGGCCGCCAGCGAGGTAGCCAGCAGGACCGAGTTGCCGGTCGCCATCGGCATCATCCCGAGCAACCCTTGGACCTGCTGCAGGTCAGAGGTTGCCCGGGAAACCACCTGACCGGTGCGTAGGCTGTCCTGCCTGGAGCCGTCCAGCCGCTGGATGGCGGCGAACACCGCTTGACGCAGGTCGTGCTGGACGTTCAGGGAGAGCTGGCCGCCGAGGTAGCGGCGCGTGAACGCGGCGGCGAACCTGGTCAGCGCCAGCGCGGTGAGCGCGGCGATCAGGACCGGCAGCGAGTGGGTTATGCCGCGCAGGGAGTCGTCCACCGCGACCTTGGTCAGCAGCGGCCCAACCGCTTCCAGGCTGACTCCGCCGGCCGACGACGCCAGCGCCGCCACCGTGAGCACTCGATGCCGCCAGCATGCGGCGGCCAATCGGCGGATCCAGCCCGCCTCGTCCCGTTGCACGTGCGCAAGATTATGTCGGGGGGCTGACAAACTGAGCTGATGACGCGCTGGCTCAGGTGATGTCGCGATGTTGCGCGACGGTGGCGCCGGCCAGCACCACCACGGCGGTGTACCCGGCGAAAATCAACAAGGTCAGTGACCACGGCAGTGCGCCGGTGCTGAATGGCCTCACGTCCAGAGCGTTCTCCCCGGCGATCGCGGTGAGGGTGCGGGTGGCCGCTTCACCCGGCAGGTACTCGTCGATGTCGCCCAGCCCGCTCAACGAGGCCACACCCGCGATAGCCTGCTCGGCCGGCCACAGGTAGAACAACACCCCGACGACAGCGGCCATCTGGTTGCAGACCAGTACCCCCACGCCGACGCCGAGCATTGCCCAGAGCGCGAAGGTCAGCGCCGCCGCCGCGCACACCGTGAGCAACGGACCGAACTGGCCCTCGGCCACCCCGCCGCCGAGCAGAGTGCCGATCAGACCCAGCAGCGCGGATGCCACCGCGTATGCCACCCCGACCGCCCCAGCCACCAGCATCTTCGCCACCACCAGCTGCATTCGGCCCGGGGCGGTCAGGTAGCTCGTAGTGATCGTTTGGTGCCGGAATTCGCCCGAGGCGCAGATCACACCGTAGGTGACCGCGAGCTTGGCCGAGAACCAGCCCAGGGCGTACGACATGCCGAGCGCCGGGGTGACGGTCAGCCCACCGCCCTCGGAAACGGCCAGGTTGACCAACAGGCTGAGCACGGCGGCCGGTATCAGCAGCGCCCACCATGTCCTGGTGGACAGTGTCTTTCGGGTCTCCGCACGGAGCAGGGCGAGCAGGGTCGTGCCCGACCAGGCCCCACCGCCAGGGGTAGCGGCCTGGGTGGGTGGCATCAGAGCGGCCATCAGCTTGGTTTCTCCTGGGCGATCTGGAATGTCACTTCCGGGGTGGTTGGCTGGTACTGGCCGGCGGTGAGCTCAAGAAACTGCCGCTCCAGGTCGGTGTGCTGATGGGCGAGGCCGTAGATCGCCACTCCGGCGGCCAGCGCTACGTCACCGACGGTGGTGGCCGAGGCGTTGACGACGACCAGGCTACCGTCCGGGATCGATCGAATGTCGGTAATGCCGCGTTCGGCCAACGCGGTGGCCAGCTTGGTCGGATGAGCACAGCGCACCTGAACGCGGTCCGTGCCGTCGGTGTTCAGCTGATCAAGCCGGCCTTGGTACACCCGTGTGCCTCTGCTGATGATCACGACCTGATCGACCGTTTGCGCGATCTCGGCGAGCTGATGGCTGGACATCAGCACGGTCCGGCCGTCGGCGGCAAACGAGCGCAGGAAACCGCGCAGCCATGCGACGCCCTGCGGGTCCAGCCCCGAGCCCGGCTCATCGAGCACCAGCACTTTCGGGTCGCCGAGCAGCGCGGTGGCCAGGGCCAACCGCTGGCGCATGCCGAGCGAGAAACCACCGACTTTGCGTTCGGCCGCGTCCAGCAGCCCGACCAAGGCGAGCACCTCTTCCACTCGCTGGTCGGGTACGCCAATGGCGGCGGCGTAGATCCGCAGGTGGGCCCGCGCCCGCCGGGAGCGGTGGAAACCCTGGGAGTCCAGCACCGCGCCGATCACTCTGGCCGGTTGAGCCAGCTGGTCGTAACGGACGCCGTTGATGGTCACTTCGCCGTCGGTCGGGGTGATCAAACCGAGCGCCGCGCGCAGGGTGGTGGTCTTGCCGGCGCCGTTCGGTCCGAGAAAACCGGTCACCTGGCCGGGCTCCACGGTGAAGCTGAGATCGCGCACCGCATCGACCGTGCCGAACCGTTTGCTCAGGTTGCGGACCACGATGCGGCCGCTGCCGTCGTGTGTGTCGCGGCCGTTCACCGGCCTTATCCTGCCCGATGCTCGATCGTCGCCGCAGCCGCCCTGGGTCGGCTCACCGACCGCGCCAGCAGTTCTTCCCACGACGCCGGGGAAGCGCTGGCGACGGGTTGCATGAGGGTCACGGTGGGGTGGCCAGCGGCCAGCAGGGCGACGTCGCTGCCTGGTTCTGGCGTCTCCGACGCCCGTATCCCGCGCACCCACAGCCCGCCCTCGACCTGGCTGATCCGCGGCCGCCAGCTGCTTCGGGAAGCCAGCGTCGCCGCTTTGAGCTCACCGAGCTGGCGCGGTGGCAGGTTTGGCACGTTCAGGCTCAGCACAGTACCCACCTCGGTTGCGGTAAGGACCTCCAGCACCGCTGGGACCAGCGCGGCCGCGGCGTCCCAGCGCACCGGTTCGCCCTCCGGTCGGTGGTCGCAGTCCAGCGACACAGCCAGCGCTCGCGCACCCAGCCGTCCCGCGGTCAGCGCCGCGCCGACCGTGCCGGAGTGCATGACGGCGTCGCTGAGGTTGGCCCCGTAGTTGATCCCGGACAACACGAGTGAAGGCGGTGGGTCGAACCAGCCGTTCAACGCGGCGGACGAAATGAACGCCGGTTGCGCCGCGACCGCGTATGCCGGCACCGCGTCCAACCCTGGCAACTCACGTGGCTGCAGCGGCACCAACCCGTCACGGCGCACCGCGATGATCGATGAACCGGATCCGCTGGCCTCCTCCGCCGGCGCGGCGACCAGGACAGCCAACCCAGCGGCCACCGCTGCGGCGGCCAGCGCGTGTAGGCCCGGTGCCGCAATGCCGTCGTCGTTGGTGACCAGCACCCACTCGCGGCCGCTTGGCGCCCCGGTCACCTGCGCAGCTCAGCGAAGTCGTCATCCCTGAACTCACCGTCAGGTCGGTTGACCTCGGCTGGCAGCGCGTGCTCGCGCCGGCGCAGCTCGACCCGCCGGATCTTGCCGGAAATGGTTTTCGGCAGCTCGGCGAACTCCACGCGCCTGATCCGTTTATACGGCGCCAACTGTTGGCGGGCGTAGCGCAGAATGGACAGCGCGGTATCGCGGCTGGGTTCGTGGCCGGCGGCGAGCACCACGTACGCCTTTGGTACCGCCAACCGGATCGGATCCGGCGCCGGCACCACGGCGGCCTCGGCGACTGCTTCGTGCTCGATCAGCACGCTCTCCAGCTCGAATGGGCTGATCCGGTAGCCAGAGGCCTTGAAGACGTCATCGACCCGGCCGACATAGGTGATGTAGCCGTCGTCGTCCAGGGAAGCGACGTCCCCCGTGTGGTAGTAGCCGCCGGACTTGCCGGTCAGCCCGGCTTCGGCGTTGCGCTCCGCGTCATCGCGATAGCCGACCATCAGGCCAAGCGGCCGTTCGGTGAGATCCAGACAGATCTCGCCCTCGCGGGCCGGCTCGCCTGAGGTCACGTCCACCAGCGCCACCTGGTACCCCGGGACCGGGCGGCCCATCGAACCGGGTTTGACCAGCTGGCCCGGGGTGTTGCCAATTTGGACGGTAGTCTCGGTCTGCCCGAAACCGTCCCGGATCCATACCCCCCACGCCTTCTCCACCCGCTCGATGACCTCGGGGTTCAGCGGTTCGCCCGCCCCGACCACCTTCGTCGGCGGGTTGCTCAGCCGGCTTAGGTCGGACTGGATGAGCATCCGCCACACCGTGGGCGGAGCACAGAAGCTGGTAACCCCGGCCCGGCTCATCACCTCCAACAGGGCGGCGGCGTCGAACCGGGTGTAGTTGTAGATCATGACGGTGGCGCCGGCGTTCCACGGCGCGAAGACGTTGCTCCAGGCGTGCTTGGCCCAGCCTGGCGAGGAGATGTTCAGATGCACGTCACCGGGCTCGAGTCCGATCCAGTACATCGTCGACAGGTGGCCGGCCGGGTAGGACGCGTGGGTGTGTTCCACCAGCTTCGGTTTCGCGGTGGTGCCCGAGGTGAAGTACAGCAGCAGCGTGTCGCTGGCAAGTGTCACGCCGTCCGGGGTAAACGTTGCTGGCTCGTCGGCGCAGCGCCGGTAGTCCAGCCAGCCGGTCACCGGCGCACCCACGGCGATCCGAGTGTAAGACCCTGGTACCGCGTCCCACTTGGCGGTCTCGGCCGATGCCACCACGACGTGGCGAGCCTGACCTCGCTTGATCCGGTCGACCAGATCGGCCTCGGCGAGCAGGGTAGTGGACGGGATGATCACGGCACCCAGCTTCATCGCGGCCAGGATCGTCTCCCACAGCTGCACCTGGTTGCCCAACATCAGCACGATCCGGTCGCCGCGCGCGACGCCCTGGGCACGCAGCCAGTTGGCGACCTGATTGGACCGAGCGGACATCTCGGCAAAGCTCCAGCGGCGCTGCGAGCCGTCTTGCTCAACAACCCACAACGCGGTGCGATCAGCGCTGTCCGGTGCGGTGCCCAGGCGGTCGAACCACTCCAGCGCCCAGTTGAACTCGTCTAGCTTCGGCCAGCGGAAGTCGCGGTAGGCGGTGTGGTAGTCCTCCCGGTGGGTCAGCAGGAACTCGCGCGCGGCCTCGAACTCGGCCAACCCCGTGGTCATGCGGCTAACCTACCGGGGATAGCGGAAATCGGGGCGCCAGCGCCATGTCCAGCGGGTCAATCGTGTCCCGGTTCGGTACTGACGAAGCGCTTGCGCAGCTTGAACAGTACCTCCCCATAGACCCGGCGCAGTTTCCCCGCCCGAGACCGGGTCAGCATCCCGCGTATCCCGTTCGGACCGTCCAGGCGCAGCTCCACTCGTACCACGCTGCGGCCGTCCGGCGCCGCGATCACCGCCCAGGTGGTGACGCTGGACAGCCGGCGATCGTGTTCTACCAGCGTGCCGTCCGGCTCCTCGACGTCGACCAGCCACTCTCGGGCTTGGCGGCGGCCCCACCGGCCCGGGTTGAGCGTCCAGCGCACCTGGCTGCCGGCGCCCACACCGCCCTTCACGACCTCATAACCGGAGAATTGCGAGGTGAGGATCGTCGGGCGGATCTCTCGGTAGTCGGCGAGCGCCGCGCGGACGTCATCAGCCGGAGCGTCGATCATCGCCAGCGCGGTCACGCTGATCTCTGCCATGGGAGCATCATGCCGTTGCCGGTGATGAAACGTGAGCTTGACCGAGATAATGCCGAATGACTGCGTCTGTCGGGCCGCTGAGTGACCGTTCGCGGAGTTTCGGTGACCGTTGGGCGTTTCCTTCTGCGTGTCGGATTTAACCGACGCCGTGAAAGGTTAGCTGTACACGGGAATCCTGTATAGAGGGTGGGGGAGACCTTGGGGGGAGACATATGGCCGCGGTGGACTACGGGGGCAGCTCACCCCCCGCATACCCAGTGGCGGAGGATTATTCGATTGGCTTGCCGCCGGCCTTGAGTCGATGTCAGCAGGTAGTGGCGGTCA
This sequence comes from Pseudonocardia sp., assembly GCA_019244295.1. Taxonomy (GTDB): domain Bacteria; phylum Actinomycetota; class Actinomycetes; order Mycobacteriales; family Pseudonocardiaceae; genus Pseudonocardia. Next base: position 24,858 of record JAFASX010000059.1, read on the forward strand.
CGGTACGGTTGCCGGAGTTTCTCTTGGCGGCCGCCGGTTTGATGCAACGGTTGGACGCCGCCGGAGTGTCGATCAGCCTGTTGGAGTTGGCTGTGCTCGACACGCGCGCCGAGCGTGCCGCGCGTTCGGCGCTGTCCAGCTTGGCGCTGGTCAGGCTCGACCGCAGCCGGCTGGGGTTGCCCGCTTCGTTCGGGCTGGAGTGCGCCGACGTGGTGGTGGCCGCGATAAGCGAGTTGATCGGATTCGATCCGGAGCCCGGCGTGTGTTGCCTGGTGCCAGCGGTTGGTGATGGTAGCCAACCAAGCCACCAGGCGGTGGCCGAGGCGGCCAAAGTGATCGCCAATGCCTACCGCCGGGTCCAGCTGATTCGCTTCTCTGTGGGCCCGAGCGCCCGGACGGCCGAGATCGTGCTCGAGCCGCGGGAGTGGCAGCGCAAGTGCGACGCCCTGACCGCCTGCGCCACCGCCGTGACGCCGCTGTGTGGCGGAAGAGAGTTTATCGGCGCCTAGTTCTTTCCACGAAGGCAATGGTTGCCTTGCGCGGTGTTCTTTCCACGAAGGCAATGGTTGCCTTGCGCGGTTCGCGAGGTGTAGCCGCGCTGGGCCAGGCGTTCCAGCAAAGGGACGGCAACCCGACGACTGGTCCCGAGGGCCTGGCGGGCGGCGCTGAGGGTGAATTCCGGCCCCGGCAGCGCGGCTAGCACGGCCAGCGCGGCTGACTCGACCCCGGGCAGCACGTACACGCCGTCGGCGAGCCGGTCGAGCTCGCCGGCGCGGACCAGCGCGGCAAGCTGCTTGGGGCCCAAGCCGAGTTCGGTCAGGCGAGCGGCCTCTGGCGCGGCGAACGGGTTAGCCAGAAGATCTTGCCGCACGCGCGCCAGGGACGTCCGCAGCGTGGCCGGCAGCGCATCCACTCCGACCAGCCTGGTGACCTTGCGGACTCGCCCGCCGGATAGCTCCAAGTCGGCCAGCGGGTTCGCCTCAACCACCGCCTCAACCACCGCCTCGACCAGCGCCGCCACGGGTAACCCGAGAGTGTGCATGGCCGAGGCGATCGGTATCCCCGGGTCCAGCGGGTCGTGCGCATCGTGGCTGCTGATGGCTTGGGTGAGGCGGGCCGCCAGCTCGCTGGCTCGGGCGGCGTCCAGCAACCAGCCGGCCGCGGCCAGCGCGGACGGCTGAGCGGTGGTGGGGTCGACGCCCATCGCGGCCAACACGTCAGCGCGCACCATCCCGCGTCTGGCTAACTCCGCCGCCGCGTCCGGTCGACCGTCCATCCCGACCAGCTCCGCTGCCCTGGCGGCCGCCGCGCCCCGGCGGCGCAGCGGCGGCGGGGCCACATCCAGCACGGTGAGCCCGGCCGTGATTCGGCGCCGGCCGGGGTCGCGCAGCAACGCCCGATCACCGATACGCAGCGGTAGCGGACGCTCCAGGGTCAGCCGAGCGGTGTCCGATCCGAGCGGGCGGAGCCGGGCGGTCACTGAGGCCGCGCCGATATGCAGGCGGAGCTGGCTGGGCAGCTGGTCGGGCGGCTCCAGCTCTCGGGTGCCGCCGTGCAGTCGCGCATCCAGCACCGAGGTCGCCAGCCAGTGTCCCCGGGTGACCAGCACATCGCCCCGCTGGATCGATGCGACGGCCACTCCACGCAGGTTCACCGCCACCCGAGCAACCGCGTCCACCCGTTGCCGGGGAGTCCCCAGGCTCTGCAGCCCACGGACGGCGACCCGCTGTTCGTCCGGCAGCAGGGTCAGCTCATCTCCGACGCTGATGCTGCCGGCGGCCAGCGTGCCGGTGACCACGGTGCCGGCGCCTCGAATGGTGAACGCGCGGTCGATCCACAACCGGACATCGGCGCTGGAGTCCGCCGGCGGCAGCGTGGCCACCAGCTTTGCGAGCGCGGCGCGCAGCTCATCCATGCCCTGGCCAGTGGTTCCGGACACGCACACCGCTGGCAGCCCGCCCAGCGTGCTGGTCGCCAGCTGTTCCTGAGCCTCTTCCAGCGCCAGTTCCGGGTCCATCAGGTCGCTTCGGCTGATCACCAGCAACCCGTGTCGGGCGCCGAGCGCGGCCAGAGCATCCAGGTGCTCGGCGGACTGCGGCATCCAGCCCTCGTCAGCGGCCACCACGAACATCACCGCCGGCACCGGGCCAACCCCGGCCAGCATGGTGCTGACAAACCGCTCGTGGCCCGGCACGTCGACAAACGCTACGGTGTGCCCACCGGGTAGGGTGGTCCAGGCGAACCCCAAGTCGATGGTCATGCCCCGTCGGCGCTCCTCGGCCCACCGGTCGGGCTCCATCCCGGTCAGCGCGCGGACCAGGGTGGACTTGCCGTGGTCGACATGCCCAGCGGTGGCGATCACGTGCATGGTGTCCGGGCTCATTGGGCGACCCGCAGCACTGCCTCGGCGAGCGCGTCGTCGTCTTCGGGGGCCAGCGCACGCAGATCCAGCAGACAGTGTCCGCCGTCGAGCCGCCCGAGCACGGCCGGCCGGCCGGCCCGCAGCGCGGCGGCGTAGCGTTCCGGCAGCGCAACCGCCGAGCTAGGCAATGTCACTCCCGGAGCCGCTCCGCCACCCACGGTGGCCGCCGAGACGACCGCGTGGGCCGCGACGCCGGCTTTGGTCAATTGGCTCGCGAGTGCCTCGGCCCGCCGGGCCAGATCCGCTGGCTCGGCGTGCAGGGCGAGAGCTGTCGGAGTGGTCGGCCCGGTCAGGGTGGCCTCAAGCGCCGCCAGGGTCAATTTGTCCACCCGCAACGCCCTGGCCAGCGGGTGCCGGCGCAGCGCATTGACCAGCTCAGCCCCGGCGCCCGGCGAACCGAGCAGCAGGCCTGCTTGCGGCCCGCCGAGCAGCTTGTCACCGGACGCGGTAACCAGCGTGGCTCCGTCGTTCAGCGCGGTTGTGGCGTCGGGCTCATCGGGCAGGCTGAGGTCGGGGCGCAGCAGCCCGGAACCGATGTCGACCACCAGCGGCACGTCGAGCCCAGCCAGCTCGCTGACCGAAACGGAAGAGGTGAAACCCTTGATCACGAAGTTCGACGGGTGCACCTTGAGCACGAACCCGGTGCGCTCGTTCACCGCGGCCAGGTAGTCGGCTCGGTTCACCCGGTTCGTGGTGCCTACTTCGCGCAGCCGCGCCCCGGTGGCGGTCAGCAGCTCCGGGATGCGGAACCCGTCGCCGATCTCCACCAGCTCGCCCCTGGCGATCACAATTTCTCGTCCGGTGTCCCTATTGGCGCCGGAGCCCGCCAGCACGCTGGCCACCAATGCCAGCGCGGCCGCGCCGTTGTTCACCACGTGCACCGCCCCGGCCGCCGGCACGGCCGCCGCCAGTGCCGACAGCGCGCCCCGGCCGCGCCGCCCCCGGGCACCGGTGACTAGGTCCAGCTCGACGTCGCAGCTGCCGGCGGCCACCCCGAGCGCGGCCACGGCGGCCTCGGACAGCGGTGCCCGGCCCAAGTTAGTGTGCAACAACACACCTGTGGCGTTGAGCACGGGAGTCACGCTGACCGCCGTCGGCGGCAGCGTGGCCAGCGTGGCGTCCACCAGTTCCGACGGCGCAAGGTCGCCGCTGCGTACCCGTTGTTGCGCATCGCCCACCGCGCGTTTGACCAGGGCCCGGCCCAGCCGGGCCTGCGCGTCCAGCAACCGGGGGTCGGCGAGCACGGTGTCGGTCCGCGGCACTTGTCGCCTCGGATCGGCGCGTCGTTGGTCAGCCACAACCGAGTCGTCCACAACTGGCAGCCTAGTAAAACCGGTGCCTACGTAAGACCGGTGTATATGATCTTCGCCGCGCGGATCTCGCGCGCGCCGATTTCGATGTGCGGCTAACCTCCCGCTGTGACCGCCGCGCCGTCGACCAGACGTCTCACCGAGTTCAGCCATGGCGGCGGGTGCGCCTGCAAGCTGGCGCCGGGGTTGCTTGCCCAGGTACTTGCCGGGCTTGCCCCGAACGCGCACCCCGATCTGTTGGTCGGCACTGAAACCGGGGACGACGCCGCGGTGTGGCGGTTGGCCGAGGATCGGGCTCTAGTGGCGACTACCGATTTTTTCACCCCTTTGGTTGATGACGCCCGTACTTGGGGGCGGATCGCCGCTGTCAACGCGGTCTCCGATGTCTATGCGATGGGCGGGCGTCCGTTGTTCGCGCTCAACTTGGTGGCTTGGCCATCCACCGAGCTGCCGATGCGGCTGCTCGCCGAGGTACTCGCCGGTGGCGCCGAGGTCGGCGTCGAGTGTGGCTTCGCGGTGGTCGGCGGGCACAGCGTTGACGATCCAGAACCGAAGTACGGGCTGGCGGTGGTGGGCGAAGTGCACCCAGGGCGGATCCTTACCAACGCCGGCCTGCGCGACGGTGACGTGCTGGTGTTGACCAAGGCCCTGGGCACGGGGATCGCCACTTCCGCGATCAAGGCTGGCTGCGCCCCAGATGAGGTTTCCGTCGCGGCAATAGCATCGATGACGGCCAACAACGCCGCCGCTTCCGCCGTCGCGGTCGCCTCGGGAGCTACCGGGGCGACTGATGTCACAGGGTTCGGGCTGCTCGGGCACCTGCGCCGGATGGCTGAAGCGTCTGGGGTCGACGCGACCGTGGAGGTCGCCGCCGTGCCGGTCATCCCGGGTGTGCGCGAGTTGGCCGAGGGCGGCGTGCTGCCTGGGGGCAGCCGGCGCAACCGGGACTGGGTGGCCGACGTGCTGGACACCGGCGGGCGCGCCGAGCTGGACGTGTTGTTGCTGGCCGACGCCCAGACGTCCGGGGGACTGCTATTCGGAGTTTCCCCTAATCAGGCGGCTGGTGTGTTGGCTGAGCTCGGTACCCCGGCGGCGGTCATCGGTGAGGTGCGCGCCGGGTCCGGCCGGATCACCTTGCGCTGAGGCTGTGCTCCGCGATCTCGGCCAGGGTAGCCTGTGGCACCACTCGTCCGGCTGCCTCAAGTGGTTCGGTGTCGCGCAGCGCTCGACTGAGCACGAAAGCGCCTTCGAGGCTAGTAATGAACCCGATCATGAGGCGGCGGCGTGCTTCTTCGGGCAACCCGAGGCGTGCTTCTTCGGGCAACCCGAGTCATCGGCTGGGCTCTCGACCGCGGCCGGTGATCAACAGCACAGCACAGTGGTTTGATCAAGCTGCGACCACTGTGCTGTGCTGTTGATCACCGGATCGGGATCGTTGTCAACCAGATGTCGCATGGAACAGGCCCCGCTCGAGTTCCTCGGCCACTCCCGCCCGGCGCTCAGACGGCGTTTCTATGATTTCTCGCCCGGTCCGCGAAGCTCTCGTTGGAAGAACAGGCGATATCCAATGGCTTCCATGCTCGTGTTTCCCTCCTGGTAACCCTCTACGCACGCGGAAACAAGTTCCCAGCCACTCATCGCCTCGTGCGAAAGGATATTATCCCAGCCAGTGATTTGCGAGCCTATATCTCCCGATTCCCAAAAGTAGTTGCGTTCTCTGTTTCGGTACCGTCGCCATATGGTGATGGTGCGAAACTCCCATCTCATCTGACTGCTCCTTTCCTGGCGTGGCGCAACCGGCCGCCAAGCCACCCTCGAGAGGCGGCCGGCCGGCCGACGACCACGAACGAGCTCCGCGTGGCACGGCCGGTTGAGCTCACTGTCGGTGGGCTAAGTTACCGTCCGCGTCATGGGACGACGATTTGCCTGGCTGGGCGTGCTCGTGGTTGGGCTGGCGATGTTCTTACTGGTATACCGCACTCTCATCCGAACGCAGGACCCGAACTTCGTACCCGCGATGATCCTCATTGGGGCGTCGGTTGTTCCGGCCACGTTCGTGACCTACGTGGCTTCCCGAGACGGTCGCTGGCGGGTGCCTGCTAGCGTCGTGACCGGCACCGCGTGGTTCGGCGGCGTGCTCGGAACGGTCGTGGCGGGGCGTTTGGAATACGACACATTGCGCAGCCTTGGGGCCGTTCCCGTGTTGGCGGTGGGCGTCGCCGAAGAGGCCGCCAAACTCATCGTCCCCGTGGCGTTGGTCGTCATCCTGCCGCGATTGCGTTCTTACCGCGCCCGGCTCGGCGGCGCCCCGCGAGTCAACCCCGCGGACGGAGTGGTCATCGGTGTCGCGGCCGGGATGGGATTCGCCGCGCTGGAGACGATGGGGTACGCGTTCGTCAGCATCCTCAATCAGCACAGCATCGACGGGGTCGAGCGGCTGCTGTTCTACCGAGGGCTGATGAGCCCGGTCTGCCACGCCGCATGGACTGGTTTGACCAGCGCGGCTCTGTGGCGGTGGGCCGCCGGCGTCCCGCACGGTGGCTTAAGGTTCGTGCTCACGTTCGCTTTAGCCGTCATGCTGCACGCTACCTGGGACAGCTTGTCGACCCCGCCCGTTATGGCAACTGTGGCGGCCATCAGCGGTTACGGCCTGTTCCGTGAGCTTCACCGCAGTACCCTGTTCGTAGGAGATGCTGTCCAAGCTAACTCCCCATGAGCGCGGCGACGGCTGACCGTGAAAACTCCACGCAGGTCTCATGATCGGGGATGCTCATGTGACTCAGCGCTTCAAACCCAGGGATTCCGGCACCCGGTTCACCCAGTGCGATTCAGGCGGGGAACATGTAGGGTCAGATCACGCTGTGAGCGAGGTAGCAGGCGACCCTACCAGAGCCAGCAAGATCACCGTATTCAATGGATCTCCGTTTGATGGTCGCGCAACTGCCTTCTTTGATCGCCTAGGTGGCTGCGTGGTGTGCTCTCAGAGGCCCTGGTCCGGTTAGTTTCTTAGCTTTTGGCGGGGAGCAGGCTGCTCACTTGGCTGATGCGAAGGTCAAGTCGTGCGGAGTTTATTCCTCTGGCGGTTTGGCTCGCCCGGGTAAGTGTGTCGCGCGGCATCAAGGGTGCCCGCCTTTAGGTACGCCTCAGCAAGCCAGGACAGATATAACGCGATTTCCCGCGCGTGATCGGTGGGGTATGATATGATGGCATTGGTGAGCAATGGTTCCGCCGCTGTGGGATTACCCAGCTCAATCATGCATCGACCGGCCATCACATCGATCTCGGTCCTATTCAGCCAGTAAACCCACTCCGGCTCAATCACTCCTGGTGTGCGCTCTTCGTAGGCGTTATCTACCGCCTCCAAAGCTTGGCGCGTTCCTCCGTCGTCCCGGCTTCTGGCGCTTGCCCAAGCCACAAGGGTTTGCTGTAGTGGGTTCGGGTGGCCATCAGGGCGAGGCTGATCCCCGCTGCTTCGCGGGCCGCCCGCAACGCCGCGCTGAGATCGGTCATCCCCATTCCATTTGTAGACGCTTGTAGACCGCGAACTACTTCCCTGAGCAGTCCTGTTACCCCAGGCTACTACTGGTGAGACCGACAACCGCGATTCCCTGCGTGGTGCCGCCCCGGTCGGGCACCGTCGATGACGGCACAGAAATGGGCGATGACGACGAGGATGACTTCGAGGAGCGGCCATGGCCAGGCACCGCGCTGTACCAAATCGTCTGCGCTGGCGCCGGTCATCGGCATCGGCTGTGGTCCCGGTGCTGTGGCGGCCGGGAATTGAGTTGATGGACGCGTTGACCAAAGTGGCTCATTAGGTGAGCGCTGAGGAGCGGTTATTTCTCAGTTTGTCGGCAAGTGTGAGGAGAACGGGCGGCGGTTGCTGCTGGTGTGCGATGGCCGGCCACCAGTCCCGGGGAGGTGGGAACCACCGCGGGGGCGGTCAAGGTGGCGGCGCCTGGGAGGGCAAGAAGCAGGCCTGGCGACGCACCCATCAATTATGAACGTCGCAACGGCGCCCACCAGATAAATCATCAACGTACCCAACGCAACTCAACTAGCCGAGTGATCTGGGAGGAGACGTGGTAACCGCTCCCGTCTGGGGCTGACTGCCTCGCTGAAATGGTGATCAACAGCACGTCATGGTGGTTGCGGCTTCCCAGATTCAAGCAGCGTGATGTACTGTTGATCATCGGTATAAAGCGCTGGTTGCGGCGCTGATTGTCAAGGTGACCGTGGGGGCCGCAACCCTCCGGGAGCGAGGCAATGGCAGGCCTTCGACCAGCGGAAACGAGCCCGGAGGGCGCGGTTCGCGCAATGACTAATTTGCGGAGGCGGACGGGAATCGAACCCGCCTGACCGAGATACTCGATCACGTCGGTTTTGAAGACCGCGAGGACCACCAGGCACCTTGACGCCTCCGGGCCGCAGCGTACCCGCAACGCACCCGCAGCGGTCTGGGGGCTGATCAGCGGAATCGGCAATGCCCGAACGCTGGCGAGCCTGCCGTCGTGCCGGGCACCGGATCAACTAGCTTACGCCGGGGCCGGACGACTGCGGTGTCGAGATGCTCGTGATCGCGGTCCAGGATGATCGCAACCGTAGCGATCTGCTTTCAGAAGGAAGGCACCGATGAACATCGACCCTGAGAAGTTCACCATCGGCCCGGACGTCACCACCGAAGACGTTGACCTCGACACCGAGGAGGCCCGGCTCTCCAACGGCACCCGGCTGACCGAGCTACGCGCCGGGGAGATCGCGCGGCCGACTCTGGCGGAGATCCGCCGACGCAACCTTGTTCCAGGCCGCAAATCGTTGACCGGCGGGTCCACGCACTCGCCGCGTGTCCAGTTCCGTGTCTCAGAGGAAATCCTTCATCGCGCCGAAGAGCGCGCCGAGGCCGAGGGTAAGAGCCTGTCCGCCCTAGCCCGTGAGGCCCTGGAGCGATACCTAGAAGCAAGCTGAACCGCGACCGGCTCTGGTCGAGGAGCCCGATCAGCGGAATCGGCGAAGGCGCAGGCTGTTCGACACCACGAAGGCCGAGCTGAGGGCCATCGCGGCGCCGGCGATCATGGGGTTGAGGAATCCCGTGGCGGCTAGGGGTATAGCGGCCACATTATACCCGAACGCCCAGGCCAGGTTGCCTTTGATCACCGCCAGCGTGCGGCGGGAGAGCCGGATGGCGTCGGGCACTACTAGCGGGTCACCGCGCACCACGGTGAGATCGCTGGCTTCGATCGTCACGTCGCTGCCAGTGCCCAGCGCGATGCCCAAATCGGCGCTGGCCAAGGCCGCCGCGTCGTTGACCCCGTCGCCCACCATGGCGACGACCCTGCCCTGCGCGCGCAGCCGGGTGATCTCGGCGACTTTGCCGGCGGGCAGCACCCCGGCGACGACGTCGTCGATACCCAGTTCAGCCACGACTTTTGCCGCGCTGGCCGGGTTGTCGCCGGTGAGCAGCACTGGGCGCAGACCGAGCCGGCGCAGGGCCTCGACCGCTTCGGCGCTGGTCGGTTTCACCTGGTCGGCGACAAGCAGCAGGCCTCGAGCCCGCCCGCCCCAGCCCACCGCGACCACGGTCCGGCCCGCTGCCTCGGCCGCCTGGAGCGCCGCGCTCAGGGGGTCGGGCAGCGGATGGCCGTTCTCGGCGAGAAACGCCGGCCGCCCCACGTACACCATGACGCCGTCGACTCTTGCGCGTACCCCGAGCCCGTCGACCGCCTGGAAGTCGGTTGCCGAGAGCTGGGGGCCGGCGGAGTGGGCGTCGGCCGCCCGGGCGCCGGCGATGATGGCGGCCGCGATGGGGTGCTGCGAGCCATCCTCGGCCGCCCCCGCCAGCCGTAGTACCTCGTGGGCGTCCTCTCCGTCGGTGGCTACGACACCAACCAACGACATGCGGCCGGTGGTCAAGGTCCCCGTCTTGTCCAACACCACAGTGTCCACCCGCCGTGTCGACTCCAACACCTCCGGACCTTTAATCAGGATGCCGAGCTGCGCTCCCCGGCCGGTGCCGACCAACAGCGCGGTCGGCGTGGCCAACCCGAGCGCGCACGGGCAGGAGACGATCAGTACCGCGACAGCGGCGGTGAAGGCGGTGCCCGCGCCAGCCCCGACGCCCAGCCAGAATCCCAGGGTAGCCACAGCGAGCGCGATGACTACCGGTACGAACACCCCGGATACCCGGTCGGCCAGTCGTTGGACAGCGGCTTTGCCGGCCTGTGCCCGCTCGACGAGTCGGGTCATCTGGGCCAACTGGGTATCGGCGCCCACGCGGGTAGCTCGGATCACCAGCTTCCCGCCGAAGTTCACGCAACCACCTATGACTGGGGTTCCCACAGTGACTTCTAATGGAACGGGCTCGCCAGTGAGCATCGAGACGTCCACGGCTGAGGAGCCGTCCACGACGACACCATCGGTCGCGATCTTCTCCCCGGGCCGGACCACGAACCTGGTCCCCACCGTGAGTTCATCAATAGGTAATCGGATCTCGCGGCCGGCATCGGTGAGTACGGACACATCCTTGGCACCTAGCTCCAGCAGTGCCCGCAACGCCGCGCCCGCGCTGCGTTTCGCGCGAGCCTCGAAGTAGCGCCCGGCCAGGATAAATGTGGTTACCCCGACCGCGACTTCCAAGTAGATCACCCCGGCGCCGTCGGTGCGTTCCAGGGTCAGTACGAACGGGTGGGTCATGCCGGGAACCCCGGCGGTGCCGAGGAACAGCGCGTACACCGACCACCCGAACGCGGCCAGCGTCCCGATCGAGATCAGGGTGTCCATGGTGGCGCTGCCGTGTCGCAAATTGGCCAGGGCAGCCCGATGGATGGGCCAACCGCCCCAGAGCACTACCGGTGCGGCCAGTGTGAGCGAGGCCCACTGCCAGTAGGTGAACTGCCATGCCGGTACCATCGCCAGCAGGATCACCGGAGCGGCGAGGGTGGCGGTGAGCAACAACCGGGTTCGTGCCCTGACGGCTTCCACATCGCCTTGTTCGTCGCCAGGCCTCGTGGCGGACCCCGACCCAGGCTGGGGTGTTGGCAGCGCGGCGGTGTAGCCAGCGCGCTCGATCTCGGAGATCAACCGCTGCGGCTCGAGATCGAACGGGACGGTCGCGATGGCCTTCTCGGTGGCGTAGTTGACCGTTGCGTTGACTCCGTCGAGTTTGTTGAGCCGCTTTTCGATGCGGGCGGCACAGGACGCGCAAGTCATGCCGCCCACCGACAGCTCGATCCGAGAGGTGGTTGCCTGGCTGGGGCGCCCGGGCGCGAAGGGCGTGCTCACAACGACTCCGGAGCATTGACTGTGAACTCGGCGGTGCGCACCGCGCCGTGGTGGGCGAAGTCCAGGTAGAGCCGGTAGCTACCGGCGGAGGGAAGCTCAACGGTGAAGCTGATCTCCGGGCCCGGCGGGCTGACGCCAGGGCCGCCGTCTGGATGAACGTGCAGGTAGCCAAGGTCGCCCTGGCGCAGCGCGACCAGGTGGCCATAGGCGGCTAGGTACGGTTCGAGTGTGGTGACTGGAGTGCCGTTCGCGCTGATGGTGAACCGCAGCTGTTGGGGTTCACCGGCGACTGGGCGATCAAGCATCCGCACCGTATAGCCGTCGACGGTGGTTTCGGTGGCTGGCGGGGGTAGCGAGACGGGGCGATACACGCCGGAGACCATCAGGTCCATGCCGAGCACCAGGGTGTCGGTGCGGTTGTCCGGGACGAACTCGGTGATCGCGCGGTAGTCGCCGGCCGAGGTGACCAACAGCGGCACTTGCCACGTCCCGCCGGCGTCGAGGGCGGGATGCAAGTGTTGGAAGCCGGTGAGGTCACGCCGGGCGATGATCAAATGCAGCGGCTTGTCATGGGTGTTGACGAACGACGTGACCGGCAGTCCGTTTGGGCCGATCACCTGGAAGACCAGCTGCGCGAGCTGGCCGGCGACCGGGTCCGGGGACAGCCGGCGCAGCTGGTAGCCGTTCTCAGCCACAGTGAGCCCACCTACTGACTGGGCGGCGGAGCCTGGTCCGCCGTGTTGGTGAATGTGTTGGTGAATAGGGCTTGTGGTTACTCCCACGAAGCGGGTGCCCACCGCGCCGCCGGCCGCGTACGCCACCGCGAATAGCAGGACCAAGCCGAGCAAGAAGCCGGTCAACCGCACGGGCGCGTTCGCCGATCTGGCGGGGATCATTGTCGTCGTCCCACTGGCATTCCGCACTCCCTCCGCCACCAGAGTACTGTACCCCCCTGGGGTACACGGCTGTGGCGGGTTGTCCCTTCGGCGTACTCTCGGCGGGCAAGACCGGGAGGGCGGGCGTGAGCGGCAGCGAGGCGGGCGGCTTGGACGGTATCCGAGCAGGCATCTTGGTCACCGGTAGCGAGCTGCTGGCCGGTCAGGTGCACGACCGCAACGGTCCCTGGGTGGCGCAGCGGCTGGGTGCGCTCGGTGTCGAGGTGGCCGATGTGCTGGTGGTCGGTGACCGCCGCGACGACCTGCGCGCTGGGCTGCGTTTCCTGGCCGACCAGCGGGTCGAGCTGATCGTGACTAGCGGTGGACTCGGGCCCACGGCGGACGATGTGACCGCCGAGGTGGTGGCCGGCTTCGCCGGTGTCGAGTTGGCGCTGGACCCCAAGTTGGAAGAGCGGATCGCGGCCATCCTGCGTCGCTGGGCGACCCGCACCGGCTTCGCTGGCGAGGCACTGGCCGCAGCCAACCGGAAGCAAGCATATGTTCCGGTCGGCGCGCACATTCTCGAACCGGTCGGCACCGCGCCAGGGTTGGTCGTCGAAGTGGCTGATGGGCCAGTGGTGCTGGTGCTGCCCGGCCCACCCGGCGAGCTGCGCCGCATGTGGGATGCCGGGCTGGCCGCCGCGCCTGTGCATGACCTCCTCGCGCGCACCGCGCCCTTCGAGCAGATGCACCTGCGGATGTTCGGGCTGCCCGAGTCGGAGATCGCCCAGACGCTGCGGGACGTGGGCTCGTCCGTCGAGGAGTTCGGGGTCGAGGTCACCACCTGTCTGCGGCGCTTCGAGCTGGAGGTGGACTTGCGCTACCGGCCGGGATCACCGGGCGCGGCGCGGGCCGCCGAGGAGCTGGTGGCCGAGATCGAGCGGCGGCACGCTCGCTATCTGATCAGCCGGGACGGCGAGTCCACCGACGCGCTGGTAGCTCGGCTGCTCGCCGGACATCGCATCGGCCTGGCCGAGTCGTGCACCGGTGGTTTGCTAGCTGGGCGGTTGACCGATCGTCCCGGTGCCTCGGAGTACGTCGCCGGCGGTGTGGTCGCCTACTCGAACCAAGCGAAAGCCGACCTACTCGGAGTGCCTGCCGAGCTGATCGAGGCGCACGGCGCGGTATCGCCCCAAGTCGCTCGCGCGATGGCGGATGGAGCTCGGGAGCGGTTCAGTGCCGACATAGGAGCGGGGATCACCGGGGTGGCTGGTCCGGGCGGCGGCAGTAAGGAGAAGCCGGTTGGTTACGTGTGTCTGTGCGTGACGACGTCGGATGGGGACGTTCGGGAGGCGGCTCCGGTACTGCCCGGCGACCGCGCGGACATCCGTGAGCAGGCCACACACGTCGCTATGCACCTCATCCGCCGGATGCTTCAGGGGCGTTCGTAATACGCAGCCGAGCTTGCCCAGCGCGCGCCGCCGCGGGGCCTCCCAGGGTGACGAGGTCGTGTTATTCAGCGTCTCTGTCGAGGTTCTCTCGCGGTTCACAGTAAAGGCACAGTTTAAGCTCAGCGTCCGTCCGGCTCCGACAGACGATGATGGCACCATGACCACCATGAACTCGCGGTCGCCCGGCTCCGACGGTGGTCGGGGCCAGCTCAAGCGCGCAGATGGCAGCCCGATGCGCGTGCTGGTCGTCGACGATGAAGCGACGCTCACGGAACTGTTGTCGATGGCGTTGCGCTATGAGGGCTGGGATGTGCGCGCGGCTGGCGACGGGATGACCGCCGTTCGGCTGGCTAGGGAGTTTCGCCCGGATGCCATCGTGCTGGACATCATGCTCCCCGACATCGACGGTTTCGAGGTGCTGAATCGGGTTCGCGCGGAGTCCCCGGATGTCCCGGTCCTGTTCCTCACCGCGAAGGACGCCGTGGAGGATCGGATCGCCGGGCTCACCGCGGGTGGAGATGACTATGTGTCCAAGCCGTTCAGCCTGGAGGAAGTGGTGGCCCGGCTGCGCGGGCTTATGCGCAGAGCCGGGCGTGCGTCCGCGCGTTCAGATGCCGTCCTCGTGGTCGGTGACCTGACCCTGGACGAGGACAGCCGGGAGGTCCGAAGGGGCAATAGCCTGGTCAACCTGACGGCCACCGAGTTCGAGCTGCTGCGCTACCTGATGCGCAACCCCCGCCGGGTGCTCAGCAAGGCACAGATCCTCGACCGGGTGTGGAACTACGATTTCGGCGGTCAGTCCAACGTCGTTGAGCTCTACATCTCCTATCTGCGCAAGAAAATCGACGCCGGTCGTCCGCCGATGATCCACACCATGCGCGGCGCGGGTTATGCGTTGCGGCCCGCCGAGTAGGGCTGAGCACCGATGGTGAGAACGGGTCCGGGACGGGTGCGAAGGTGGCTGGCGTGGCTAGCGCCGCGTAGGCGGCTGCGTCGCTGGGCCGCTGGTCTTTCACTGCGGACCCGTCTGGTGGTCGCGATCACCGCGCTGATGGCGGTGATCTTCATGGGGGTCGGACTCGTCTCGCTGGGGTTACTGCAGCACGAGCTGACCGACCAACTCGATCAGCAGCTCGAGGCGGTGTCCGCGCGGGCGGCATCGCAATACGACCGGCAGGGATCGCATTACCACGGACAAGACTTTGTGGAGAACTTCCTGGATTCCAAGAGCCAGACTTTTGGAACACTCAGCGCCCTCATCGTCGACGGGCGGGTGAGCCAAGCCGGGGTGCTCGACTGGAACAGCAAGGACGGGGAACCGACGGTTTTCCAGCTGCATGGCGTGGACGATTCGCTGCTGGACCTCCAGCCGGACAACCACCATCACTACCGACCGATCGGCCGGTTCGGTGAATACCGGGTGATGGCTGCCTATTCCTCGGACCATCACACGTTGTTGATCAGCGGGTTGTCGTTGGGCGACCAGAACAGCATCGTGAGTCGGCTCGGCCGCATCGATCTGGCGGTCGCGCTGGCTGGCCTGGCCTTGGCCGGGATTGCCAGCGCGGTCATCGTACGGCTGAACCTGCGGCCGCTGCGTAGGGTGGCCGCCACCGCTAGCCGGGTGGCCCAGCTGCGGCTGGATCGAGGAAAGGTGGCGTTGCCTGATCGGGTGCCGCCGGAAGACACCGATCCGCGTACCGAGGTCGGCCAGGTCGGTGCCGCGCTCAACAAGATGATCGAGCACGTGGCGGCCGCTTTGGCCGCTCGGCAGGCCAGCGAGACGCAGGTGCGCCAATTTCTGGCCGATGCCAGCCACGAGTTGCGCACCCCGCTAGCCGCGATCCGGGGTTACGCCGAACTCGCCGGCCGAGGCGGCGAGGCGCTGTCCCCGGACATCACCCATGTGCTGCGCCGGATCTCTTCGCAGGCCGAGCGGATGACCTCGCTAGTAGAAGACATGCTGCTGTTGGCAAGGCTGGACGCGGGGCGCCCGCTGGCCCGCGACCGGGTGGATGTTTCGCAGCTGGTGGTCGACGCGGTCAGCGACGCGCACGCGGCCGGCCCGCAACATAAGTGGACCCTCTCACTGCCGGACGAAGCCGTGATGGTGACCGGTGACGCGCTCCGGCTCGCCCAGGTTCTGGCTAACCTGATGACCAACGCCCGGGTACACACCCCGCCCGGGACCACGGTGCGCGCCGAGCTGACCCGTCGGTCCGGCCAAGTGGTGCTGACGGTGCTCGACAATGGTCCCGGCATACCGCCGGCTCTTTTGCCGCACGTGTTCGGGCGTTTCGCGCGAGGTGACTCCTCGCGCTCCCGGGCCGCCGGCAGCACCGGACTGGGCCTGGCCATCGTAGCCGCCGTGGTCGCCGCCCATGGCGGCGTCATCGAGGCAGAGAGCGTGCCGGGGCGAACCGCGTTCACCGTCCGGCTGCCCGCCGCTGATCCGGGGTCGGACTCTCCACCGCAGCCACGGCCGGACAAGACCATGCTCGCGCTGCCCGCGCCGCCGCCGGTTGACGCCACGCCGCGAGTGGCACTGCCGATCACCCAGCCGATACCGGTTGCCCGGTCGATACCGGATGCCCGCCGTCCGACCCCGAGACCAAGGGTTCGGTGAGTGTCCCCGGAGCTGTGGTGCCCTGATCGCCGGTACTGAGCGGACCAGCGTCACCCGCGGCATCGCCAAGATCGCACTACCAACATCGTGAACTCACCAAACGCCCCTGGGACGTGTGCGATCGCAAACGGTTGGGTCGAAGCGGCCGAAAGTCGTCGCTGTGTGGCCTTAGCGTGGCGCGCATGAACGGTGTGGAGATGTTGGGAAGTCGTGGTCTATCCGAGAATGCGTCGCCAGTGGTCCGGTCGCTGGCGGCTGATCTTGATCAGCTGGGTCTGCAGGTGACGCCGGCGAATGTCCTGCAGGTACGCAACGCGTTGCGGGGTGAAACTGAGCGGCTCGGGCAGCTGCTCGTCCGCTACGACGGAGCTTTGCCCGTGCAGCCGCACGCCGCCGATCCGGTGTCGGTGGCGGCGGCCCCCTTGTTCAACGAGAAAATCGCCGCGTTGCGCCAGCAGTGCCAAGGCTATGTCGACGCGCTGAGTCAAGCTGGGCTGGAGTTGGAGCGGACCGCGCGTGAGTACGGACAGGCTGAGCAGCAGATTCAACAATCGTTCGATTCGTATCTGCGCGGGCTGCGGCCGCTGTGGAGGGAGCAGGCGCGGGAGCGGGATGAGGTCCAGGCGCTACCGCAACCTCTGCGATCGATGGTACTTCCCAGGCCGCCCGATCCGCCGAGGGCGCTGTTCCCGCCTGGTACCGCCGCCGGGCCTTCGGTGATCGATAAGACAAGTACTCAGACGCGGTAGCGCGGATCGGCGAGGAAGAGCCATGAACGAGATACCAGAGCTGGACTACGCGGCGATTCCCCTGGAGGTCAAGTACGGCTGGCTGCAGCATGGCCCCGGGGTGGCCGGTTCGTCGCGGGCTGGGCAGGCGTTGGGCGCCATGGCGCCCGCGTTCGACGAGTCCGGGCGTGTGTTGGATGCAGCGCTGCGCGGTTCCGGGGCGAGCTGGCGAGGCTCGGCCGCGACCGCTGTCTCGGGGGCGGTGCACCAAGCCGCGCAGTGGGCCTTGCTTGTCGGACAGCACAGCCAGACCGGTGGTGCCCAGGTCGACACCTATGGCAGTTCGTTCATCCACGCCAAGAACAGCGTGCAGAAGCCCATTGAGATTGGGGAGAACAGCTTCCTCGGGAAAATCGCGGACTCAGGGTTCGGGCAGTTCTTTGGGATGCAGTCGGACTACAGCAAGCGGTTGGCCTCGGCTCGGGCGGCTGACCAGGCCGCGAACGACGCGTTGAAAGCCTACGAGTCGACTGCCAGGGCGACGATCGCCGCATTCTCGGTAGAGCCAGCCGCGTCGCCGCTGGCCTGGCGGGTTGGTGGTACTCAGGTTGGGGGCGGCGGCGCTGACGCGGTTAACGGAGATGTTGCCTCGGTCAGTGCTGTCTCGGCTAGAGTCTCCGGAGCGGTCGGCGGGTCTGACCGCTCGATCGTGGGCCCGGGTGCTACGGGCAACGCCAGCGGTCCGGCCGGTGGCGTCGGCCCGTCCGGTGGTGACTCTGTTCGGCCCGGTGATACGGGTTTGCCGGACGCTGCCGCGTTGTCCGTCGGCCCGACCTCGCCGGACCGTTTGCCTGACCGCGCGGGTAGCGCGAGTTGGCCAGATAGCGCGAGTTGGCCGGATAGGACGAGTCCGCCCGGCGGCATGGAAGGTCAACGTGTGGCCCCACCGACCGAAGCCGCCGGTTTCACACCGATCGATCCAGCGGGTGCCGGTCCTGGCGCTGGAGGTGTTCGTTGGGGTGACATGTCCTCGAGCCGGGGGCCGGCTGTAGGTACGGTCGGGCCGGGTATTAGCGGCGGGTTCGTGCCGGCACCGATCAGCTATCGGACTACATCTGGTGGAGACCCGCCGACGCCGATCGCTGCTAGCCGCCCGGCTAGGGCCGGGGCTGTCGCTAGCGGCGGATCTAGCCGTCGCGGCGGCGATATCGTGCTAGCCGGTGGTTCCTCAGGTGCCGCTGGCGGCTATCCGAGCAGGGCCGCCAGCGGCAAGTCTGGGTTTGTCCCGCGCGGCACGGCCGCTAGCACCGCGGGTGGCGGCGCAGGCGCACCAGCGGTTGGTGTGCCGCCCGGCGGCCGAGCCGATGCCGGTTCGGCCGGGTTCAGCGCGGGCTCGTCGGGGCGGTTTGGCCCACGTGGACCCGCGGACTCCGGTTTCACACCGCCGACAACCGGTGTGGCCGGTGGCCTCGGTGGCCGGGAGCGCGAACACCGCAACAGCGTGTTTATCGCCAGCGACGAGCCGTTCGCCATCGAGTTCGACGATGTCGTGCCGGCCGTCCTCGGCCTTTCTGACGACCGGTTGCCTGGTGGCCGCCGGTCCGGCGACCGTTTCTGCGACGAGTCTGGAGCTATCTCGTGATCGCCGATTGGTCGCGTGCCGTTCACGTTTCGCAGGACGAGTTCGTGGTGTGCTGGAACGCGCTGGGCTTGGGGGATCTGCCGCTCGCATTGGCCCTGCGTCCGCTCGGCGCGAGCCTGCCCGAACGCCAACGGCTACAGATGCTCACCTTGACTGAGCTGAGGCACCGGGGGTTGGCCGACTCCGCCGGGCTTGTCGCGGACCTGGCCTGGCCGATGCGGCTGCTCGCCAAGGCCGGATGCCAGCTCGATATCCGGCTGATGAGCGGCGCTGGCGGAGCGTTCGTCGGTCTCGGCGCCTTGGCCGGGGCCGACGGGATGTTGCTGGCCGGGACAGGTGGGGTGGTCCGACTGTTGGCGCTGGACGCCGCCAGAGTGCCGGCGGCGCTGGTCGAACTGGCCGGGCCGATCACACCCGGCCCCGGCCGCTCGGTGAACATCCCAGCCGACACGCTCGACGATGCTTGTCAAGCGGCGGGTGACGGCAACCTCTGGACGTTGGCTGACCGGCTGGTGGCTCGGGGTGTCGCGTCGGCTGATGCGTCCTCGCTGGCCAGGATGTGCACTGGTATCCAGAGCATGGGTCAGGTCGGCGCCACCGGGTACCGGGGAGGTTTTGAACGCCGGGCGCCATGGGTGATCGGCTTCCATCACACGGCGGCCGGGGCCTATCTGCAGCTGCGTCGACCGTCAGCGGACGGGCGGGTCAGCGTCACCATCTCGCCGGTGACTGCGGAACGACTGCTGAACCTGCTGCGAGAACTGGTGGATCAGCTTGCCCCGGGCTAGCCGTCGACCCTGGCGAGCAGGAAACCGTCGTGCCCCTTGACGCCGACGGTTTGCACGACAGTCGCGCTGACTGTTGGCGAGGCGGCCACCAGCTCCGCCAGCCGGCGGGTCCCCTCGATGCGCGGGTCAGTGTTGCCCTGGTCCAGCACAGCGCCGGCGTGCACCACATTGTCGATGATGATCAGGGCACCAGGTTGGGTGAGCCGAAGCGCCCACCGGAAGTATTCCGCGTAGTTTTCCTTGTCGGCGTCAATGAACACCAGGTCGAACGGCTCGGGGTGCTCATCAGCCAAGGTCGCGAGGGTGTCCAATGCCGGCCCGACCCGCACCTCGACCAGCTTGTCCAGGCCGGCGCGCTCCAAGTTCGTTCTGGCTACGTCAGCGTGCTTCTCCGCTAATTCCAGCGTGATCAGCTTGCCGCCCGACGGCAGGGCCCGAGCCAGCCAGATCGTGCTGTAGCCGCCTAGCGTGCCCACCTCGAGGATCCGGCGTGCACCCTGGGTGGAGGCCAATAAGCTCAGCATCTTGCCCAGTACGGGGGAGACCGCGATGGACGGCAGCCCGGCCGTCTCGCTGGCGGCCCGCGCCGCGTCGAGTACCGGGTCGTCGCCCAGCAGAAGATCAACGTAATAGTGGTCGACCTCAGCCCAACTCTGTTTGGTCACAACGCGATCCTGCCACGGCGAGTATCGAGATCGGTGGTCGCTGACACTAGCGGTTGACACCCCGCAGTCGGACCGACCTACAGGTGTGGTGCGTTAACCAACCGTGCGCCGCCGGGCTTGGGCGGCTTCGATGAGCATGTAGGCAAGCAATGGCGAGCCCGGCCGCGCGGGAGCCCGGGCCTATGCGGTGCGGGACGGTGGCGAAGGTCCACTCGATGGGGTTGGTGGTGCGCAGGTGGATCCAGTGCCCAGCCAGGTAGTCGTAGAAGGCGAGTAGCTCGTCGACGTCTTCGGTGATCTCAAATATTGCTCGGCGCGTTTTGTGGGTTGGCTGTGGGATCGGTGTGTGGCGGGGCGGCCCTGTTGTGGGTTGGCTTACCGCTTTCGGTGACCGTCGCGATAGTGATCATGTGCGGGTGGTTCGGTGCCCGTCGCCGTCGCCGTCGCCGTGGTCGGGTGCGGTGTCCGTGTCGTTCACGTTTGTGGCGTGCTGGCTCGTGCTGTGGTGAGTATCGCCGGCTGCGGGTCGCCGAGATTGTCTTCGCGGTGGATTGAACCCACCGAACACGTATGAGTGATCTGTGTCACATCGAGGCTGGGTGGGCGTTGACCGGCCTTCCGGGCCCAGAATTGTCGGTGGTCGAACGTATGGTCGAGCCGTGCAGACGGACGGTGGCCTCGGTGATCTCGGTGGGCTGGGTGGGCTGGGTGGGTTGGCGCCCGGTGCCGGGTTGGCCGCTGTCTTGGGCACCCTGGTTTTCGATGCGGTGCCCGCGGAGTCCTCTGTTGATGTGCTGCAAGCCTGCTACCGGCAGCTGGCGCATAGTCAGGCTTTGGTGTTTGCCTCGCTGCGACGGGTATCCCAGTGCATCCCCTCAGATGACTGTGGGGTGATCGAGGGGTTCGCGCGAGCGGCCGGGGAAATCGCCGCCGCCCTAACCTGGACCCCCTCAGTCGCCGACCGGGAACTCGACCACGCCACCTCGCTGATCGACACCCTGCCACAGGTGTACACCGCGCTGCTGGCCGGTCGGATCGACCAAGCCAAAGCCGTCGTGTTCATCGAACTACTGTCGTGTGCCCAGCTAGAACCCGAACAGCTCGACGCCCTGTGCGCCGAATTCGTACCCAAAGCCCCAGGATTAACCACCCGCCAACTCGCCGCCCGACTACAACGAGCAATCCTGGCCATCGACCCCGACTTCGCCCGCCGCCGCTACCGCGAAGCGACACGACGACGCGGAGTCACCTACTGGCT